>JAEDLE010000085.1 GCA_016295455.1 Bacteroidales bacterium
CTGTTGGATATGGTTGTTCCTGTGGAGGTTACGTCCTCTACCGCGACAGCGAGGAACCAAATGTCGTAGTTGTCGACCTTGGACTCGTCCTTGAGGGTGATGAGCTCCTGCGCGTGATGGGTGATGTCAGGGGCGTAGCAGAGATTTGACCTGTCTATGTCTCCTTGGTTCTCCGAGGATATGCTGGCGTCAGTGAGGTTGGCGAAGCTGACTTCCTCCTTGTCGTTCACTACCCTGCAGGTAGGGCTGAGGGTGGTCGGATAGAATATCATGTCCTCATAGTCCTCCGGGAATTCGAACGGAAGGGTGATGCTGGCCTTGCTGACTATGATTTCGGAAGGGTCGCCGTGAGCGCTCACCTCGTTGAGTATCTTCTCCCTGAGTGCCGCCGCCTTGATGACAGGCTTCAGGCCCTTGCCTCCCTCGAAGTAGCAGATCTCTCCTGCCTTGCCCGCCATTGAGGCGCTCTCGCTGGTGGAGAGGTTGTATGCGACCTGTGGCTGCGACGTGACGGTGGTCTGCTCGAGGCTGCTGTAGTCGTACATCGAAACCGGGCCGAGAGTGAAATAGAAAGTCGTGTCCACCACGCCCTTGCCCTCATATTCCGCCTCGATGTTCAGGGAAGCGTAACTGCCGTAAATGTAGCCCTTGTACACGTCCAGAGGCAGTTTGAACACGTTTATTCGGCCGCCGTCACCATACGGGGCGTCAGTATCCATGTATATGCCAGGGAATTTCTTCGAATATGTCGTTATGGAATCCAGGTCGGCCTGTTCTATTTCCATATACTTGAGGGCGAATTCCTCGCTGAACTCGAAACGGAGAGAGTCCTTTCCGTTGAAGATGGGAATGCCCTTGGTGATTCTCCTGCTGCCGTGCTTTACCTGCGGAGCGTTCTGTGTCAGGTCTACATATTCCTCGACTTCATATACATTGATGTTTTGGAGTATGTGTTTCTGGCTCGGGTCGGTGTATGACGTGGTGTCGAGCGGGGCGGAGAACTGGAAGCGCTTCACCTTCCTGGTCCCCGGCTTTCCGAAGTCCAGGGTGTCCACCAGAGGCACGAGGGTGAATGTGGTTGCCCTGGTGCTGAGCCCGAAGGTCTCGTCCCTGACGGCACCTATGGTGAAACGGTAGTTGTCCAGTGAGGAGAGTTCCTCGGGATATGCCATCTCGATGTCCTCTATCGGGAACTCGGCTGTGTATATCTTGTACTGCTGGTTCGTTGCCAGATAGTCCTGTCCGAGCCTCTTGTCCACATTGACACAGGATGCCATTACGGCAAGGCCCAGACCGAGCAGGCTCAGTGATCTTGCGTTCATCAGTTAAAAACGGTCGTAAAATGCGTTATACCCTTCGATCCAACTGCCGTCTTCCATTGCCTTGGCGTCGTAGTCGAGGACAGGGATCTTCAAATCCTTGCAGAAGCCGACAAGTCCGCTGTCGACCGATGCTCCGGCCACGATGATTCCGTCGCTCTGCAGAGCGGCTGTTTTCGCAAGATTTATGCCAGTAGGATCCTTGAGCAGTTCCACGTCGGACTCGCCGACTCCGTCCATCAGCACGAGGCGGGCGAAGTCTTCCGAGAAAGTCTCGGCCGGAGTGTCGTCATAGAGCGAAAGGATCACCTTGCTTGAAGCGAATATCGGGTCGTTGCTGTAGGCTTTCTTGAGGTAGAGCGGCAGCACGTGGGAAATCCATCCGTGGCAGTGGATGATGTCCGGGGCCCACCTGAGCTTCTTCACGGTCTCGAGCACGCCTCTGGCGAAGAATATCGCCCTCTCGGCATTGTCGGGGCAGAAACTGCCGTCCTCTTCACGGAAAAGGGCCTTTCTGTGGAAGTAGTCCTCGTTGTCGATGAAATAAACCTGCATGCGGGCTGTCGGGATGGAGGCCACCTTGATGACCAGAGGCCTGTCGACGTCGTTGATTATGATGTTCATCCCTGAAAGCCTGATCACTTCATGGAGCTGGTTCTTCCTTTCATTGATGCAGCCGTACTTGGGCATGAATGAACGGATTTCCTTCTTCCTCTCCTGTATGCCCTGCGGGAGCCTTCTTCCGAGGCTGGATTCGAAGGTCTCCGGGACATATGGAAATATCTCTGAATTGACGAAAAGAACTCTCTTTGCAGAATCTCCCATTTTCTTGATTTTTATCCCACAAAGTTACGAAAATTTTTTCATATTATTATAATTGGCTAACTTTGAACGCTATTCACAGACTATGTCCAAAACGGAGAACAGAATAATCAGGAAGCGTATCGCCAACGCGTACATCTCGTCGGTGGTCAGCATCAGCCTTGTGCTTTTCCTTGTCGGGATAGGCAGCCTGCTGCTGGTCAACACCGGCACGGTCTCCGACTATTTCAAGGAGAATATGGCAGTGAGCGTGCTGATGAAGCCGGAGGTCGGGGAGGACGAGGCGCTCGGGTTCAAGTCCCTGGTCGACTCGCTGCCTTTCGTGAGGGCCACGGAGTATATCTCCAGGGAGCAGGGCGAGCGTGAGATGAAGCAGATGCTCGGGGAGGATTTCCTCGACGTGTTCGAGACTTCGCCCATCCCGGTTTCGCTGAACCTGACCCTGAAGGCCGAGCACGTGTCCCCGGACAGTCTTGCGGCGGTGGAGAAACTCCTGACGGAGTATCCCCAGGTGGACGAGCTGGTCTACCAGAGTTCGCTCGTGGAGACCCTCAATTCCAACCTCAGCCGCATATCCTCAGTCATAGCGGTGTTCATCGCCCTGCTGATGTTCATTTCTTTCGTGCTGATAAACAACACGATGAGGCTCAGCTTCTATGACAAGAGGTTCACCGTGCACACGATGAAGCTGGTAGGCGCGACCAGGTCGTTCATCAGGGCGCCTTTCCTGGTGAAGGCCCTCTTCATGGGACTGTTCGCCTCCATGCTGGCAATCCTGATGCTGGTCCTCTCGCTCTTCGTGGTCAAGGCCGAGTTCGCTCAGCTCTTCAGCATATTCAGGGTGGACCTGCTCCTCCTTGTGATGGGAATAGTGATAGCCGCGGGTCTGGTCATATGTCTGGCCAGCACCTATGTGGCGGTAAACAGGCTCGTCTCGCTCGGTAAGGATGAACTTTACGGCTAGGACGGCAATAATTACTGGAATATGATGA
>JAEDLE010000001.1 GCA_016295455.1 Bacteroidales bacterium
GCGCACTACGTTCGGGACGTAGGGGTCGTCCGTTCGAGTCGGATCATCCCGACAACAAAACAGGGAGGTTGAATCAACCTCCCTGTTTTCATATACACTTGCCTGTCCGCTAGAAAGCGTATTTTGCCATCAGCTGAAGGCGGTTGTTGGACACCCAGTGGAGATCCTCGGTGGCAAGTGCACGCTTGTCGTTGGCACCGAATTTACCATATTCAACGCTGGTAAGCTCATACTCGAGAGCGAAGGTCACCTTTCCGAGGTTGTAGATGACGGCCGGGGTGAGCCTCCACATCTGATTCATGTTCTTGTAGCTGTTCTTGCTGAAGTAGATCATGTCGTGGGAGAGTATGTCCTCGGCAGTTCCGAAATTCTTCACATAACCCGCGAAGAGCACGCCCTGGAGCTTCTTTCCGTACTTGAGGCTGATCCAGGATGAAGAGTTTCGCGTAGGAAGATAATCCCAGCTTCCATCCGTATTCATCTTGCTTACAGCATATCCGCCGTTGAGGTTGAAATGCTCACCTGCCTGAGCAAGGATGGTCTTGAACTTCACGGAGAAGAGGTCCTTGCTGTACTGGGCATATGCGAACAGGGATGCAGTGGTGATCCTGTCGTTCACACGCTCCGCACCGGCGGCATATGCACCGTTGGCGGTATTGTAGGCCCTAGGCCTGATCGAGAGCACATTAGCTCCGATGCGTCCGACGAAACCGCCTTCCTTCACATTGAGTCCGAGATAGAACTCCGGGGTGCAGCCGTACTTGATGTAGTTCGCGCTGGCGCCTGCAGGGCCGGCGGAAGTGTACTGCATCTGCCATATGCCGGCAGCAGTGAGACTGAGTGCATCAGAAAGCCTCAGGTCAGCGCTGGCAAGCGGGGTACGTGAGAAAGGTCCGAAAGGAGCTCCGGTGTTGAGGCTGGTCACATCCGGCATATCCGCTGCCATAGGATGCCAAGCCTGTCCGATCTTGAATGACCAGTCGTTCTTCGCGAGTGTCATATATGCCTGACGGAGACGAAAGGTTGCAGTTCCGGTCACGCCGCTGACTCCGCTGTAGAAGTCGGCCTCGATCTTCGCTCCTGCCTTCCAGCCTGAAATCTCATATCCGCTGACATCCACGCCCAGACGGGAGGTGAGGGCGGCGAAACGGAAGGTTCCGACCTGATAAGGATCAGCCTCTGAAGTTCCGCTGTTCGGATTGTCATATGGAAGATAGTAGAAGAAGTCCTCGGTGCCGGACTTGCCCTCGTGTGTGTCGTAGGTGAAGTAGTTTCTGATGAAACCGTACCACTTGAGCTGTGGCTTCGACTCCTGTGCTGACATCGCAAGTACAGGAAGCAGCAATGCTGCGATTGCTAGATTCAGTCTTTTCATTGTACACAATTGATAAAAAGCCTCCCGGGCCGTGAATTCCGGGAGGCTTCGGGTTCAGGTAATTATACTGTAGCGAAAGGGAAGATCTTGGTCAACCAGAAGAAACCAATCACGAAACCGATGATTCCGACGATGATACCGATCTTGGACATTTCGCTGGTAGATACGAGTCCGGTAGAGGATGCGATGGCATTCGGTGGTGTGGAAATCGGGAAGAGCATCGCGATGGATGCGCAGACAGCGATGAATGAAATCATTGCGTGAGTACCGCCGAGAGCCACGAACGCCGCATTGTTGGCAGCTGCCGGATCAGCCATACCCTCGGCTACCACGATGAGGATAGGGATGAGCAGAGCCGCGGTAGCGGAGTTGCTGATGAAGTTGGAAAGGAAGTAGCAGACTACGCCGGCTACAAGGAACACCAGGAGCACAGGCATGGTTCCGAAAGGAATGGCCTGGATGAGCACCTTGGCGAGGCCGCTGCCCTGGAGCGCCGTTCCGAGCGCGAAACCGCCGGCCACGAGCCAGAGGACGGTCCAGTTGATTTCCTTGATGTCGTCCTTGGTGAATATGCCGGTAGCGCAGAGCACTGCCAGAGGAATGAGGGCGACAACATTGGAGTTGACGTGATGTATCTGCTCGGTAGCCCAGAGGAGTATGGTGCCGATGAAGGTAACCCATACCACGGTGGTCTTCCAGTCTTTCTCGCGCTTGTTCTCAGGAATCTCAAGCACGACCTTGTCGGACTTGAACGGGAAGAGGATCTGGAGCAGCACCCATGCGATGACAATCATTATGAGCACGTAAGGAATCATACGTACAGCCCACTCCACGAAGTTCACTTCATATCCTGCCTCGGCAAGGAACTTGACGGCGGTAGCGTTCGGAGGGGTTCCGATAGGGGTTCCTATACCACCGAGGTTCGCTGCTACAGGTATGGCCAGGGCGAGACCTATGCGGCCCTTGTCGTCCTTAGGGAGCACGGCAAGCACAGGAGCAAGGAAAGCGAGCATCATGGCTGCGGTAGCGGTGTTGCTCATGAACATGGAGAATACCGCGATGACCAGAAGGAAGCCGAGGAGCACCATCTTGGGGTTGGTGCCGAAAGGCTTGAGGAGGAACCTCGCCATTGTCACGTCAAGACCGTACTTCTCCGCCATGATTGCGAGGACGAAACCTCCGAGGAAGAGCATGACCACAGGATCGGCGAATGAGGCCATAAGGGACTTGTAATCCACAAGCTGGCCGAATTCAGGCTTGCAAAGGAAGCCCAGACCCTTGTTCGAAACCATAAGGAGGGAAAGGACTATCACCAGAAGTGAGGTTGTCCAGTTCGGGATGATCTCGAACATCCACATGAGAGCCGCGAACACGAAGAGAGCGATGACTCTCTGCTGAACGGCGGTAAGTGCTTCAATACCAAAGAAACTGGTCGGCACTGCAAGAAGGAAGATTGTGACTATCAGCACTATAGGCAGAAGTACACAAAACTTCATGTTCAGTTTTTTAGTTGACATGTCGTATATTATTTGAATTATATTCTTCAGCAGAAGGTCATATGACTAGCAAAGTTAGGAAATATATTTGTCATTCGGAAACCTACGGCCACCCAAAATGCTCTGCCCCGAAGGCGCATGCCAAGAGACAGGGATCAGGGCCGGCAGGCGAACCAAAAAGTCTGACCGCCAAATGAAAAAGGCCGGCCGTTTCCGGCCAGCCCCATGGATATGAGTTCCGCTGTAGAAGTTTTCTAGATAGTTCCCTGCTCAAGCATAGCCTGTGCGACCTTCATGAAACCGGCGATGTTCGCGCCCTTCACATAGTCCACACGACCGTCAGGCTGGGTACCGAACTTGACGCACTGCTCGTGGATGCTCTGCATGATGAAGTGGAGCTTGTCATCCACCTCCTGTGCAGACCAGCTGATGTGGCTTGCATTCTGGGTCATTTCGAGGCCTGAAGTAGCTACGCCGCCGGCGTTGACAGCCTTACCTGGAGCGAAGAGTATGCCGTTGTTCTGGAAATAGTGGATAGCACCAGGCTGGCAACCCATATTGGAAACCTCACAGCAGCACCAGCAGCCGTTGGCAACGAGTTCCTTCGCGTCATCCTCGCTGAGCTCATTCTGGAATGCGCAAGGAAGAGCGATGTCGCAAGGGATGCACCATGACTTCTTGCCTGCGGTGAAATGAGCCTTGTCAGGGAATCTGGTAGCCATATCCTCCACCATATTGCGGTTGGAAGCCCTCATCTCAAGCATGTAGTCGATCATCTCTGAAGTGATTCCGTCAGGAATATGGCAAACGCCGTCCGGTCCGGAGATAGCTACGACCTTTGCGCCGAGCTGGGTAGCCTTGGTGGCTGCGCCCCATGCGACGTTACCGAAGCCTGAGAGAGCGACCTTCTTGCCTTCGATGGACTTGCCGGCCTTGTCAAGCACGTGGTGTACGAAGTAGAGGGCACCGAAGCCTGTTGCCTCAGGACGGAGGATTGAACCGCCCCAGGTGCCGCCCTTTCCGGTGAGGACACCGGTATTGTACTGGCGTGCAAGCTTCTTGTACATACCGTAGAGATAACCGATCTCACGGCCGCCCACACCTACGTCACCTGCAGGGATATCCTGGTCAGGACCGATGCAGTTCCAGAGCTCAAGCATGAAAGCCTGGCAGAAACGCATGATTTCGTCATTTGACTTTCCGACAGGGTCGAAATCCGAACCACCCTTCGCACCGCCCATAGGGAGAGTGGTGAGCGCGTTCTTGAAAGTCTGCTCGAATCCGAGGAACTTGAGCATTGAAGGGGTCACAGCCTTGTGGAAGCGGAGACCACCCTTATATGGTCCAATGGCGCTGTTGAACTGAATACGGTAACCGAGGTTGGTCTGAACCTCACCCTTGTCGTCAACCCAGGTGACACGGAAAGTGAAAATACGGTCCGGCTCGACCATACGCTCTACAATCTTAGCCTTCTCGTACTCAGGATGCTGGTTGTAGACTTCCTCGATAGACTCGAGAACCTCCTGAACGGCCTGAAGATACTCCTTCTCATTAGGATACTTGGCCTGGAGTTTCGCCATTATAACTTCTGTCTTCATGATTTTAGTGAATGATATTTAGTGTTTGATGACTATATCGTTTTAGCACCGCAAATCTACTAATAAAAAGTAGGAAAACAACAAATTCGGAACAAAAAAGAGGAATGCATTAAACATCCGTAATGCATTCCCCTCGAGTTGTCAAAAAAATCTCACTACTGCCTTGCCTGCTGCGCCGCAAGAAGTTCCTCCTGGAGGGATTCGATTGTCCTTCCCTCAGGGATGTTGAGCGCCTTCCTCGCCGCAGGGGTGAGGTCGGTGCACTGGTTCTTGTCCAGATAGAGCACTGAAGAAACCTCGAACACACAGGTGTAGCCGCCGTCCTTTGCGAGCTGCTCCACGGTCTGGAGAGCCTTCTCCTGGATAGGGGCCATCAGGGACTGCTGTGACTGCTGAAGCTCTGCGGAAGCGGTCTGCTGGAACTCCTGGATCCTGTTCTGGATGTCGGTGAGTTCCTTCTCCTTGCTCTCCTTGACTGATGCGGTCCAGGTGGAAGACTTCTGCTGATACTGGGAGTACTTGGTCTGGAACTCCTCGATCATTCCCTGATAGGTCTCCTCGAACTCAAGGCTCTGAGCGTCTATCTGCGCGCGCGCCTGGTCAGCTTCAGGCATGAGCTGCACAAGCTCTGTGTAGTTTACATAGGCGAATTTTGCGCCCTGTGCCGATGCCGCGAAAGAAAGCGCAGCCGCAGCGATGATGAGAAAAATCTTTTTCATGTTATGTACTGTTTTATAATTTGTCAGAATTCCTGTCCGATGATGAAGTGGAACTGGCTGCCGCCGTTTGTTGCGTCATCGAAACCGTAGCCCCAGTCAAGACCGAGGAGGCCGATCATAGGCAGGTATATCCTCACGCCGACACCGGCAGACCTCTTGATCTGGAACGGATTGAAGTCCCTTATGTCAGACCAGCAGTTACCTCCCTCGAGGAACGCCAGCGCGAATATGGTGGAGCTGGGCTGCATCACGAGCGGATAACGCAGCTCGAGCGTGAACTTGTCATACAGGTTTCCGGAATAAGCCATTCCCTGACTGTTGTACTGGGAATATGTCTTCGGGGTGAGAGAGTAGTTCTCGTAACCGCGGAGCGAGATGACCTCGGTACCGTAGGTGCTGTAACCGGTCATACCGTCACCTCCGACCCAGAAGCCCTCGAAAGGAGAATAGCCCCACTTCCTGTTGTAGTAACCCAGATAACCGAACTGGAACCTGGTCCTGAGGACGAGATTGCCCACGATCTTCTGGTAGAAATCAGCCTTGAGCGACCACTTGTGGTACTCGATCCATTTGTAGCGGTCACGCGCGGACCAGTTGTCATAGTTCACGTCCTTGTAGCTGGAAACCGCAAACCTGTTGCCGTCCTGGTCGATGTCATGTTTCCTGAAGAGGGAATATGGCGGTGTGAGCGATACCGAGAAGGACACGTTCTCACCCGAACGCGGGAAGAGCTGCTGGTCAGTCGAGTTCCTCGAGAGACCGAGGGTGTAGCTCAGGTTGTGGGCTATACCGTCATCGAAGATGAAATAGTTCTCATACCAGTTGGTAAGCTCATAAGTCTGCCAGTTCAACTGGTTGTAGAGCACGAAATAGTTGTCAGGCCACTTCAGACGCTTTCCCAGACCGGCGGAGAAGCCGTAAATCTCCATCTCCTTGTCGTGGCTGAGTATGTTCAGGGCCAGATATGAGTTGGTCTGCCTGGTATAATATGCCGACAGGCTGAGCGAAGTAGGTTCCTTGCCGAAGAGCCAAGGCTCCGAGAAGCTGGCCGAGAGCGCCGTGTAGTACGTACCGCTGGTCTGGAAACGGAACGCAAGGTTCTGCGCATCTCCGAGAGGCACCGGTCTCCACGCCGACTTGTCGAAGAAACGCCTGGTGGAGAAATTGTTGAAGCTGACTCCCGCCGTAGCGACGAAAGTCCTTCCACCCCAACCTCCGGAAAGTTCCAGCTGGCTGGAAGGCTTCTCCGTCACGTTGTATATGATGTCGACCGTATTGCTGTTCGGGTCAGGCATGAGGGAATATCCTCCCTCACCCATAATTGCCTCAGGGTCGAACTGGCCCAAAGAAGCGATTTCCCTTATCGAGCGCTCGAAATCGGTCTGGCTGAAGAGATGGCCCGGCTTGGTGAACAGCTGCCTTCTGACCACCCTCTCGTTCGTAAGGTCATTTCCGTTTATGATGATGTTGTTGAGAGTGGCAGGCTTGCCCTCCACTATCCTCATCTCCACATCCACGGAATCACCCTCGATGCAGACCTCCACCGGAGTCACGTCGAAGAAGAGATAACCGTTGTCACGGTAAATCTTGGACACGTCCATCTCATTCTGCTTTCCGCCGCCGGTAAGCCTCTTGCGCATGGTCACCAGGTCATACACGTCCCCCTTCTTGATCTGGAGAACGGAATTCAGCTGGTCGGAGTCATATACCGAGTTACCGGTCCAGGTGATGTTCCTGAAATAGTACTTGCGGCCCTTGTCCACATTCAGGTCGATTCCGAGCCTGCCCGGCTCCACATAATATATGGAGTCGTTCACCAGACGCGCGTCACGGTAACCCGCCTCATTATATGCCGCTATGAGCTCCTTCTTGTCATTCGGATACTCCTTTTCACTGAATTTCTTGGTATGAAAGAAGTTGTAAATCTTGCGGGACTTGGTCTTCTTCATCGACTTGGCCAGTTTGAACTCGCTGATGTCCTCAGGCCTGCCGTTGAAATTAATTTCACGTATCCTGACCTTCTCTCCCCTGTCGACTATGAAATTGACCCTGATGGCATTCTTGACCATGGTGTCCTTCTTGACCTCGGTCCTCACCTCCGCATTCATGAAGCCCTTCTCCTTGAAATAGCGCTTGATGATGTCGATGGTGGTCTTCTCGACATATTCGGAGAACTCCCGTCCGCGGCGGAGTCCCGTCCTTTCCTCGATTTCCTTCTTCTCTCCGCTCTTTATCCCGGAATATATCCACTGGGACACGCGGGGACGCTCCTCGATCTTTATGCGCAGCCACACCGAGTCCCTTGCCGCGGAAAGCGAATCCACCTCGATGGAAACGTTCTGGAAATACCTCTGCTGCCAGAGCCTGTTCACGATGGCAGAAGCCTGCTCACCCGGAATCTCCAGCTCCATCCCCTCACGCAGACCCGAAAGCTGCAGAATCTGGTCCTTTCCCAGATAGGTATTGCCTTCCACCTCCACGCCGCCGAGTATATAAGGCTTCGGATGGTCATAGTCCACGTTGAACTCCTCCTTCCCGCCCTGGGCATATGCCGACAGGGACGACAGGAGCAAAAAGGCCGATGCAAGGAATATGATTATGTCGAAATGTCTGGTCATCTTGTAGTACTGAGAATGCAAATATAGCAATTATTTGACTTTACCGTATCGTCTGTCCCTCGAGGCATAGCTGTCCAGGGCCCTGTCCAGTTCCTCGCGTCCGAAATCAGGCCAGAGAGTGTCGGTGAAGTAGAACTCCGAATATGCGCCCTGCCAGAGCAGGTAATTGCTGATACGCTGCTCCCCGGAGGTCCTGATGATCAGGTCCGGGTCAGGTATGCCGGCAGTGACCAGATATGAACTGAAATCCTCCATTGTGAGTGATGCCGCGTCCTGAGGACGTTCCAGGGCGATGCGCCTGGCGGCCTGGAGTATGTCCCAGCGCCCGCTGTAGCTGAGGAAGACGATAAGGTCCAGCCTGTCGTTGGAGGCTGTCATGGACTCAAGCTGCGCAATGGCTTCCCTCAGTTCGGGAGCGATACGTTCCATATTGCCCAGGACCCTGAAACGGACCCCGTTTGCCAGAAGGCTCTCCATTTCGTCAAAAATGGACTTATGCATAAGCTGCATCAGGAATCCGACCTCCGCTGCAGGACGGTTCCAGTTCTCCTCAGAAAAGGCATATACCGAAAAATACCGCACGCCCCTGGCTATGCACTGCTCCACGCATTCGCGGACGCGGCGTACGCCTTCAACGTGCCCGTTGACCCTTTCTTTTCCCTGCCTCTGAGCCCAACGGCCGTTTCCGTCCATTATGGCAGAGACGTGAACAGGTATTGATTTCTCCATCAGATTTCCGTGTTTCTAATGTCTTCACCCCAGAAAAGCTTGCTCGTGAGAGCCTTCACGAACTCCGATTTTGCAAGCCGGATGCGCTTGAGCGAAAACTGTGCCACGGAGACGTTTATGGTCCAGGCCGGGTCTATCTCGACAGTCTGGTTGTCCATCGTGAGTATGGCCTTGTCATCCCTGCACTGTATTGATATGGAAATCTTTGCAGACTCCGGAACCACCAGCGGCCTGACGTTCAGGTTATGCGGAGCTATAGGCGTGATGATCAGCACCTTCGCGTCCGGCATACAGATAGGGCCGCCCACGCTCAGGGAATATGCCGTCGAGCCGGAGCTGGTAGCCACCAGCAGACCGTCGGCCCAGTAGGTAGGCAGGGTGTCCCCGTCCACGGTCACATTGATTCCGAGCACCGCCGTGCCCTTCCTGTGCAATGAAACCTCATTCACCGCATATGGCAGCAGGCCTATGTCCCTGCGGGCGTTCCTGCCCTTGAGGGTGGCGTTCAGCATGGTCCTGTATTCCACGGTGAAATCTCCGCTGAGCAGCGCCGGAACGACTGAATCGAGACTGTTTTCAGAGAGGAATCCCAGCCTTCCGAGATTCACGCCGAGTATGGGAAGACCGACATCTGCCACGAGCTGGGCGGCAAGTATGAAGGTTCCGTCGCCTCCTATGCTCAGGACCAGGTCCGTCCCCGGCTGGATGTCCGCCTTTGAATTTATGTCGTAAAGTTCATAAGACTCCCTCCGGAGCTGCGAGACCAGGTTCAGGAACCTGCTGTCCGTCCTGAGGGCGTCATTTCTGATGACTGTTCCAAGTTTCATTTTTCGGTACCGGTTGGTATTTTGGTGGTAAGTCTGTCATTCACGCGGGGGCGCATCACGCACACGCTATGAATGAAAGGTCAAAATTAGCACATTATTTGTTAAAACTCTCATTTTTATATCTATTTTTGGAAAATGAAAACATCCGTCCCTCCGGGGACGCCGAGCGGGGAGTCAGGAGATTCCCACATATGATAAAGCGATACTGCCATGACAAGACTTAGTGTCAACATCAACAAGATAGCCACGGTGCGCAATGCCAGGGGCGGGAATATGCCCGACGTGGAAAAGGCCGCCGTCGACTGCGAGAACTTCGGTGCCGAAGGCATCACTGTCCACCCGAGACCGGATGAGCGCCACATACGCTACTCCGACGTTAGACTCATAAAACCTCTGATACACACCGAGTTCAATATCGAGGGCAACCCTATCCCCTCTTTCATCGAACTGGTCGAGGAAGTAGTCCCGGCACAGGTAACCATGGTTCCGGACGCAGCTGACGCCATCACCTCGAACGCGGGATGGGACACCATCCGGAACGAGGCCTTCCTCACCGAGATGTGCCGAGAGTTCAAGGCCCGCGGAATCCGCACCTCCATATTCGTGGACCCCGACCCGAAAATGGTCGAGGGAGCAGCTCGCTGCGGAGCCGACAGGGTCGAGCTGTACACGGCGGCATATGCCGAAGATTATCCTTCCGGAAGGGAGGCGGCGATAGCTCCATACCTGAAGGCCGCGCAGGCGGCGAGGGAATGCGGGCTCGGGCTCAACGCCGGCCACGACCTGAATCTGGACAATCTGAGTTATTTCATCCGCACCATACCTTGGACGGACGAAGTTTCCATAGGACACGCCATCATTTGCGACGCCCTGTATATGGGGCTGGAGAAAACTATACGGGCATACCTTGAGAAGATTCGGAATTTTTAGTAGTTTTGCGTTCTGCATCAAAGAAATCGAAGAAATTTAAGAAAAAACATAATGAAAAAGACATCACTCATCATCAGCGTCATCGCACTCGCTGCCGCTGCCACAAGTTTCCAGGCCTGCAACAACTCTACATCTGCCGAAGGCGGCGAAAACGCTGCCGTTACGGCATCGGCGGAGAAGGGCGCGATCGTTTATTTCAACCTTGACAGGGTGCTCAGGGAATATGACATGGCCAACGAGCTCCGTTCAGCAGTGGAATCAAAGGTTCAGAGCATCGACCAGGAAGTCACCCGCAGGGGCAACAAGCTTCAGAGCGATGTGAACGCTTTCCAGGAGAAGATCAACAAGGGTCTCATCACCCGTTCAGTAGCCGAGGTCCAGAGCCAGAAGCTCGCCGAGCAGCAGCAGGAGTTCCAGAACTATGCTGCCCAGAAGGAGCAGGAAATCAACGAAGAGCAGGCAGTCATGATGAACCAGCTCGCTGACGCCATCGACAAGTTCGTGAAGAAGTTCAACGAGACCAAGAAGTACGCCCTCATCCTCACCACCCAGGGAGAGATGCTCTCCGCACCGGTGGTAACAGGTGACGCTGCCCTCGACATCACCGACGAGATAATCGCCGGACTCAACGAGGAGTACGTTTCCAACAAGTCCAAGGAAAGCAAGTGATACGCTGAATGATGAAGAGGGTTCTCGCGACATTAGCGCTGATACTGGCCTTTCAGGTCCAGGCAGTCGTGGCACAGGACTATGTGCAGCCGCCAATCACGGTATCCAGGGACAAGATCCGTGACAGCGAAGGCAGGCTGTACTACTCCCACGTGGTGCTCGAGAAGCAGACCCTCTTTTCGATAGCGAAGGCCTACGGCGTCACGGTCGACCAGATCTGTGACGCCAACAGGGAATTCGACCTCAGGAACGAAGGCCTCAGGAAGAACACCATACTCCGCATCCCCATCGTATCCGAAGGGGAGACATCCTCAAAGAATGACGACAAAGCGTCAGAGCAGGAGTCCAAAACAGTTCAAGTGGCTGTGCCACAGGACAATGCCCGCATCCACGTGGTAAAGTGGTTCGAGAGCCTGGAGGATATAGCCGCCAAGTACGGGGTCAGCTCCGAAGCCATAGCCGCGGCAAACGGCCTTAAGAACGGCAAGGTAAAGACTAGGATGAAACTGGTCATACCCGAAGGGGAGACGGCCGTAGCCGAACTTGAAGAAGCGGTTCCCGCTGCTGAAGAGGAAGATTCCGCCACCCAAGAGAAAGGCGGGGAGGGCACACTCGACAGGATACATGGTACAATCGACGACTTCTTCGACAGGTTCGCGCCGCGCAAGGAGGTCAACGCCATGCTCATCCTTCCTTTCAGCGCAGCCGCCGGCCCGAACGTCAACAGCTTTGATTTCTACTCGGGTTTCCTTATGGGTATCAGGGATTTGGGCCAGATGGGAATAAGCACCAACCTGCAGGTATATGATGCCCGGCAGGGCAGGATTCCGGTCGGTGCGGAAGCCGTTTCGTCCAACGACCTGGTCATCGGTCCCATATCAAGCCGTGACCTGGGGAATCTCCTGGCCATCGACAGCACCCGCACACCGGTCGTCTCGCCTCTGGACCACAAGGCCGGAGCCCTCACCGAAGGCAGGCATCATTTCATACAGGCCCCGACATCATATGACGTCCAGTACGAGGATATGGTGGACTGGATCAGGCACGACCTCTCCGCAGGGGACAAGGTCCTGATGATTTCCGAAAAGGGAGCCGCATCCACGGAACTGCCCGCAAGGATGGATGCCCTGCTGCGCAACTCCGGGGTGGAATATACGCCATATTCCTACAGCATACTTCAGGGAAGGAACGTGGGCGACGCGCTGGCCTCGCTCATGGGCAAGGGATTGAACAGGGTGATCATCGCCTCCGAGAGCGAGGCTTTCGTGAACGACGTGGTCAGGAACCTCAACCAGCTGGTGTTCCGCAAACACGAAATCGTGCTCTACAGTTCTTCCCGCATCAGGGCATACAACACCATAGACGTGGAGAACCTGCACAACCTGAGGATGCACGCGTCACTCTCATACAACATCGACTACGACTCCCCGCAGGTCAAGCGCTTCCTCCTCGAATACAGGGCGCTCTACGGCACCGAGCCTACCCAGTTCTCATTCCAGGGATATGACATCGCCAGATTCTTCATCGCGGCCTGCGCCGAATATGGCAAGGGATGGCTGGAAAAGCTCGCATCCATGAACAGGATGCAACTGCTGCAGAATGACTTCCTCTTCGCGGAAGAAGAAGACGGAGGCTTCGTGAACCAGGGAATCAGAAGGGTAGTCTATACGACTGACTACAAGATAGAATCATACAGGTAATGCTGCGGCTGAACCCTCGAAACGGGGGTCAGGCCTTGCCCATCAGGGCACGCGCATTTGCGATGGCGGCTTCGGATACAGCAGAACCGCTCAGCATCCTGGCAATTTCCATTACACGGTCATCACCGGCAAGCCGGTCGATGGCCGTTTTCGCAATTCCGTCCGGGGAAATGGTCTTGCTGACCAGAAAGTGGGCGCTGCCCTTGACCGCAACCTGGGGCAGGTGGGTGATGGCGAAGACCTGCATATGCTCCCCCATGGAGCAGATCAGGGCTCCCATCTTGTCGGCGACACTACCGGAGACGCCGGTGTCGATTTCATCGAAAATCATCGAAGGCATATTGGCATATCTTGCCATTACAGCCTTGAGACAGAGCATAATACGCGACAGTTCGCCTCCTGATGCGCAATTTGCCAGCGCCACCGGTTTCGAACCCGAAGCAGAGAACAGGAAAGTCACCGCATCCGTCCCGGCAGGACCAGGAGCGGAAGACTCCAGGCTTATGCCGAATACGGCCCTCTCCATCTCGAGGGTACGGACCATCTCCTGTATTTCGGCCGCGAGTTCAGGCGCGCGCTTGCTGCGACGCTGATGGAGTTCCGCGCACAGCGAGGCATATTCGGAAGAAAGGTCCGCCTCCTTCCGTTCAAGGGCGGATATGCGTTCGTCAAGGTCCTCACCACCGTGGACGCGTCCGGAAAGGACATCCCTCTGCGCGATGAGTTCAACCTCATTGCGGCAGTTGAAGCGGCGCAGGAGTTCATACAGCAGGCTCATCCTCTCCTCTGTCCTGGCAAGGGATTCGGAGGAGTCCTCAATACCTGTGCCGAGGCCGCGGACCTCGTCCAGAACGTCCGACAGTTCAAGCCTTGCGGACTCAATCCTGCCTGCAAGTGTCCGGGCTTCAGGGAGGTAAGCAGAAATGTGACCCAACTGCCTCTCGCATTCCTTCAGCAGGGAAGCAAGGCTCCTGCCCTCATCCTCCTGAGGCTCCATCAGGGCATCCACCGACAGCAGTGAAGACTTTATCTGCTCCGCGTTCGCCAGAGTCTTCTGACGGCTTTCCAGCTCCTCCAGCTCCCCTTCCCTGAGGGCGGCAGCCGTAAGCTGGGCCAGTCTCGCCTCGTCATATTCACGCTGGGCTGCCAAGCTTTCTTTCTCCTCCCTGAGGCCGCGTATTTCCTTCCTGACTGAAGCGAGGCCGGAATATGCCGCCGAGCAGCGCGCGAGAAGGTCCGGATTTCCGCAGAAATGGTCCAGCAGGGAAAGCTGGTGCTGTCCCGAAGTGACCATAAGTGTCTGGTGCTGGGAGTGTATGTCCATCAGATATGAGGACATCCTCGCGAGCAGGGCCTGGGACACCGGTTCGTCGTTGACGAAGGCACGGGAACGGCCCGAGCGCGAAAGCACTCTCCTGACCGTCACGGAACCGCCGTTCCAGTCCAGGTCCTCCTCACTGAAGAGTTCCTGAAGCGGAGAAGCCGGCAGTTCGAAAAGGGCTTCCACCACACAGTTCTCGGCGGACTCCCCCACCATGGAGGAATCGGCCTTGGCACCGAGCAGCAGCGAAATCGCTCCAAGCAATATGGACTTTCCGGCACCTGTCTGGCCGGTAATAATGACGAGACCCGCCGGAAACTCAATGTCCAGCGAGTCTATCAGTACGTAATTTCTTACCTGAAGCGTCTTCAGCATATGAACTATTCCTCCTCGTGCTTTGCAGTACGGTAGTCCAGGTCACCTTCCATGAACTCCTCGATGGCTACAAGGCCCGGTTTCGGCTGACGCTCATAGTACTTGGAGATTTCGATCTGCTCCCTGTTCTCGAACATCTCCTCCATCGAATCGCGCTCGTTCTTGAAATCCTCGAGCTTCTTTGTGAGTTCCTTCTTCTCAGCCGCGGCAATCTGGTTGGCCCTCTTATAGAGGACTACGGTGGTCTTGTAGATGTTGCCGGTCGGCTCGGCGAGATACTTGATATCCCTTGTGACCGTGTTTGTCGGTACTTTCTTTCTGTCCATAATTTATTGTCTCTTTCCTTGTTTTATCATAAATACGCCTGCCCCCGAGCGGAGGTTTCAAAATTTTCGGATCATTTCCCCGAAGCCTTCTCCGTGCTCTTGAGCTCCTTCTCGAGAGTCCTGTCATCCACCTTCAGCAGATCCTCCGAGCCGGTATATTTGCCCAGCGCCTTCTGCGCCCTCGCATAGAGCACATCCAGCTCGCGGCGGTACGGCGATTCGGGAAGCTCGCCAACGAAATTCAGGTAATCGTCCATGAAGGTCAGATAACGCTCCTTCTGTTTCTCCCTGACGCTCAGGGAAGCATATTTATATGACGACTTGGCGATATAGTAGAGTATGTCCTCCCTGTAGATATTGTCCGCGTCATCCTTGAGTATGTTCTTGAAAGCCACCCTGGAGGCTATGTAGTCCTCCATCTTGTAATAGAGTTTCGCGGCTTCATATGCCTTCCTGTCAAGCCTCCCGTTCAGTTCGTTGACCATTACGGCGCAGTCTCCGGTGTGGTCGTTCCCCGGGAACTCCCTCAGGTACTCGCTGATGGCGTTCAGCGCCATATGCGTAGGGGTCTGGTCAAGCTCGTAGCGCAGGGTCTGGCGGTAGAGGCAGTCGATCCTGAGGAAACGGGCCTCGGATGCGAACGGGCTTCTCGGGAAATTGGTCACGAAACGGTCGAAGTTGGTCTCGGCGGTATAGAAGTCCTTGTACCTGTAGTTGCTCAGGCCCCAGTAATACTGGACGGTGTCATCCCTTTCGGTTCCGTTCGTGAGCACGGAAAGGGATTCGAACAGGGCAGCTGCCTTATAGTACTTGCCCTCATTGAAATATGCCATCGCGGCGTCGTACTTGAGATTCACGTCCGAGCTGTTCAGCACAATGTCATACTGCGACTTGCAGGATACTGCAGCAACTGCTGCGAGCACTGCGGCAAAGAATCTTGAGACCTTCATCTTCTTGATCATAAGTTGTTCTCGAGGAGGTAACGTTCCACATCAAGGGCGGCACGGCATCCCGATGCGGCGGCGGTAACAGCCTGCCTGTAGCGCGGGTCCTGAACGTCACCGGCAGCGAAGACGCCCTCGACACTGGTCCTCGAACTGCCGTCCAGGGTGACGATATAGCCATTCTCGTCCAGCTTGAGCCAATCCTTGAAAAGCTCGGAGTTGGGATGATGGCCTATGCCCAGGAAAAAGCCGTCCACGTCGATATCAAAAACCTTACCATCCTTTCTGAGCAGACGCACTCCGGTGACACCGTTCATGTCCCCGAGCACCTCCTGAGTGTTGCAGTTCCAGAGGATCTCGATGTTTGCGGTGTTCATCACACGCTCCTGCATGGCCTTGGAAGCCCTGAGCACGTCCCTGCGGACTATCATGTACACCTTGCTGCATATGCCGGCAAGATAGCTGGCCTCCTCGCAGGCAGTGTCGCCGCCTCCGACCACGGCAACGGTCTTCTTCCTGTAGAAAAACCCGTCACAGGTGGCGCATGCGGACACTCCCATACCCTTGAACCTGTTCTCGGAAGGCAGTCCCAGATACCTTGCGGACGCTCCCGTGGCGACAATCACGCTGTCGGCGACCAGTTCGTTGTCCTTGTCGTCCGTCAGGCGGAAAGGCCTGGAGGAGAAATCGACCGAGCGTATGCGGCCGCGGCGTATGTCGGTGCCGAAACGCAGGGCCTGTTTCTTCATCTGGTCCATCAGGATGTTGGCATCAACGCCCTCCGCGAAACCCGGGTAATTCTCAACCACGGTCGTGGTCGTGAGCTGTCCTCCCGGTTCCATGCCCTCATAGAGCACAGGCGAGAGACCTGCCCTGGAAGCATAAATGGCTGAGGTATATCCGGCCGGGCCGGAACCTATGATGAGTGTTCTTATCTTCTCTGGCATACGTATAAACATAAATTTTGCGAATATACTCAATATTTCCGGAATATGCCCGATTCGGGTACTTGAGTTTCCCGGACGGGTCCAGGTCAGACTGAAAACCTGCGGCGGGGAAAAGTTTCGCAAGGGGTTATGGCAAAAAATGCTGGTATATTCAAAAATTGCTATATTTGTATGTCGGGCACAGCAAATCGAAGAACTTGGTCATTATGAAAACTGACAGGAACCATCCCGCTCCTCCCACAATGGAAGAGTTCAGGGACTATCTCAAGCGACACGGTATGAAGGCCACCCCACAGAGGATGGCCGTCCACGAGGCCATGCTCAAGTTGGGTCACGCCAGCGCCGACATGGTCGCCGGTACCATCAGCGAGAACGGCAGGGAGGCGACCGTCGCGTCAGTGTACAACATCCTTTCCGGCCTCTCGGAAGCAGGGGTTTACCACAGAAGGCTCAGTTCCTACAACAAGATGTACTTCGACGTGAACAGCTTCAACCATATTCACCTCTATGACAGCGCGAACAACTCCTACACGGATTTCATCGACGACGAGCTCCTGGACCTGGTGACGGAGAAGTTGGGAAAGAAGCGTTTCAAGGGCTACAAGGTCGACTACATCGATGTCCAGATAGTCTGCCATCCGAGCAGGAAAAAAGCCGTGAAGCAATGAGGAAGACGCTTGCAATCCTGGCAGCGGCGCTGCTGCTCCCCTCCTGCGCCAAGGACGCCGCAGTACCTGTCGGCGATGTGACCACGGCGGGTTTCGTTCGCGAGGCTGCCCTGGTGGACGACACGGGGCAGATATTCAACATCTGCGAAGACAGCAGCGATGCAGGCCTGAATGACGGGGACAGGGTGATCGCAACCTTCGACATACTCCGGAAGAATACGGACGGCAGCTACGACATAAGCATCACCGATGCGGAGAAACCCCTCTGCAAGGCAGCCGTGGAGGAAAGCGACATCGAGGGAGACGACCCCATATCAATAGACAACGGCTGGATTTCCGGAACCTATCTCAATCTCCGCATGCACCTGATACTCAAGAATTCAAGTTCAACCGTGCACAGGCTTGAACTGGTGCGTTACAGTCCCGGGGAGACCGACACCCTGAGACTCAGGCTCAGGCACGATGCATATGGCGACGTGTTTGACGGCAGCCAGAACCCGTCCGGATTCGTGGCGGGAACGACCTGGGCGAGCTTTGACCTGAAAGAGCTGATTCCTTCAGGAAAGAAGGAGATTCCCGTGACCATACGGAGCCGCCGCTATAGCGAAAGGCTAGGAAGCATCGACTACACCTCCACCGAGCTCTACAGCATCAAGGGCAAGATAAGTCTCTGACATTCAACAAGAAAATAAAAAAGCCGGGTGAATCGAACTTCATCCGGCTTTCCCGTGGGGTATCCAGTGGGGCTCGAACCCACGACACCCAGAACCACAATCTGGTGCTCTACCAACTGAACTATGGATACCATGTTGGGATTGCAAAGGTACGCAATAATTCCTAAAAAGCAATAGCGTGCCAATTTTTTTTTAAAATCGGCATATTCCCCCGATTAATTGCCTATATTTGTACGATTTTGGGTTTTTGTAACCCGGTCCGGACCGGCGCCGCAAGCCGGAAAAAAGAAAACGGAATAACAATAGTCATATCACATTTATGAAAGGTGAAATCAAATTCTCCCTCGTCTACAGGGATATGTGGCAGTCATCCGGAAAATACGTCCCGAGAGTCGACCAGCTCGTGGAAGTGGCTCCTGCGATCATTGACATGGGCTGCTTCGACAGGGTCGAGACCAACGGAGGCGCATTCGAGCAGGTGAACCTCCTGTTCGGCGAGAACCCTAACGTGGCCGTACGCAAATGGACCGCGCCGTTCCACAAGGCCGGAATCCAGACCCATATGCTCGAGAGAGGACTCAACGCCCTCCGAATGAACCCTGTACCGGCAGACGTGAGGGAACTGATGTTCAAGGTGAAGAAGAAGCAGGGCACCGACATCGCCAGGTCCTTCTGCGGACTGAACGACCACAGGAATCTCAAGCTTTCCGTCGAATATGCCAAGAAGGGAGGCATGATCTCCCAGGTGGCGCTCTCCATCACCAACTCACCTGTCCACACCGTCGAATACTATATGGGCATAGTCGACAAGGTGGTGGAATATGGTGCTGACGAGATCTGTCTCAAGGACATGGCCGGCATAGGCCGCCCAAATTTCCTCGCTCAGCTCACTTCACAGATCAAGAAGAAATACCCTCACATCAAGGTACAGTACCACGGACACACAGGTCCCGGCTTCTCCCCTGCCTCAATGCTGGAGGTGGCACGCGCTGGCGCCGACTATCTCGACGTTGCAGTGGAGCCGCTCTCATGGGGCAAGGTCCATCCTGACGTGATCACCATCAGGGAGATGATGAAGGCCGACGGCTTCAAGGTCAAGGACCTCAACATGGACGCATATATGGAAGTGAGGAGACTCACCCAGAAGTTCATCGACGACTTCCTCGGCTACTGGATCAACCCTTCCAACGCGAAGATGTCCTCACTCCTGGTGGGCTGCGGACTTCCGGGCGGAATGATGGGCTCGATGATGGCCGACCTCAAGGGCTTCCAGGGCGCGATAAACGCTACCGAAAGGGCGCACGGCAGACCGGAGATGAGTCTCGACACCCTGATGGTCAAGCTCTTCCAGGAAGTTGAATACGTATGGCCCCGCCTGGGATATCCACCGCTCGTGACCCCGTTCAGCCAGTATGTGAAGAACACCGCGCTGATGAACCTGCTCAACACCCTCAACGGCAAGCCGAGATGGACCACCATCGACAAGGACACCTGGGGCATGATACTCGGAAAGATGGGCAAGCTCCCGGGCGAACTCGCTCCGGAAATCGTGGAACTCGCAAAGGAGAAAGGCCTCGAATTCTACACCGGAGACCCTCAAGACCCATATCCGGACGAGCTTCCTAAGTTCAGGCAGATGATGAAGGAAGAAGGCTGGGACGAAGGCGAGGACCAGGAGGAACTCTTCGAATTCGCAATGCACGAGCGCCAGTACCGCGACTACAGGAGCGGCATCGCAAAACAGCGCTTCAACACCGAGCTCGAAGACCTCAAGAAGAAAGCCGGAGCCCCTATCACGGTCGTAAGGCCGGTAGTCGAGATGCCGGAATTCGACGTAAAGGAATATGCCGACAGATACCCTCACGCCGTTCCTCTCCAGGCTCCTGCAAAGGGCAAGCTCATGTGGGAATATGACGTCGTGGACAACTCCGCCGCACCTATAGCAGGAACAGCCGTAAAGGCCGGAGAGCCTGCAGGTTACGTCCAGACCGCATATGGTATGGAGGAGATAATTCCTGCAGTTGACGGCCGCATCGTCGCAGTCCTCGGAAAGCAGGGCAAGGAAGTGGTCAAGGGAGAAATCGTCGCATTCGTCGAGAAATAGGCAAACCGGTCCGGCTGAAGGGATATGGAAAAGGAGAAACTCTCGCGCATCAGGCATCTGGCCCTGGATATGGACGGAACCATATACCTGGGCAGCAGGATATTCCCCTTCACCATACCCTTCCTCGAAAAGATGAAGGCGGCGGGGATAGGAATCTCCTTCCTCACCAACAACCCGACCAGGTCCGTGCAGGACTACCTTGACAAGCTCGCGAAGATGGGCATAGAAGCCACGGAGGACGGAATGTACACCACCTCCCTGGCCGCGATAGACTATATAAAGGAACACCACCCGCAGGCAAGGAGGCTCTTTCTGCTGGGCACTCCGAGCATGGCGGAACAGTTCCGCAAGGCGGGCTACGAAGAATGCGCCGACGACCCCGGGGACGTCCCTGACGTGCTTGTGGTGGCATTCGACACGACCCTCACCTACTCCAGGCTCTGCCGAGCGGCATACTGGGCCTCACAGGGCATCCCATATGTCGCCACCAATCCTGACAGGGTATGTCCTACCGACAAGCCGACCGTGCTGGTGGACTGCGGCTCGCTCCAGAAATGCATAGAGCACGCCACGGGCAGGAAGCCCGACATAGTGCTCGGAAAACCGGATCCGACCATGCTCCAGGGCATAATGCACAGGCACGGGCTCAAGCCGGAGGAGATAGCGATGGTGGGAGACAGGATCTACACCGACACGGCGATGGCGCACAACGCCGGAGCTGTCGGAGTACTGGTACTCTCGGGCGAAACCACCATGGAGACCGTGAAGAAGGTGCAGGCCGACGCGGCGACCAATCCCGAACCGGAATTCTACCCTCCTGACCTGGTGGTCAACAACATAGCCGAACTGGGCGAGCTGCTGCTGGAAAACCGCGGGTAAAAGCCCGGCATATGCGGCAGGCATTTTTTGAAATAAAGGAGTCACTTAGCCGTTTCCTTCCATTGGGAAACGGCTATTTCGTCATATCTTGCCCCCATGAAGATGAAGGAAATGGGCTTGGACGAGCGCCCGGTGGAAAAAATGCTCGGCAAGGGAGCCGGAGCCCTGAGCAATTCGGAGCTGCTGGCGGTGCTGCTCAGGAGCGGCACTTCGGGTATGAACGTGATGGAACTCTCGAGGACGCTGCTGGGCGGAGCGGATAATTCCCTGACCAGACTGTCCGCCATGTCGGTGGAGCAGCTGACCAGGCTGCCGGGACTGGGCAGGACCAAGGCAGCGGTACTGCAGGCAGCCTTCGAACTGGGCAGGCGCTTCCAGTCCGAACGCTGCTGGGAAGGGAAAGAAACCATAGACGGAGCCGACAAAGTCTTCGCCATCATGTCGCCCCTGCTGAAAGGCCTGACCCACGAGCAGCTGTGGGTACTCTTCCTCAACAGGGCGAACTTCCTCATAGGCAAGGAAATGCTCAGCCGGGGCGGGATGAGCGCCACGGTAATTGACCAGAAGATGGTGATAATCAGAGCGATGGAAAAGAAGGCAAGTTCAGTCATCATAGTCCACAACCATCCTTCCGGAAACCCCAGGCCCGGTATGGAAGACCTCAAGCAGACCCAAAGGCTGCGCGAAGCCCTGAAGAACGTGGACCTGACGCTCACCGACCACGTCATCATATGCGATGACGGCTACTACAGTTTCGCACAGGATAGTCAACGCTGAGCCCGCCCCCTGTCACGCGCCGATGGGTTCAGTAACCGGGCAGAGTGAATTATTGAGTGAAAAATGGTTATATTTGTCCGGAGCACAAAAAAACGGACAATATGAAAGTCATAAACCTTGGAAAAACAGACAGCGTACTCAACAACTTCATCGCCCAGATCCGCGACAAATCCATCCAGAAAGACAGGATGCGCTTCCGCACCAACCTCAAAAGGATAGGACAGATTTTCGGCTATGAGATCAGCAAAGTCCTGGAATATGGCAACCTCCAGGTGGAGACCCCGCTTGGCATAGCCAGCATCGACACCTGCCGGACCAGACTGGTCATAGCAACCATACTGCGCGCCGGAATACCGCTCCACGAGGGTTTGCTCGACTGTTTCGACAACGCCGACAGCGCTTTCGTGGCCGCCTACAGGAAATACGACAGGGGCGACAAGTTTCACATCAACATCGAATATGCCACCATGCCTCCGCTGGAAGGCAAGGTACTGATGCTGGCTGACACTATGCTGGCCACGGGTGCGTCGGTAGAACTGACCCTGGACAGGCTCTGCAGGGACGGCAGGCCCGATCACGTGCATCTGGTATGCCCGATTGCGAGCGCATATGCGGTGGAATACCTCCAGAAAAGGCTCGACGACGACGTGACGCTTTGGACTGCGGCAATCGACGAGGAACTCACCAGCCAGTCCTACATAGTGCCCGGTCTGGGCGATGCCGGAGACCTGGCATATGGCGAGAAAATCTGAAAACAATCCAAACAATACAAAAGACAGAATCATGACCCTTACATTACGCAGAATCTGCGCTCTTGCAAGCGCAGTTCTCCTGGCGCTGACGTCGGCATATGCCGCAGATGGCGCACTCTGGATGAGATACCCTTCCATCTCACCCGACGGAAAGACCATAGCATTCTCATATCAGGGCTCCATATACACCGTTCCTGCCACCGGCGGGAAGGCAACGAGGCTGACCCTCGGCGACGACTACTGCAATATGCCGGTATGGTCGCCTGACGGCAGGGAGATAGCCTATGCCTGCGATGCATTCGGGGCCTTCGACATCTTCACGATTCCGTCCGCGGGCGGCCCGTCCGCCAGGGTGACATTGCACTCGGCAAGCGAGTACCCATATGCATATTCGCCTGACGGCCAGAAGATTTACTATAGCGCAGCCATAGGGCAGAACGCCCTGAGCGCTGTCACCGGAGCGGCCAGGCTCGGAGAACTCTACCGCATAGACAGGAAGGGCGGCAGGCCGGAAAGGGTGACCCCTACCCCGGCGGAGGAAATCTCCTTCGCGCCGGACGGGAAATCCTTCGTCTATCAGGACAGGAAGGGCTCGGAGAACAACTGGAGAAAGCACCAGACCTCATCCGTGGCAAGGGACATCTGGTCCTGTGACCTGGAGAGCGGAGTCCACACCATGCTGACCCGCGACGTGCACGACGACAGGATGCCGCGCTACAGCGCCGACGGCTCTACCATATACTTCCTCAGCGAAAGGAGCGGCAGCTTCAACGTCTGGGAGATGAAAGGCGGAAATGAAGCCTCCGCGAGACAGCTCACAAACTTCGACACCCACCCGGTTCGTTTCCTCAGCGCAGCCCTCGACGGCACCCTCTGCTTCGGATACAACGGCGGCATATACACCTATGACTCAAAACGCGGCACCCGCAAGGTCGACATCGAGATCCAGGACACCGGCATCCCCGGAAAGAAAGAGTTCCTGAACGTTTCCGGAGGCAATGAATATGTCATCTCGCCCGACGGCAAGGAAGTGGCCTTCACATACAGGGGCGACGTCTTCGTGACTTCGTCCGAATATGCCACCACGAAACAGGTGAGCGCGACTCCCCAGACGGAGAAAGGCCTGACTTTCAGCAAGGACGGCCGCAAGCTCTATTATGCCTCGGAGAGGGACGGCATGTGGGACATATATGTCAGTTCGCTGGTAAGGGACGCCGATCCGGGCTTTGCCAACGCAACCCTGCTCAGGGAAGAGCGTTTCTTCGGCGACAGGGAGCACGAAAGGACCTGTCCGGACATATCTCCTGACGGAAAGAAGCTCGCCTTCGTACAGGACAGGGACAAGCTGATGGTGATGGACCTGGCGAGCGGAGCCGTGACGATGGTGACCGACGGCTCGAAGCACTACTCCACCACAGGCTCGATGGACTACAGCTGGTCTCCTGACAGCAAGTGGTTCGCGCTCAGCTACACCGCCAACGGACACGACCCTTATTCGGACATAGCGATAGTCAGCGCGGCCGGCGGTGAAATCATCAACCTCACCCGCACGGGCTACTTCGACATGGCACCGGTATGGTCCGCCGACGGCAACGTCATACTCTTCGCCACCGACAGGTACGGAATGCGCAGCCACGCATCCTGGGGCTCGCTTGAGGACGTCATGGCCATATTCCTCAACAGGAAGGCATATGACGAGTTCTGCATGAGCGAGGAGGAGAAGGAGCTCCACGACAAGGCGGAGAAGGACAGGAAGGAGAAGGAAGATGCCGCAAAGGAAGAGGGCAAGGACAAGAAAAAGAAGAAGGACACCGCCGAGGAAGAAGCCCCGAAGGACGGAGTGAAGGACATCGCCGTCGAGACCGACAGGATAGAGGAAAGGATAGTGAGGCTCACCCCGATTTCCGGTTCGCTGTCCTCATACACACTCGACAAGGAAGGCAAGACCCTCTATTACATAGCAACTTACGGACGCCAGAGCGAGATGTTCAAATGCGATTTCAGGAAGGGTTCCAGTCCGAAGAAGATTCAGGACATAGACGGAAGCCTGGCATGGGACAGCAAGTATGAGAACCTCTTCATCTTCGGCCGCGGCATATCCAGGATGAAGGGCGGCAACGGCAGTCCGGAGAGCGTGGCCGTCAGCGCCAGGCTCGAATACGACCCTGCCGCCGAGAGAGCCTATCTCTACGACCATATATGGAAACAGGAGAAGGAGCGTTTCTACAGCGTTGACCTCCACGGAGTCGACTGGGTGCTGATGGGCGACAACTACAGGCAGTTCCTCCCGAGCATAGACAATGACTATGATTTCGCGGAACTCGCCAGCGAGCTGCTCGGAGAGCTGAACGTGTCCCACACCGGAGCGATGTACCGCCCATCATCCGAGACCGGTGACGATGCGACGGCCGAGCTGGGACTCTTCTTCTCCGACGACTTCGGCGGTGACGGTCTTCTCGTGGAGGAAGTTGTGGACGGCGGGCCTTTCGACAAGGCGGCTTCGAAGGTTGCGTCCGGAGACCTGCTCCTGGCCATCGACGGCGAGGAAATCATCGCGGGAGAGGACTGGTACCATATGCTCAACAGGAAGGCCGGAAAGAAGGTGCTCTGCTCGTTCCGCAAGGCGGACGGAAGCGCATTCGAGGAAATCGTGACCCCTGTCAGCATATCCGCGATGCGTTCGCTGCTCTACAGGCGCTGGGTAAAGAACAACGCCCGTATGGTTGAGGAACTCTCCGGCGGCAGGCTCGGCTATGTCCACATCGAATCCATGGACGACGAAAGCTACAGGACGATATATGCCGACATACTCGGCAAATACTATCACTGCGACGGCATAGTCATCGACACCAGGTACAACGGAGGCGGACGCCTGCACGAGGACATCGAAATCCTCTTCAGCGGCACCAAGTACCTCACCCAGGTGGTTAGGGGCAAGGAAGCCTGCGACATGCCAAGCCGCAGATGGAACAAGGCTTCGATCATGGTGACCGGGGAGTACAACTACTCCAACGCGCACGGAACCCCTTGGGTATATCAGCATATGGGCATAGGCAGCGTGGTCGGCATGCCGGTTCCGGGCACCATGACCAGCGTGAACTGGGAGTACACCCAGAATCCGGACCTGGTCTTCGGCATACCTGTGGTGGGCTACAGGAAGGCCGACGGAGGCTATCTGGAGAACTGCCAGCTCGAGCCTGACTACAAGGTCGCGAACACGACGGAGACCCTCTCCGAAGGCCGTGACCTCCAGCTGGAGAAGGCCGTGGAGATACTCCTGCGCCAGATTGACGGAAAAGAGTAAAGACCAAAACAGGCTTCAGCACCAGATCGGCTGAAGCCTGTTTTGCTATCGGAGCGGGCCGTAGCCTATTCCGCCAGTTCACATATGAGCGTGGCCGACGAACATGAGAGGACCCGGACGTCCACATAGTCGCCTGCCTTGTGCTTCCTGTCCGGGAATACACACATCTTGTTGTTGGAGGCGCGGCCGCAGAGCTCGTCCGGACTCTTCTTGGAAGGGCCCTCCACCAGCACACGGAAAGTCTTGCCTATGTCGGCGGTGTAGCTCCTGAGCGAACAGCGGCCCTGGAGGGCGATGATCTCGTTGAGCCTCCTTGTCTTGGTCTCGATGTCCACGTCGTCGGCATATTTCCTGGCAGCGAGCGTGCCCGGCCTCTCGGAGTAATAGAACATGAAGGCAGAGTCGAAGCAGACCTCCTCGAAGAGGGAGAGTGTGTCCCTGTGGTCCTGCTCGGTCTCGCCGCAGAAGCCCGCTATCACGTCGGTCGTAAGTCCGCAGTCCGGCAACACTTCCCTGATCTTGGCCACACGCTGGAGATACCACTCCCTGGTGTAACGCCTGCGCATCTTCTCCAGCATCACATTGCTGCCGGACTGGACAGGGAGATGGATATGCTTGCAGATATTGTCATATTCCGACATCGTGTAGATGACTTCGTCGCTGATATCCTGCGGGTTCGACGTGGAGAAACGCACCCTGAGCTCGGGGCTGACCTCGGCAACCATCCTCAGCAGGGCGGCGAAATTCACCTGACCGGCCTCATCCTTCCAGAGATACGAGTCCACGTTCTGTCCCAGCAGCACGACCTCCCTGTAACCCTTCGAGAAGAGGTCGCAGGCCTCCATCACTATGGTACGCGGGTCGCGGCTCCTCTCGGCGCCCCTGGTATATGGCACCACGCAGTAGGAGCAGACATTGTTGCAGCCGCGCATGATGGAGATGAAAGCGGAGACTCCGTTCTTGTCCAGACGGACAGGGGTGATGTCCGCATAGGTCTCCTCCCTGGAGAGCATCACGTCGATCTGCGGATGCCCCGGGCTGACCGCCTCAAGCAGTTCCGGGAGCCTCCTGTAGGCATCCGGTCCCGCCACCAGGTCCACCTTGTGGCTGTCCAGAAGGGCCTCCTTGAGCCTTTCGGCCATGCAGCCCACTATGCCTATCACAACGCCCGGCCTGTGCTTCCTGGCCTGGTTGAAGCAGTCAATCCTGCCCCATATCCTCTGCTCGGCATTGTCGCGGACCGAACAGGTGTTGGCCATTATGACATCAGCCTCCTCCATCTTTTCGGTACGTTCATACCCGTGCTTCGCCAGTATGGAGAATATCACCTCGGTGTCATTCACATTCATCTGGCATCCATAAGTTTCTATGTAAAGCTTTCCCATTTCAATTCCCTGAATTGCAATCCTGTCGCCATATTGCCGGAAAGCCCCGCTTTCACGGTCAAAGGCATTGGCACGACCCTTGCTAAAGGTGAGCCCCGGCAAAGATAGGACATTTTGACGAGAGTGGACATTGCCGGTCACTATTTTGAAGATTGCCGGAGCTGCTTCTCATTGTTTTTTCATATATTTGCGTAGATATGAAACACCGGATACTGACCATATCCGCCATACTGGCGCTGCTCCTCACTGCTTCCTGTTCGAAGATCAAACAGATCGAACTGAAGTCGTGGGCGGTGCAGGAAGTATCCCTCAAGGGCAGCAGGGGCGCCGATGCCACGCTGCTTCTGGAGATAGACAACCCGGCAATGCAGTTCACCCTCTCCGACGTGGAGGGCGTGCTTTACTGGCAGGGGAACGAATACGTGCGTTTCAGCGCCCTGCCCATAACCGTGGAAGGGCACAAGCAGGCGGTATATCCGCTTGAATGCGAGGCGCTCCTCTCCCCTTCCGTCTCGATGCTCCAGCTCATAGGCCTCGCCAGGAAGATAGACGTCACGGAAGTCACTTCCGACGTCCACGTCAGGGTGACGCTCCGCAGCGGAGTATCCAAAGCCTTCGACCTCAAGGGACTGGAAGTCGGAAAGATGCTCAAGTAACACAGGAAACAGATGAAAACCAGGACTATAACGCTCATTATCGCAATGATGCTCACGGCCATATGCTCACAGGGCCTCGGAGCTCAGGAATATGTCACCGTGGATTCGCTCGTGTACCGCCCGGTGTCTGCGGTGGACTCCACCCTTGTGGGCAGGGACATCTTCAGCGTGATGCCTTCACGGGCAGCCGGAGCCGGGGCAGATGTCAATGTGAGCCAGTCCCAGGCCATCTCCGGGGCCCTCTCGGCCCATATAGCCGCCAATCCGGACAGGAAACTCAGCGGATACCGCGTGAGAATCTTCTTCGACAACGGACAGAACGCCAGGCAGGCTTCCCAGCAGACTCTCGACAAGTTCAGGAAAGGGCATCCGGGCATCAGCGCCTACAGGAGCTTCCAGAACCCATATTTCAAGGTGACGGTGGGTGACTTCCGCACCAGGAGCGAAGCCCTCGAACTGCTCGAAAGGATCAAGTCCGAGTATCCTTCGGCGTTCATACTCAAGGAAAACATCAACTACCCGGCGGTGGACAGGGAGCATGCCTACATAGTCGACACCGTGAAGGTCCTCAGAAAAGCCGAATGAGATGATCAAGCAGGAACTAGGTTTAAAGCAGCAGCAGAAGCTTTCTCCGCTTCAGATCCAGACCATCAAGCTCATAGAGCTTCCGATCCAGGATCTGGAACAGCGCATACGCAAGGAGATAGAAGAGAATCCGGTACTGGATGACGGTCCGGCTCCGGAAGGCCGTGACGACGAGGACGACAGCCCGAAGGACGTCTCCCTCTCAGAGCTCAACGAGGATGATCCGATTCCTTCCTACAAGCTGAAGGTCAACAACTACGGCAAGGACGAGCGCCCGGAGTACAACACCTTCTCCGTCAAGCAGAGTTTCACCCAGAGTCTTATGGAACAGCTCGGCTTCAGGGACCTGGACGAGCACCAGCGCATGGTCGCCGCCTTCATCATAGGCAGCCTGGACGACGACGGCTACCTCAGGCGCGACCTGGACAGTCTCGTGGATGACCTTGCCTTCAGGGCAGGAATCGAGACCGACACGGAAGAAGTGGAGCAGCTGCTCTCCGTAATACAGGAATTCGAACCTGCGGGAGTGGGAGCCAGGGACCTGCGCGAGTGCCTGGTAATCCAGCTCAAGACGATGAAGAAGACCGAAGAGGTCAGGAACGCCCTGCTGATACTCACCGAGCACTTCCAGGACTTCTCCAACAGGCACTTCCAGAAGATACTCAGCCGCACAGGGATGAACGAGGACCAGCTCCGCAAGGCCATGGCCTGCATCACCCGCCTCAACCCCGCGCCCGGCGGACAGATAGACGACTCCTACAACGACCAGGCACAGCAGATAGTGCCGGACTTCGTTCTCAGGCTCAACGACGGCGAGCTCGAACTGACCATGCCGAGATTCTCGATACCCGAGATCAGGGTGAACCGCAAATATGCCGACCTGCTCCTCAACGCGGCCGGCTCCTCCGAGCACGAGAAGAAGGAAGCCGCCGCTTTCGTGAAGCAGAAGATGGACTCCGCGAAATGGTTCGTGGAAGCCCTCAAGCAGAGGCACAACACCCTCCAGAGCACCATGCAGGCCATCATCGACTACCAGCACGACTACTTTATGGACGGAGATGAGACCAACCTAAGGCCCATGGTCCTCAAGGATATAGCCGAGAAGACGGGCTTCGACATCTCGACCATATCCAGAGTGGTGAACAGCAAGTACATAGAGACACACTTCGGCATATTCCCGCTGAAATATTTCTTCTCCGAAGGCCTGGAGAACCAGGACGGTGAGGAGGTTTCGACCAGGGAACTGAAGAAAGTCCTGAAGGAATGCGTGGATGCCGAGGACAAGCACAAGCCGCTGACCGACGACCAGCTCGTGGCCGAGATGGAGAAGAGGGGCTACAAGGTGGCGCGGCGCACCATTGCCAAGTACAGGGACCAGCTGGGCATAGCCAAGGCAAGGCTCAGGATGGAGATCTGACGGCCCTCCGCACGCCCCCCGGGAAAGGGGTGGATTACATTGTGGAAAAAAATGTAAGAGTGTGGAATAAAATGGCAAATTAATTCCTATCTTTGTGACCAAGCGTGAAACAAGTTGGTCGGTATGGTCACATTCATCGGTAAAGCAACGGCAAAACTGGATGACAAGGGACGTATGGTGTTCCCTTCGTTGTTCAAATCCGCCGTGCCCGAAGGCGAGGAAATGACCTTCGTAGTCCACAAGGACATACATTCAGACTGCCTGGAGATGTACACCTTCCCGGAATGGCAGCGCCAGAGCGAAGCCGTCAAGTCAAGGCTTGACCTGCTCGACAACAGACACGCTGCATTCTGGAGGAGATATATGCTCGAAAGGGCTGTCGTGACACCCGACCCGAAGCTCGGCCGCATCACCATACCTGCGGAACTCCTCGAGAAGATAGGAGTAACAAAAGAAGTGGTGTTCCTAGGCGGCGACTACAAAATCGAAATCTGGGCGAAGGAGAAATTCGAAGCCCAGCTTCTTTCCGACGACGATTACAGATCGATGGCCGAAGAACTGTCCCGCACGAGATAGGAGGTCCGGCAGATGTCCCTGTATCACACATCAGTACTGCTTGACGAGAGCGTTTCCGCCCTGGTCACGGATGACGCCGGCACCTACGTCGACGCCACCTTCGGAGGGGGCGGGCACAGCCGCGAGATCCTTTCACGCCTGGGTCCCGACGGCCGCCTCATCGCCTTCGACCGCGATGCCGACGCCCTTGAGAACCGTATCGAAGACCCACGCTTCACCCTGGTGCACAACAACTTCCGCTTTGTCCACAACTACGTGATGCTGGACAGTCTCGAACACGGTTCTGAAGATATCTGGAAGGCCGGGATTGACGGCATACTCGCGGACCTGGGAGTATCCTCACACCAGTTCGACACTGCCGAAAGGGGCTTCTCCTTCCGCTATGACGCCCCTCTGGACATGCGCATGGGCAAGGAGTCGGACCGGACAGCCGCAGACATCATAAACGGAGCGGCTCAGGAAGACCTGGAACGCATATTCCGCGTATATGGCGAAGTGGAGAACTCCCGACGCTGCGCGGAGCTGGTGGTCAAGGCGAGGAGCCGGGAAGCCATAGACACTACCGGCAAGCTTGATGCGGCGCTCAAGCCCCTGCTGCCGCGTTTTGCCGAACACAAGTACCTCGCGAAGGTATATCAGGCGCTCAGGATCGAGGTGAACGGAGAGATGCGCTCGCTCGAGAAATTCCTCTCCGGGGCTGCGGCTTCCATAAAGGAAGGCGGCCGTCTGGTCGTGATTACCTATCACTCGCTGGAGGACAGGATGGTGAAGAATTTCATACGCACCGGCAACGTGGACGGAAAGGAGGACAAGGACATCTACGGCCGCCTGCATGCGCCCTTCACCGCCCTCAACCGCAAGCCGATACTCCCTCCGGAGGAGGAGATTTCCGCAAACACCAGGGCAAGGAGCGCAAAGCTCAGAATCGCAACCAGAAACGGAGAGTAGACATATGCATATGAGTTTCAAGGAAATACTGGCGGCGGTGAAGGAAAGTGTCAGCGCCATATTCAGGGGGGAGTTCCTGCTCAGACTGCACATCGAGAGGCTCTTTCCGCATATACTCTTCACTTTTCTGGTGATGTGGATGTCCATACTCATGGACATGAGGGTGGAGAAGACGATGGTGGAGCTGGAAAGGAGCAAGAGTGAACTGAACGACATGAGGATACTCCACGCGCACAAGACGGTGCAGATGGTGAGCCTCAACAGGATAAGCACGGTACAGGGCATGCTGGAAAGCAAAGGCTCGGAAGTGACGCTGCCGGAAAAACCGGCTGCTGTGATAAGGAAATAGCATATGGCCAGGGAAAAGGAAAACAGGGACAGCAATACGACGGGACTGATGGTCTACGTCGCATATCTCATTTCCCTCGTGCTGGGAGTGGTGATAATCGGGCGCATCGCCCAGATACAGCTCTTCTACCGCGTCGACCCCAGCGTCGAGGACCTCTTCCGCCCAAGGAACAGCAAGGTGATGCTCGAGCCGACCAGAGGATCCATCATAGCCAGTGACGGCAGGCTGCTCGCCCTCTCGACGCCCATGTACCAGGTATATATGGACTGCGCCGTAAGAAAGGGAGACAACGATGCCCAGCAGGAAAAGGAATGGATGGACAAGGCCAGGCAGCTTTCATCCGGACTCGCTTCGGCATATGGTGACAGGAGCGCCGGCGAGTATTACGAGCTCATCAGGCGCAGCAGGAACGACAACAGGCGCTACGTGAAGATAGGCTACCCGGTCAATCACGAGACCATGCAGAAGGTCAAGTCCCTGCCTCTCTTCTGCGAAGGCGCGAACCGGGGCGGATTCCTGGTGGAGAAGAACGACAGCCGGCAGTATCCATACGGGACCCTCGCGAGAAGGACCATAGGCTACGTCAAGGACAACAGCAGGAGCAACGGCAACAACCTGCTCGGACTCGAGGGCAAGTTCAACTACCAGCTTCACGGAAAGGAGGGCTACGAATGGCTCAAGACCACCGACAACAGGAGGAGGATACACAACTACGACAGTTCCTACGTCAAGGCGGAGGACGGATACGACCTGAGGACCACCCTTGACATAGACATACAGGACATCGCCGACAGGGCGCTGCGCAACCAGATCGAGGACAACCCGAAGATCGAGGGAGGCTGCGTAGTGGTGATGGATGTGAAGACCGGAGGCATACGCGCGATGGTCAACCTGCTCAGGGACGAACAGGGCAGACTGAACGAAAGCTACAATATGGCCATAGGCCGCACCGGAGAGCCGGGTTCAGTGTTCAAGGCCACCACCCTGATGAGCCTGCTCGAGGACGGAAAGGTCAGGCTGAGCGACGAGATTCCGACCAATCACGGCGACGTGAAGGGCTTCCAGAGGGACCAGCACATAGCCGACTACGAAAGGGAGAACAAGACTGACAGGATCAGCGTGCTTCACGGTTTCGAGATATCCTCGAACTACGTCTTCCGCAAGCTCGCCATCGACAACTACGGCGACAAGCCCAAGAAGATGATAGACAAGCTGTACATGTACAAGCTGGGCGAGGCATATGACTTCGACCTCGAAGGATTCAAGACCCCGGTGATACCGGACCCCGAAGGCAAGAGCTGGAGCGGTACGGACCTGGGTTCGGTGGCGATCGGATACTCCGTTTCCGAGACCCCGCTGCATATAGTGACCTTCTACAACGCCATCGCAAACAAGGGCAAGCTGATGAAACCCTACCTGGTCGAGAGCATAGAGAAGGACGGAAGCGTGAAGGAAAAGCGCGGTCCGCAGATCCTGAACGGATCCATATGCTCCAGGGCGACGGCCGACTCCCTGACCAGGGCACTGGCGGGAGTGGTCTCCAGCGGAACGGCAAAACGCAGGCTCGGCGGCGCAAGGTGCACCATAGCGGGAAAGACAGGAACGGCGAGGATAGTCCTCGACCCGAAATACACCCAGAAGAGCAGGAATCCTTATCAGGATGAATATGGCAGGAGACAGTACCAGGCCACCTTCGTGGGCTTCTTCCCTGCCGAGGAGCCGCAGTACACCGCCATAGTCGTGGTATATTCGAACCTGGACAGGGAGATATTCTACGGAGGCACGCTCCCGGCCCTGGCATTCAGGGAACTTGTGGACAACGTCTATGCCCTGGATGAGGACAACGGCGCCGTTTTGGAAAGCAAAGGCAGGGTTCCGGCCTGGGACAGGAACGGTGAAAACAGTACAGAGAAGACAAAATGAGACTTGACAGCATAATCACGGATGCGGGGGTCATCTCCTTCAGCGGAGACCCCGCCCTCGAAATACGCGCAATCTGCAGCGATTCCAGGAAAGCCGTTCCCGGTTCGCTCTTCATCGCGGTGAAGGGCTTCGCGGGCGACGGCCACAGCTACATCGCATCCGCCCTCTCCAAGGGCGCGGTCGCAGTGGCATATGAAGACGAGGAGCTCCTCAGCTCCCAGCTCGCCTCATACCCGGGAGACAAGCCTGCCCTGATCAGGGTGAAGGCCTCCAGATATGCAGAAGCGATAATGGCCGGCAACTTTTATGACAACCCGTCGCGCAAGCTCAAGCTCGTGGGCATCACCGGCACCAACGGCAAGACCACCACGGTCACCCTTCTCTACCGCCTCTTCATGAAGCTGGGCTACAACTGCGGACTGCTATCGACCATAGCCAATTACGTCGGCACCAGGATGAGCGAGACCGAGAACACCACGGCCGACCCGATCACCATCAACTCCCTGCTTGCGGAGATGGTGGAACAGGGCTGTGAATACTGCTTCATGGAAGTGAGTTCCATAGGCATGGAGCAGGACAGGGTCAGCGGACTGAAGTTCGCCCTCGGCATATTCTCGAACCTCACCCACGACCACCTGGACTACCACAAGACCTTCGCGGAGTACCTCAGGTGCAAGAAGCTCTTCTTCGACAGGCTGGACGCGGACGCATATGCGCTCACAAACATAGATGACAGGAACGGACCGGTGATGGTGCAGAACACCCCTGCCAAGGTCGTGACCTATTCCTGCAGGAGCGTGGCAGACCACTGCTGCCGCATCATCGAGGAGAGTTTCGAGGGCATGCAGCTGCGCATCGACGGACACGAGACCTGGACCAGGCTCATAGGCCAGCACAATGCCTACAACCTCCTCGCCATATACTCCGCGGCCCTGCTGCTGGGAGCCGGTGAGGAAGAGGCCCTCGTGGCCCTCAGCGGCCTGGATTCCGCCAAGGGAAGGCTCGAGACCATGCACGGCCCGCAGGGCAAGAACGTGATAATCGACTATGCCCACACACCGGACGCGATGGAGAACGTGCTCTCCACCCTCAGGGACATCTCCTGCGACAACGAACTCATCTGCGTCTTCGGCTGCGGAGGCGACAGGGACAGGACCAAGAGGCCCGAGATGGCAGCGGTAGCCGAGAAATATGCCGACAAGATAATAGTGACCAGCGACAACAGCCGCACGGAAAGGACCGAGGACATACTCGAGGATATACGCAAGGGCTTCAGCGCGGAAGGTCTGGCGAAGGCGCTCTTCATAGCGGACCGCAGGGAGGCGATACGCACCTCGATAATGCTCGGGAAGGAGAACTGCGCGATACTGCTCGCGGGCAAGGGTCACGAGACATATCAGATTTTCGGTCACGAAAAGCGCCACTTCGACGAGAGAGAGGTGGTGGACGAAGTATTTAAATCCATGCAGAGATGATATACCACCTCATACAGTTCCTGTCGAAGTTCGACATCCCGGGAGAAGCTCTCTTCACCCACCTGTCATCAAGGGCGATAATGGCATCCATAGCCTCGCTCCTGATAGCCTGGCTCGCGGGCAAGCGAATCATACGCTGGCTCCAGAAGAAGCAGATTGGAGAGACCATACGCGACCTCGGACTGGAAGGGCAGATGCAGAAGAAGGGCACCCCTACGATGGGCGGCATCATAATCATACTCGCCGTGGCCGTGTCGGCACTGCTCTTCTGCGACCTAACCAGCATATACAGCCAGCTGCTGCTCTTCACCCTGTTCTGGTGCGGGGCAATGGGCTTCGCGGATGACTACATCAAGGTCTTCCGCAAGAACAAGGAAGGGATGAGCGAGAGGTGGAAACTCATCCTTCAGGGCATACTCGGACTGGTTGTGGCGCTTACGGTCTGCTACAGCCCTGACATCGTGGTCAGGGAAAAGGTCATGGATGAGGATTCGACGATATACGTCAGGGATGCAGGAGACTCGCTATGCGTGAATTCAGAAAAGATAGTCAGCAGCGGACAGTGGAAGGATGAGAATGTGGTAAAGAGCACCAAGACCACCATCCCGTTCGTAAAAAGCCACGAGTTCGACTATGCCATGCTCTCCCCTTTCAAGGGCGCGTTGGGATGGTACTTCAAGTGGGCCATATACATGCTGATGATCATCATCGTCATCACGGCCTGCACCAACGGGGCGAACCTCACTGACGGGATGGACGGGCTTTCGGCGGGGACATCCGCAATAGTCGCGGTCGTGCTTGGCATATTCGCCTGGCTGAGCGGCAACCTCGTCAACTCCGACTACCTGAACATAATGTACATACCGGGAACCGGAGAGATTGCGGTCTTCATGTCCGCCTTCGTGGGCGCCCTGCTGGGCTTCCTCTGGCATAACGCCTTCCCGGCACAGGTATTCATGGGAGATACCGGAAGTCTCACGATAGGAGGAATCATAGGAGTCTGCGCGGTGCTCATACGCAAGGAACTGCTGATGCCCCTGCTCTGTGGCATATTCCTGATGGAAAGCCTGTCGGTGATTCTGCAGAGGGGGTATTTCAAATATACGAAACGCAGGTACGGCGAGGGAAGGCGCATATTCCGCATGGCCCCGCTGCACCATCATTTCCAGAAGACGGGCATCCCGGCACTGCTCGGCAGACCGGCTAACGCGATACCGGAGGCGAAGATAGTAACCCGCTTCTGGATTATAGGGCTGCTGCTCGCGGTGGCAACACTCGCGATGCTGAAACTCAGATAGTTGTAGAATAAAAGATAGCATAAGCATATGGCAAGAATCGTGGTTCTAGGTGGAGCGGAAAGCGGAGTTGGCGCCGCTGTCCTGGCAAAGGTCAAGGGATTCGACGTGTTCCTCTCCGACAAGGGGAAGATAGCCGACAGCTACATCAGCATGCTCGAGAAGTGGGAGATACCCTACGAGCAGGGACAGCACAGCGAGGAGCTGATACTCAATGCCGACGAAATCGTCAAGAGTCCGGGCATCCCGGGCACCGCGCCCATGGTCAGGAAAGCGGAGGAGAAAGGCATACACATCATCTCCGAAATCGAGTTCGCGGCAAGGTACGACAGCGCGAAGAAGATCTGCATCACCGGAAGCAACGGCAAGACCACTACCACCTCGCTCATCTACTACCTGCTCCAGCAGGCGGGCCTGAACGTCGGCCTCGGCGGCAACATAGGCAAGAGCTACGCCCTGCAGGTGGCAACTGAGAAGTTCGATTATTACGTCCTGGAAATCAGCAGTTTCCAGCTGGACAACTGTTATGACTTCAGACCGGACATCGCGATTATCACGAACATAACCCCCGACCATCTCGACAGATACGACCACAAGATGGAGAACTATGCCAGGGCCAAGTTCCGCATTGCCAGGAACCTCACCCCGGAGGACTGCTTCATCTTCGACTCGGACGACGAGATCACCATCAGGCATCTCGACGAAATCATAGTCAGGGCCAAGATGCTGCCTTTCTCCCAGAAGAAGGAACTCAACCAGGGCGCATATGTCAAGGACGAGAAGATAGTCGTGAAGTATGACGACAGCGAATGCGACATCTTCCTCGACGAACTCGCCCTCGGAGGCATACACAATGTGTACAACTCGATGGCGGCGGCGCTCGCCGCCAAGGCGGCGGGCATAGACAACAAGGTGATACGCAACTCACTGGAGACCTTCCAGCCGATTGAGCACAGGCTCGAACCGGTGCTCAGCGTCAAAGGCGTGCTCTATGTGAACGACTCCAAGGCGACCAATGTGGACGCTGCCTGGTACGCCCTGGAATGCCAGAAGAAGCCGGTGGTATGGATAGTCGGAGGCACTGACAAGGGCAACGACTACTCCGTGCTGCTGCCGCTGGTCAGGGAGAAGGTCAAGGGCATAGTCTGCCTCGGACTGGACAACAGGAAGATACACCAGGCCTTCGAAAGCGTGGTGGGCAGCGGGAGGATGGTGGACGTGAAGTCCGCTGACGAGGCCGTGAAGGAGGCCAGCAGGATGGCATCCGACGGGGATGTCGTGCTCCTGAGCCCCTGCTGCGCAAGCTTCGACCTCTTCACCTGCTACGAAGACCGCGGTGAAAAGTTCAAGGAAGCGGTGAGGAATCTGTAATACGGAAGAGAACAGGCAATGGCGAAGAAAACAAAGAATGCGGGATGGTTCTGGAACTTCATGGAAGGGCTCCAGGGGGACAAGGTGGTCTGGATGATACTCCTTATCCTGGTGATGCTCTCCATCCTCGCCATATCCTCATCCACCCCCCTGCTCGCCCTCCAGAACGACACCACCAGGGCCGAAATCATCAAGGAACAGCTCTTCGTGGTGGGACTGGGACTGCTGGCGGTCGTCGCCATATACAATTTCAAGAACATCGAGAAGATGATGTCCCTGTCGAAATGGGGTTTCCTCATATGCCTGGCGATGCTCATCTTCATAGCGGTGCCGCTCAAGATCGGACCGATAAAGGCTGTGGAGATAAACAACGCGACAAGGGCGATCAGCGTATTCGGACTGCAGCTGCACGTCTATGAATTCACCAAAGTGCTGATGGTGATGTACCTTGCCTGGGCCGTGGATGCGGTCAGAAGGGATGACCTTCCGCTCGCCAACAGGCTTGCAGCCACCTCCTGGGGCGGTTTCTTCGCAAGAAAATCCTGGAAATACCTGCTCTACATCTTCGGACCGATACTGACAGTCAGCGTGCTGATACTCAAGGGCAGTGTCTCCAGCACCATATTCATAGGAGGAATAATGTTCATCACCGTGCTGGTGGGAGGCATAAAGCTGAAGTACCTGATGCCGTATGCGGCGATCGCGGTGGTCCTGATGGCATTGTGCGTCGGCCTGTACTTCGCTTCGGACGGGGCGATGTTCGGCAGGGTGGGAACGGCAATGGAACGCATCTCGCGCCACAGCGAGGACCCTATGGAATCCCTGCTGAAGCACAAACGCGGCACGGCGGAATTCCAGGACGTGCTGGACATGATCAAGCAGCCGGTAAGCGCGAAAGTCGCCATAAGCGAGGCGGGATTCTTCGGCAAAGGAGTCGGCCGCAGCACCCAGAGATACGTCGTCCCGATCATGTTCGAAGACTATATGTTCAGTTTCATAGTCGAGGAATATGGCATATTGGGAGCCCTGCTGGTGATAGTGCTCTACGCCAGTCTCCTGGCCAGAGGCTCGCTGATAGTGAAGAAATGCAACCGGGCGTTCGAACGCACGGCGATCGCGGGACTGGTCATACTCATCTCGGGGCAGGCATTCATGCATATGCTGATAAACGTGGACCTGGGGCCGCTGACAGGACAGACCCTGCCTATGATAAGCCACGGCAAGAGCTCCTTCCTGGCCTTCAGCATGGCATTCGGCATAATCCTGTCCATCAGCCGTGTTGCGAAGAAGAGGATGGACAAGCTCTCGGACGACGCGGACGCGATAGTAAGGAGAAACGACGAGGTCAGGGACGGACTCAGCGACCTCAATGATTTTGAAAGCAACTAGAAAATGGGATACAGAGCCATAAGGATAATGATAAGCGGAGGCGGCACGGGAGGACACATCTTCCCTGCTGTCTCCATCGCGGACAGTCTCAAGGAGTTGAACCCTGAGAACGAGATACTCTTCGTGGGCGCGGAAGGAAAGATGGAGATGGAGAAGGTGCCGGCGGCAGGCTACCGCATCATCGGTCTCCCCATGGTCGGGCTCCAGAGACAGCTCAGCCTGAAGAACATCATCAACGACATCCAGGTGCCGTTCAGGCTCGCCTCAAGTCTAAGGAAGGCAGGCCGGCTCATCAGGGAATTCCGTCCGGACATAGTCATAGGTGTGGGAGGATATGCCAGCGCTCCCCTGCTCTGGAGTGCCCAGCGAAAAGGTATCCCTACCCTGATCCAGGAACAGAACGGCTTCGCGGGACTGGCCAACAGGATACTCGGCAGGAAGGCCGGCTGCATATGCGTGGCATATGACGGTATGGAAAGATTCTTCCCTGCCGACAGGATAGTCAAGACCGGCAACCCGATAAGGAAAGAGATGGCGCCCGCAAGCGGAGAACTCCGGCTCGAAGCCTGCCGCCACTACGGTCTCGACCCGCAGAAGAAGCACATCTTCGTCGTGGGAGGAAGCCTCGGCAGCCTCACCCTCAACAACGCGATGAAAGTCTGGATCTCCGAAGGATGCACAGGCGCGGCCGAAGTCGAGGTAATATGGCAGTGCGGCCGCTACTACAAAGCCGGCATCGACGCCTTCATGGAAGAGGCAGCCGCAAAAGGCACCGGTGACGGACTGCTCTCACACATAAGACATTACGACTTCATATCCCGTATGGATCTGGCATATGCCGCCGCGGATCTGGTGATTTCCCGTTCGGGGGCCAGCACCGTCTCGGAGCTCTGCGCCATCCACAAGCCCGCCATATTCGTGCCTTCACCTAACGTCGCCGAAGACCACCAGACACACAATGCCATGGCCCTGGTAAGCAAGGGAGCTGCAGAGATTGTGAAGGACGCCGACGCCGAAAGCCAGATGATGGCCAAGGCGCTGTACCTGCTCAAGGACAGCGCGCGGCTCAGGGAAATGGAAAAGAACATCGCGGCGCTTGCGCTGCCCGACGCCGGCATGACCATAGCAGAGAAAGCCTACGGCCTCATCTCCGGGGAACACGGCTGCACGAAGGTCTATTTCATAGGCATAGGAGGTATCGGAATGAGCGCCATAGCCCGTTACTACAAGTTCAGGGGTTACTCCGTCTCAGGCTACGACAGGACCGAGTCCGAACTCACGCGCAAGCTCGTGGCTGAAGGGATACCGGTACATTATGACGACGACCCTACCCGCATACCCGCCGACGTGGCCGGCACCCTCGTGGTCTACACCCCCGCAGTGCCTGAAAGCCTCGGCGAACTGCGCCACGCCAGGGAGAAAGGCTACCGTGTCATCAAGAGAAGCAGGATGCTCGGGGAAATAGCGGCCTCACACCGCTGCCTCGCCGTATCCGGAACCCACGGAAAGACGACCACCAGCACCCTGCTCGCGCATATGCTGACCCACAGCGGCGAAGGCTGCTCCGCCTTCCTCGGAGGCATATCCAGGAACTACGGTACGAATATGCTGGTGTCCCGCGGAGAGATGATGGTGGCTGAGGCGGACGAGTTCGACCGCTCCTTCCTCCAGCTCTATCCCGAGATAGCCGTGATAACTGCGATGGACCCGGACCATCTTGACATATACGGTGACGTGGAGAGCTACAGGCAGGCGTTCCGCGACTTCGCCGCCCAGGTAAGCGCCCATCTGGTGATAAAGAAGGGACTGCCCCTGGGAGAGTCCGGCACCAGTGCGAAAATCTGGACCTACAGCCTCAGCGACGCTGACGCCGACTTCCACGCCGAAAACGCCGGTCCGGACCGCTTCGGCCACTTCGTATTCGACCTCGTGAGCCCGCTGGGACGCATTGAAGGCATCAGGGCCGGAATTCCGGGAAGATTCAACGCGGAGAACAGCCTCGCCGCGGCGGCGGTGTGCCAGCTCCACGGAATGGACCCGGAAAAGATAAAGGACGGCATCTCCAGCTACGAAGGAGTGAAGAGACGCCTTGAAATGCATCTGAATACGGAAAAAATAACGTATATTGACGACTATGCCCATCACCCTCAGGAACTCGAGTCCGCGATAGGGTCGATAAGGGAGATGTTCCCGTCGAGGAAGATCACCGCGGTGTTCCAGCCGCACCTCTACACCAGGACCAGGGACTTCGCGGAAGGCTTCGCACAGGCGTTGAGCCTGGTGGACAAGCTGATACTCCTCGACATATACCCGGCAAGGGAGGAACCCATCCCCGGAGTCGGTCCGGAACTGATCTTCGACAAGGTCAGCGCCCCGCAGAAGGTGATGCTGCACAGAAATGAACTTATGGAATACCTCGGGACCGAAGACATCGACGTGCTGGTGACCTTCGGGGCCGGTGACATCGACAGGTTCACGGGAGAGATAACGCATATGCTTGAGAAGAGAGCAGGAATATGAACAGACCGCTGCGCATAGCCATATCCGCAGTCGCCCTCGCGGCAGTGCTGTCGGTGCTCGTGCCCCTTTCCGTAAGAAGCGGACGGGAGCGCGCCGAGATCACCTGTGACAGCCTGGACGTGAAGATCCATGACGCCCGCAGGAAAGGCTTCGTGACGCAGGCGGACGTGACTCAGGCCATAGCCTCGGGCTACGGGCAGTGCAGGGGAAGGAAACTCGAGAGCATAAGCCTCGCGACCATCGAGGAGATATGCTCCAACCTGAGCGCCGTCGAGAAAAGCCAGGCCTACGTCACCCGCGACGGAGTGCTGCACATAGATATAGAACAGCGCGACCCCGTGCTCAAGTTCATCACCCCGGACGGAGGCTACTACGCCGACGGCAAAGGCTTCATATTCCCCCTTGTCAAGGGATATGACGACAGGCTCACGGCAATCGAGGGACCCAACCCGCTGAGCATCCCGCCGGGCTACAAGGGACTGCCCGGGAGTGAGAGGGAAAGAAGCTGGCTGGAGGGCCTGCTGGAACTGAACGATGCCCTGGGCTCATCCAGGACCTGGAAGGGAGCCTTCTCCAGGATACAGAGCGACGCGGGCGGCGAACTGACCCTGCATCCGGTGAAGGGCAAGGAAAAGTTCCTCTTCGGAAAGCCCTCGGAGATAGAAGACAAGCTCCGCAGGGTGGAGGATTATTACAGGTACATAGTCCCGGAAAAGGAAGAAGGCTGGTACCGTACGGTGAATGTGAAATACGACGGACAGATAGTCTGCAGAAGATAAGGAAGAATATGGAAGAACGTTACATTGCGGCCGTTGACCTCGGCTCCTCGAAGATAGCGCTGACTGTTGCGAGGATCAGCGGGAATGACATACAGATACAGTACTACCGCGAGACTCCTTCTGACGGAATCCGCAACAGCGAGGTGTACAATCCGCAGAAGGCGACAGAGCCCATCAGGAAGGCCATACGCGACGCGGAACAGGAACTGAAGATACAGATACTCCAGGCCGTGGTCTGCCTCCCGCGCTGCGAAGTGCGCCAGGAGAACAACAGCGCCAAGGCGCAGAGGAGCATGCCCGACGAATGCATCAGCAGCGAGGAGGTCGAGGAGCTCAAGAGCCTCGCGCAGGACGCGTATCCGAACATAGACAGCGAGAAGGAATGCCTATATGGAGCTGTGGCACAGTCATTCGACTGCGACGACAATTTCCAGGTCGTGGAGAACGACATAGTCGGCATGGTCAGCCATGAGTTCACCGGCAACTTCAAGCTCTTCATAGGCAAGAAGAGGTCGGTCAAGACCATAGACAAGGTTTTCAACAACCTGGGCATAGCAATTGCCAAGAAATACTTCACGCCTGATGCCACGGCCAAGGCCGTGCTCACTTCGGACGAGATGGAATCCGGAGTAGCCCTGCTCGACTTCGGCGGGGGCGCGACTTCCGTCACCATATACAAGGGAAAGATACTCAGGCACTATGCCTGCATTCCGTTCGGAGGAAAGAGCATCACCTGTGACATACGGAACGAATGCACGATATCCGAGGAACTGGCGGAGAACATCAAGATGGCCTTCGGCGCATGCATGCCGGACAAACTCCTGAACCTCTCCGAGAAGATCATCCAGATTGAAGGCGAGGAAGGCATGAGAGGGCCGAAACAGATACCGGTGCAGTACCTCTCGGAGATAATCACCGCAAGGGAGAAGGAAATCATCGACGCGATGCTCTATGAAATCCAGATGAGCGGTCTTGCCGATTCCCTGCGCAGCGGAGTGGTCATCACCGGAGGCGGCGCCAGCCTTGCCAACCTGGCCTCATACCTGAGGGAATGCTCAGGATACAACGTGAGGGTCGGCATCCCGCGCCCTCTCTTCTCCGCCGACAGCAGCCTGCCGGTCAGGAGCACCTCTGCGGCCTGCTCGATAGGTATGATACTCTCGGCCAAGGCCGAACCTCTGCTCAACTGCATCAACCCGGCACCGGAAGAAGCGCTTTCGGAGGATGACCCGGGCAGGGTGGAGATCGATGACGTAGTGGACGTGGTGAGCGTTGAAGAAGCAGTGCCTCAGACACTTGAAACGGAAACGGCTGCTGAAGGTCCGGTTGCCGGAGAAGCCGTTGCTGAAGAAACGGAAAAGAAGGAGCAGGGAAAGGAAGACGCGGTCGGGAAAGACTCCGAAAAAACGACAGGCCAGACAGGAAAACATGGTGGCCACCGCAACAGGAAACCGTCAATGCTGACGGTGACCTGGCTCAAGCTCAGGGGCAAACTGGAAGACATGTACGAGAACGTCGGTAAAGAACAGTAGAAAAAATGAACGAACAGGATTATATGACACCGGAATTCGTGGCGTCCGACTGGACCGAGGAGAATTCCATAATCAAGGTCATCGGTGTGGGCGGAGGCGGCTGCAACGCTGTCACCTATATGTACAACCAGCACATCGAGGGCTGCAACTTCATAGTCTGCAACACTGACAACCAGGCGCTCAACAAGAGCAACGTTCCCTGCAAGATACAGCTCGGGGAAGGCCTGGGAGCGGGAACCAACCCCATCAAGGGCCGCAATGCGGCGCTCGAGTCCCAGGACGAGATACGCGCCAAGGTGATAGACACGGGCACCCAGATGCTCTTCATCACGGCCGGAATGGGCGGAGGCACCGGAACAGGCGCATCCCCGGTCATAGCCAAGATGGCCAAGGAAAAGGGCATACTGACGGTCGGAGTCGTGACCATCCCGTTCAGGCACGAGGGTGACGACTTCCTCGCCAAGGCCGTGGACGGCATCCACGAACTCGAGAACAACGTGGACAGCCTCCTGATAATCAACAACGAAAAACTCTACGAATACTTCGGCAACCAGCTCGTCCAGGACGCCTTCCCGAAGGCCGACGAGGTGCTGGCGACCGCAGTGCGCGGAATCATAGAACTCATCACCAAGTCCGGATTCATCAACGCTGACTTCGAAGACGTGAAGACCATGATGAAGAACAGCGGCATGGCCCTGATGGGTTGCGGAGTCGGAAGCGGTCCAAACAGGATAGAAGACGCGGTCAGGGGCGCTCTCGAATCCCCTCTGCTGAACGATTTCGACCTCAAGACCAGCAAGAACCTGCTCATCAACATCACCGTGGGCAAGAACGACAAGGGACTGAGGATGGACGAGCACGGCAAAATCATAGACCTCATCACCGAATACACCGGAAAGGTCAACAAGTTCAAGAGAGGGCTCATCTACGAGGAAGACCCTGAATGGGGCGACAAAATCAGCATAACCGTCATAGCCACAGGCTTCAAGATGAACCTCATCGGACTTACGGGAAATGACGTCGGCAAGCTCATACTCATAGACAGGGACTTCGTCTATGACCCTGAGCTGAGCAGCGAGAACGGGGAGATAATACTGCCCGAGGAGAACATAAGCATAGACAAGGTGGGCTACAACACGGCCGCCAACAGCCGCAGGTTCCGCTTCGGACCGGAAGACAAGCCGGTGCTCCTCCTGGAACCCGGCCAGAACAAGGCGATGCTCGAGGACATAGCCGCAATCAGGCGCAACCACAAGCCGAAAAGAACTGAAGAATAAAAAAGACAACCATATGGAAAGAAGAACAAGAGTGAGGTTCGCCCCGTCCCCGACGGGTCCGCTGCATATGGGCGGAGTCAGGACGGCGCTGTACAACTACCTCTACGCCAAGCAGAAAGGCGGAGACTTCATCATCAGGATCGAGGACACCGACTCCAACAGGTTCGTCCCCGGAGCCGAGCAGTACATAATCGAGGCCCTCAACTGGTGCGGCATCATCCCTGACGAGGGGGTTGATGCTGACGGGAAAGTGGTGGAGACCCCGTCGGAAAGGCATCCTCACGCCCCTTACAGGCAGTCCCAGCGCAGAGCCATATACAGGAAATATGCGGAAGAGCTGATTGAAAAGGGATATGCCTACTACGCCTTCGACTCTGCGGAAGAGCTGGAGGCCAGAAGGGCGGAGGCCGAAGCTGCGGGACAGACCTTCATATACGGGCAGAAGAGCAGGATGAGCCTGCGTAACTCCCTGTCCCTGAGCAAGGAGGAAAGCGACAGGCTGGTCAGTGAAACCACCGGCTGGACCATCAGGTTCAAGATGCCTGAGAACACCGTGGTGAAGATGGACGACCTCATCAGGGGGCATATTGAAGTGAACACCGACACCCTTGACGACAAGGTGCTCTGGAAAAGGGCTGACGAACTTCCGACCTACCACCTCGCCAACATAGTCGACGACCACCTGATGGAAATCAGCGAAGTCATCAGGGGCGAGGAATGGCTTCCTTCCCTGCCTCTGCACTACATGCTCTACAAGGCCTTCGGATGGGAGGACACCATGCCGCGTTTCGCGCACCTGTCCCTGCTCCTCAAGCCTGTCGGCAACGGCAAGCTCAGCAAGAGGGACGGCGACAAGATGGGCTTCCCGGTATTCCCGCTCAAATGGACCAACGCCGAAGGCGAGAGCTCGCACGGCTACCGCGAGGACGGCTACTTCCCGGAAGCCTTCGTGAATATGCTGGCGATGCTCGGATGGAACCCGGGCGATGACAGGGAGCTCTTCACGATGGACGAGCTCATACAGGCCTTCTCCATGGACAAGGTCCAGAAAGCCGGAGCCAAGTTCAATCCTGAGAAAGCCAGGTGGTACAACAAGGAATACCTCCGCCTCAAGAGCGACGACGAGCTCACGGAACTGCTGATACCGGAGCTTGAGAGCCACGGAATCAGCGTCGGAGGGGAGACTCCGGACTTCGGCAGCCACCGCTTTCCCAAGTCATATGTCAGGAACGTCGTCACTCTCGTCAAGGAAAGGGCCAGCTTCGTCAAGGACATATGGACAGTCGCGTCCTGCCTCTTCGTGAGCCCGTCCGACTACGAAGCCTTCGGAATCAAGGCCGGAGCCGCGCTCGAACAGAAACCCGCGGACCCGCGCAGGGCGGCGGACCCGAGAGCCAAGGTATATGACGACGCGGCCACCGCACCGTTCCTGGCCAGGGACGTGGACAAGTTCTGGAAGGACGGCAATCCCGAGCTTGCCGCAAAGGCTGCTGAACATATGGTATCGGAATATGCCGGCCCGTATGACAGCGCAAAGCTCGCGGAGGAGCTCGAAGGTTACATCAAGGCACAGGAATGGCCTATGGGCAAGGTGATGAACTGCCTGAGGCTTGCCCTCACCGGAGCATCCTCGGGGCTGGGGATCGCAGACATACTGTCATTCATCGGAGCTGAAGAGTTCCGTTCAAGAATAGAGTTCATAACCAAAAGATTGTCATAACATCATGAAAATTGGAATCTGCAGCGACCACGCAGGGTTCGCTTACAAGACAAGGCTGATCACGTATCTCCGCAGGAAGGGATATGAGACCGTGGACTTCGGTACAGACTCAGAAGTGAGCATGGACTATTCTGACGTCGCCCACCCGCTCGCACTTGCGGTCGAAAAAGGTGAAGTAGACCTGGGAATCGCATTCTGCGGAACCGGAAACGGAATGGCGATGACCCTCAACAAGCACAAGGGCATCAGGGCAGGCCTCGCCTGGACCTCCGAGATCGGACGCCTCGTCAAGGCTCACAACAACGCCAACGTGCTCGTGATGCCGGCAAGGTTCATCTCCTTCCGCATGGCTACAAGCATAACCAGGACCTGGCTCGAGACCGAATTCGAGGGTGGCAGACACCAGCGCCGCATCGAGAAAATGGTCAGCTGGTAATGGCTCCGCTCATAGCCGGACGCAACACACCGTGCCTTTCGGACAGTATCGAAGACTATCCGGAAGGCATAGTCATACCTGTGGACAAGCCCTACAGGTGGACCTCCGCCGACGTGATCCGGAAAATCAAGTACTGCGCGTGCAGGCACTTCGGCAAGAAGAACCTGAAAGTGGGACATGCGGGCACGCTCGACCCGCTCGCCACGGGCGTGTTGCTGGTGTGCATAGGCAAGGCGACCAGGATGGCGGAAGAATACCAGAGGCACGACAAGGAATACGTCGCCGGAATCAGTTTCGGCGCGACCACCCCGTCATATGACCTCGAGAAAGAAATCGACAGGTTCTACCCCACCGACCGCGTCAGCGAGGAGGAACTCAGGAAAATACTGCCCCGCTTCCTGGGCGAACAGGAGCAGGTCGCCCCGCTCTTCTCAGCCAAGTCCGTGGACGGGATGAGGGCATACGAACTCGCGCGCAAGGCCTACCGGCAGGCCAAGGACGACCCTGAAGGCTTCGACCACAGTCTCGCGGAATGCCTCAGCCGCCAGCAGATAAGGATAGACAGCCTCGAACTGCTGGGATTCTGGCCTGAGGGAAAACCGTCAGGAAAAACAGCCGGGACCGAAACCGATGCCAGAAACCTGAGAATCAACGTCACGGACAACAGTTCCCTGCACCTGCCCCATGCTGACATACGGATTGCCTGTAGCAAGGGCACCTATGTACGGGCTCTGGCCCGCGACCTGGGGGAAGCGCTCTCCTCCGGAGCCCATCTGGATGCGCTCTGCCGCACCAGGACAGGCGGATTCCGCATCGGCCAGGCACTCAGCCCGGACGACGCGGCCGCATTGTTCAAAACAAAGTGAATTCAGGCCTTCGCGCCCATCCTCGCCAGGAAACACTCTATGGTGTTCTCCATCAGGCAGGCTATGGTCATGGGACCCACACCGCCCGGCACTGGGGTGATTACCGAAGCCTTGGGCTCGATTGCGGCGAAATCCACGTCTCCGCAGAGCTTGCCGTCCTCAGGATTCCTGTTCACTCCCACGTCAATCACCACGGTGCCGTCCGATACCATATCCGCGGTAACGAACTTCGGCCTTCCAATCGCGACCACCAGTATCTCCGCATTGCGGGTCACCTGCGCAAGGTCCGCGGTCCTGGAATGGCATATAGTGACGGTAGCGTTCCTGTCGAGCAGCAGCTTGGCAACAGGAAGGCCCACTATCTGGCTCCTGCCGAGCACCACCGCCCTCTTTCCGCTGATTTCGACACCCGCCTCGTCAAGCATCCTGATGATGCCCTTCGGGGTGCAGGCGACAGTGCAGGGGCGCTTCATCCACAGGCCCGCCACATTGAGCGGATGGAAACCGTCCACATCCTTGGAACGGTCTATCGCTGAGATGACCTTGTCCTCGCTGATATGCTTCGGAAGCGGAAGTTGGACCAGAATTCCGTCCACGGCGTCATCCGCATTCAGACCCGCTACAAGGTCCAGGAGTTCCTGCTCGGAAGTCTCCTCAGGACGGAGTATGACACGGCTCTCGATTCCCACTACCTCGGCAGCCTTCGCCTTGCCCTTGACATAAGACTGGCTCGCAGGATCCTCGCCCACAAGTATCACCGCAAGGCAGGGAACACGCCCGAACCTGGCAGGAAAGGCAGCGACCTGCTCCGCCATCTCCGCCTTCATCCTGGCGGACAGTTCTTTTCCACTGATAATCATCATCGAAACAGTTAAGTGATTTGAAATATGGCTCCGAAAGACCGGACCAGGGACAAAGATACGCCAAAAATGCTTATATTCGCACGACCAGAAACAAACGACAATGAGAAATATATATCTGACCAACACCCTCTCCAGACAGAAGGAACTCTTCAAGCCCGTCCACGAAGGACACGTGGGAATGTATGTCTGCGGACCTACGGTATATGGCGACGCGCATCTGGGCCATGCCAGGCCGGGAGTGACCTATGACGTGCTCCAGAAACTGTTCCGTCATCTGGGCTACAAGGTGAGATACGTCCGAAACATCACCGACGTCGGCCATCTCGAGCACGACGCGGACGAAGGCGAGGACAAGATAGCCAAGAAGGCCAGGCTGGAGATGCTCGAGCCGATGGAGGTCGTGCAGACCTATACCTTCCGCTACCACGAGGCAATGAGGCAGCTCAACGTGGCACCCCCGTCCATAGAGCCGCGCGCCTCGGGACACATCATCGAACAGATAGGCACGGTCAGGAAGATACTCGACGCGGGATATGCCTACGAGAGCAACGGCAGCATATACTTTGACGTCAGGAAATACAACGAAGACCATAACTACGGAGTGCTCTCCGGCAGGAACCTGGACGACACCCTCGAAGGCACACGCGAGCTTGACGGACAGGGCGACAAGAGGGCCCCGTTCGATTTCGCGCTATGGAAAAAGGCTGAGCCCCAGCATATTATGAAATGGCCTTCACCTTGGGGAGAAGGTTTCCCGGGCTGGCATCTCGAGTGCTCGGTAATGGGAGAGAAATATCTCGGACACGATTTCGACATACACGGAGGCGGAATGGACCTGATGTTCCCGCACCACGAATGCGAGATAGCCCAGAACGTGGCTTCCAGGGGTACCTGCGGAGTGCACTACTGGGTGCACAACAACATGATCACCATCAACGGCCAGAAGATGGGCAAGTCCCTGGGCAACTTCATCACGCTCCCGCAGCTCTTCGCAGGAGACCATCCGAAGCTCGAACAGGCCTACAGCCCGATGACCATACGCTTCTTCATACTCCAGGCCCATTACCGCAGCACCCTCGACTTCTCAAACGAGGCCCTGCAGGCGGCCGAAAAAGGTCTCAGGAGGATAATGCTCGCCTACAGGGACCTATGCAGAATTGCTCAAGGCCTCGGCGCCGTCAGCCCGTCCAGGGGCACGGAAGGCAATCCGGCGGGTGCCCTCGCATATGGCGAATACATAGCGCACACCGCACCTGACGGACCGGTGGCGGGATGCTCGGCGGAAATAGCCGCACTCCACGAAGCCATATACGACGCCCTCTGCGACGACATGAACACGCCTGTGGCCATATCCCATTTCTTCGAGGCGGTGAGGATGATAAACTGCGCGAAGGACGGTTCCCTGAAACTGGGCAGGGAGGACTGCGAGACCCTGCTCCAGCTCTTCGACGACCTCGTGTTCGGAGTGATGGGCCTCAGGGACGAGAACGGCGCGGCCTCCGACAGCGCGAAGGACGTGACCGCGGGTCTGATGGAGATGGTGCTCGAGGACAGGGCACAGGCCAAGGCCAACAAGGACTGGGCAAGGAGCGACGCCATCAGGGACAGGCTCAATGCGCTGGGTATCAGGGTGAAGGACGGAAAGAACGGAAGCGAATGGGTGATAGACTGAAATTCGTGTCGTGGAACGTGAACGGCCTCAGGGCCTGCAACGGCAAGGGTTTCCAGGACGTGTTCCGCGGCCTTGACGCCGACTTCTTCTGCCTGCAGGAGACCAAGATGCAGGAAGGCCAGCTGGACCTCGCGTTCGAAGGCTACGAGTCCTACTGGAACTACGCCGAGAAGAAAGGCTACTCAGGCACAGCCATATACACAAGAAAGCATCCCCTGTCCGTGAGTTACGGCATAGGGGTGGACGAGCACGACCACGAAGGCAGGACTGTGACCCTCGAGATGGAGGACTTCTACCTCGTTTGCGTGTATGTCCCGAACTCCCAGGACGGGCTCAGGAGACTGGACTACAGGATGCGCTGGGAAGACGACTTCCGGGCATATCTGGCTTCCCTCGCAGAGCGCAAGGGAGTGATAGTCTGCGGGGACATGAACGTGGCCCACGAAGAAATCGACCTGAAGAACCCTGCAACCAACCATATGAACGCCGGGTTCACGGACGAGGAGAGGGGCAAGATGAGCCTGCTGCTCGGGAGCGGATTCACAGACAGCTGGAGGATGCAGCACCCGGACGGGGTGAAGTATTCCTGGTGGTCATACAGGATGAAGGCGCGGGAAAGGAACGTGGGCTGGCGCATCGACTACTTCCTGGTCAGCGAGGCTCTGCGAGACAGAATCGAATCCACTGAAATTCACGACAATATACCGGGATCGGACCACTGTCCGGTTGAACTGGTCATCAGAGGCTGAGGTCTTTCCTGACCCAGGTCTCGTCAATCCAGCTCAGGGCGCCGCAGATAAGCTGCGTCAGCGCCTGGGATTCGTGTGAAAGGGTGGCGAATACCAGGCCGGTGGCCAAAGGTATGCCATATACACTCTGCAGGGCAAGGGAAAGGAGGTAATGATATGCCCCGAAGCCGCCCGGAACGGGCACGAGGGAACTGACGGAACCGACCACCATCAGGAAAAGGGCGTCAGTCATTCCCATGGACGCAAGTACACCGCCCGCATCCCGAGCAGTCCCCTGGAGCGACCATATCACGGTCGCTGCCATCAGCCAGTAACACAGCCATATTCCTGCGGTGAGCAGGATGAAGAGCCAGCCCCTTTCCATATGCAGGCAGCCGAGAGCGCCCTGCCATATTCCCTTGAGGAACCGGGCGATGGAGGAGATGAAGCTGAAGCGTTTGCGCAGCAGCCATATGACGCAGACAAGGGCGGCTGCCGCAAGCAGGAGGACAGGGAGCATCCAGGGAAGGCGGAAGACGGCAAGTATGTTCTCTCTGAAGAAAGAGCCGAAACGGCGCCAGGTAAGGGCCATGGTGGCAAGGAAGACCAGCGCCAGAGTAAGCGCGTCCCAGGAACGTTCCAGCACTACGGTGCCGAGCACCTTGTCATAGCTTGCAAGCCTCTTTCCTTCAGGGTCCCGTGCGGAGGAGCGGGTGATGTAGCCGCAGCGCACAAGTTCGCCCAGACGGGGAAATAGCATATTCGCCACATAGCTGATATTCACCGCATTGAAGCAGGATCTCAGGCCTATGGAAGGATCGGTAGGAGTCAGAAGCATCCTCCAGCGCAGGCCCCTGAGCAGGAAAGCCAGGGCTCCTGCGGCCATGGATGCGAGCACCCAGCCCCAGCGGCACGCGGCAAGGGCTGCTCCGAATTCCGTCCAGTCCACATCCCTGAAGCACACATAGAGCAGCATCGCCGCCAATGCAAGCGATATCAGGTACTTGAGTATGTTCTTGACTCTGTTATCCATCAGGCTTTCACTCCATCCGGGCAAAGTTAGGAAAATAATGATTATTATATGAATTTTCCGTAACTTTGGAATTCACATCACTTTTAGTCCATGAAGTCAATCTTAGGTATAGGCAACGCCCTCACAGACATACTCGCAGTCCTGCCGGACGACACCCTCCTGAAGGAATACCATCTTCCGAAAGGAAGCATGCAGCACGTGGATATGGAGACGGGAGACCGCATCTGGTCCGCGCTCAAGGAAGTCGGAGTCAAATACGTGCCGGGCGGATCCGCCGCCAACACCATCACCTGCACCTCCATATTCGGTATGCCTTCGGGCTATATAGGCAAGATAGGCAACGACGAACTGGGCAACCTCTTCAAGAGCACCATGGAGCAGTACGGCGTGAACACCCGTATGCTCTACGGCACGAAGTCCTCCGGACGCTGCATGGTCTTCATCACCGGAGCCAATGCCGAAAGGACCTTCGCGGACTATATGGGTTCTGCCCTGGAGATGGGTCCGCACGATTTGAAGCCGGAGTATTTCCAGGGCTATGACTATTTCCATATCGAGGGTTATCTCGTGCAGAATCAAGACCTTATCAGCACAGCCGTGCAGATGGCCAAGGAGGCGGGATGCAAGATAAGCATAGACATGGCATCATATAACGTGGTCGAGTCGAACGATGCCTTCCTGCACAATCTCGTGGACAGGTATGTGGACATAGTCTTCGCCAACGAGACCGAAGCCCGGGCTTTCACGAAAAAGGAGCCCGAGGAGGCCCTCTCCGAACTTGCAAGGCATTGCGAGATTGCGGTCGTGAAGATAGGAAAGGACGGTTCGATGGTGCAGAGAGGCGAGGAGAAGCATATCATAAAGCCTTGGCCTGCAGCCACGATCGACGCCACCGGCGCAGGTGACACCTATGCAGCGGGTTTCCTCTACGCGCACTCCCTCGGAATGCCGCTGAAGGTCTGCGGAGAGGTTGGATCCATCATTGCGGCGAAAGTGGTGGAGGTGATAGGAACCAAAATAGATGTGCCGAGATGGCGCGACGCGAAGCTCGAAATCAGGCAGCTCATTGCCGCAAACACCCCGGAATCAGATGTTCGATAGCATCAAAGGCATATTCAGACGCAGGGCGCTCAAGAAGAACGCCAGCCCCGTACAGACAGCGATAACGCCGGTTTCGTCGGTAAAGACCGCCGTGACCTTCATCGACGTGGAGGACACCAGTTTCGACGCCTGCAAGGAAGCCATACTCTCCTTCTACAGGGAGAACGGCATCAAGGGAGAGATATTCTTCTTCGACTTCAGGAAAATCGGCAGCGGCGAAAGGCTCATAACCAGCATCACCAACACCGTGCTCGAAAGGGACGTCAACTGGTACGGCAAGCCTTCGGAGGAAAAGATGAAGCTGCTCGAGAACCTCAACCCGGAACTGTTCATCTCCCTCATCAAAGGCACGGACTTCCCTATCGAGTATATGGCGACCTGCAGCAGGGCCAGATTCAAAATCGGACGCTGCCAGATTCCCGGACGCATATTCGACATGGTGGTGGCGGACGCTCCCGGCAGGGAGACCTCGCAGCTGGAAGTGTTCAAGGGAGTGAAAAAGTATCTTAGAAACATCGGAGCATGATGAAAAAGCTCATCGGCGACATAATGGTCGCTATCAAAGGCTACTGTATGGGAGCCGCGAATGTGATTCCGGGAGTGTCAGGAGGCACAATCGCACTCCTCACCGGCATATTCGGAAGAATAGTGGACAGCCTCAACTCAGTGATGGAGCCCCACACCTGGAAATGTCTGCTCAAGGGCCGGTGGAAGGAGTTCTGGAAAGCTATAGACGGCCGGTTCCTGCTCGCGCTGGCAATCGGAGTCCTCGCCAGCATATTCTCATTGGCGAAACTGATGGAGGTCGTGCTGGAGAGATTCCCGGTTCAGACCTGGGCGTTCTTCTTCGGGATGATAGCCGCAAGCGCGGTGGTGATGCTGGTGAGCCACAAGGGCTGGAAAGCCACGGACGCACTGTGGACCCTGCTGGGACTTGCAGCCGGAGTGGTGATCTGCACCCTGTCCCCGTCACAGACCCCGGACGACCTGTGGTTCATATTCATCTGCGGCGCCATAGCCATATGCACGATGATACTGCCGGGCATTTCAGGCAGTTTCGTGCTGCTGATTCTCGGGAAATACGAATACATAATGTCCGCCATCAACCAGATGAACCTGCCTGTGCTGGCAGTGTTCGGAATCGGCTGTGCGATAGGCATATTGGCCTTCTCGAAGTGCCTGCACTGGCTGCTCGGGCGCTATGAGTCCCAGACCATGCTGGTCCTCGTGGGCTTCGTGACCGGTTCGCTGGTAAAAGTATGGCCATGGAGCGACAAGGCGGCATTGGTGAGGGCTGAATTCATCAGCCGCGGAATGGACAGCGAGGCAGCCCGCCAGGCCGTCGAGGCCATCAGCGATGCAGGCCAGAGCCTCACTCCCCTCCTGGGAGACCCGCATACCGCCGGCGCCATCATCTTCGCCCTGTTGGGCATAACCCTGGTCGGAATCCTGGAACATCTGGGCAGAAGCAAGGGATGAGGATGGGATAGACGGTTGACGGGGATGGGATAGATGGTTGGAGGGGAAAGGATTGATGGTTGGAGGAGAAAGGATTGATGGTTGGAGGAGAAAGGATAGACGATTGGCCGGCCAGCAGGCAGGGATGGGATAGATGATTGGAGGGAAAGGATAGATGATTGGAGGGGAAAGGATAGATGATTGGCGGGGAAAGGATAGACGATTGGCCGGGAAAGGATAGACGATAGGCCGGGATTGGAGAAAAGATAGGCGGTAGGCGGTTGCGTCCACCGCCTTTTGCTTTCTGCAGGATACCATTCCCGATCACATTTGGTCACTCCTGAATTTGTCTTTCCACCTGGAACGGAGGTTGGCCATAGAATATAGCTAATCAATGGTCGGTGTGCCAGGTGGACGCAGTCTGATTCCACCGGGAACGGAGGGATGGATCAGGCGTTGTTGCAGGGATACATACTGTTCCAGGTGGATGCACTTTGATTCCACCTGGAACGGAGGTTGGCCATAGAATAGTTCTAATCAATGGTTGGCGTGCCAGGTGTACGCACTTTGATTCTACCTGGAACGGAGGGATGACCCCGGAGGGATTGCAGGGGCGGTGGCTGTGCCCGGTGAAAGGACTTTTGTGGGTGGAAGCTTCCCCCGGATTCGTGGACCATCTCCTCCGCTCGTGTGGTCTTTCCATCTGGAACGGGGGTCTGCCATAGAATAGTTCTAATCAATGGTTGGCGTGCCAGGTGGACAAGGTTTGATTCTACCTGGAACGGATGGATGGCCCCGGAGGGATTGCAGGGTCGGTGGGTGTGCCAGGTGGAAGGAATCCTTCATAATGGCGCAAGTAAGAAGTCTGCCAAAAACAAAACGCAATTGAATTCTTTGCAATAAAGGAATAATTCGTATATTTGCAGTCCATTTCTGTACGGCAGGAACATCCTGCAAGAAATGAGGGACGGTTCGGTAGCTCAGCTGGATAGAGCAACAGCCTTCTAAGCTGTGGGTCTTGGGTTCGAATCCCAACCGAATCACGACACAAGCAAATCGCCCGGCTTCCCGGGCGATTTTTGTATTGTCTCCGAACGTTGAGAGCTCGCTCTCAAAAGAGAGGAGGCAATACAAAAACGCAGTTCTGCGCAGCAGAACGGCGATTTGCGCCCCACCGTCGATGACGGCCCGCGGAGGTAGGGAAAACGGAGCGCAGCGACGTCATCCCTTCCGAATCACACAACAATTTGTCCGATATTTGTCCGATACGGGATTCATCAACAGCCCCGGAATGGGCTTTCCTATTGATTATCAATGATTCCAAAGAATCCACATCCTCCGGGCCACGAGCGACATCACGAGCGACATCGTGCCCGACAAAAGCAGGAGGAATAGGACGTACCGCTGGAAAAAACGGATTCAAATCCTTTATATCGAATACGGAATCTGGGGGAGCCGTTGTTCCTTATGGCCATAATCTGGGTAAACCTGTAGAACGACCTTCCGTAACCATATTCCACCTTCCTTTCCACCTGGAACACCTTCCCCTTCCACCTGGCACGCCTACCTTGAACAGAACCTTCCCAGTTCACACCCTCCGTTCCAGGTGTACCCATTCCACTTCCACCTGGCACACCCACCACGAACAGAACCCTTCCTGCTCCTCCTCCACGTTCCAGGTAGCAGCAAACTTCTTCCACCGGGAACGCCAACCAACAATGGACAACGCCAGAACCGGACCCTCCGTTCCAGGTACAAAGCCAAGCACACAGCCAGGTACAATGCCAAACACCCAACCAAACACAAAACCCAACGACAAACCCTTCAAAAAACCATCCCGCCCACTCCTCCCATTCCCGCCCCCACTCAGAACGCAACATTTGCATATTCAGAAATAATCTTCTACCTTTGCGACCTATAGACGAAAAAAATCTAGACCTGCTGTATCCTTATTTAAAAACATCGTAAAACGCCAACGGAAAACACCGATGCATAAGGTCGACATTATCATTCCCGTATACAAAGTTGAACCGTTTCTGAGACGTTGCCTCGACAGCATACTCGCACAAACATTCAGTGACTGGCGCGCCATATGCGTAGATGACGGAAGCCCCGACGGCTGTCCCGCAATTCTCGACAGCTACGCAGCCAAAGACAGTCGTTTCCTGGTGATACACAAAGAGAACGGAGGACTTTCAGATGCCCGCAACGTAGGATTGGACATCGCGGATGCGGAGTTTTACATGTTCATAGACTCCGACGACTTCATCCATCCCCAAACGCTGGAGATAGGCGTCCATCTCGCCGAAAAGCACAAATCCGACATAGTCACCTGGTACAGGGACAGTCTCTACCGTAACCAGCAGGTCAAACTCTGCCGTCTGCTGCACAAGGACCCGATTACCTCAGTTCCATGGCGATACGGCAAACGCTACAATCCCGACAAAATCCGTTGCCACAGCTCCGACAACCTCATCGGGCACTGCTCGGACTGGAACCATCCGCACATATCCTGGGCAATCAAGCACAATCACGTATTCAAGTTCCTGCTCCGCAGGTCCACCACCGGAGACTTGCGCTTCATCAAAGGCATGACCTTCGAAGACATCAACTGGTGGTCAGAGATGATGCTGAAAAGCTTACGCGTAACCATAACCCATCTGCCACTGTATTACTACTACCCGAATCCGTCTTCAATAATGAAAGGGTCAAGGGCGGCAAGCGTACAGCAGAACGTACTCCGCGCCATCAACATCACCTACCTGACCTACAGGGAAAAGGCAACGCCTTACCAGATGAGACATTGGAGCCGCCATATCAAATGGGCGATACTCCGCGGCATGAGCAAGCAGTTCGGCAAACTCAACGACGCCTCCAGCCGCGAGCAAGTCAGGCTCACCTACCGGCAGATGCTCGACGAAGGCGTATTTGACGACGCCCGGACACTATCGAACCGCAGGGCATATGTACGAATATGCCGATTTGTCGGCGCTAAGGATAACCTTCAGACCGTCAGTCCGCTTATCAGGGCCTTGACATAAAATGTATCTCACCGGACACTTACGCCAGAGACGCATTACGTTCCCCAAATGAACTTCACAATCGAGTAGGAGGAAAACGAAAGTTTTCTTCCTACTTCCGTTTTCCGACCT
>JAEDLE010000002.1 GCA_016295455.1 Bacteroidales bacterium
CCCGACCTCTCCAGAAGAAGCCTGTCCTGCGGCCGACTGTCCTATACGCCCGACTTCCCCAGAAGAAGCCTGTCCTATACGTCCAGCTTCGCCGGCAACAGCCTGGCCTGCAACCTTCTGGGTTCCGGACGGAACGGCCGCTTCGCCGGCAAGGTTGCCGTTGCCGCCCAGATATGCCAGTTTCATAAGGGCGAACTCCACGTGCAGCCTCGGATTGATGCTGCTCCTATAGCCGGCCTCGCAGGAGGTCGTGACGGCAAGCGCGTCATAAATGAACTTCATCGTGCAGCGTCCGGCCTGCTCCCTGTACTGCGCCTTAAGAGAATCCGGAGCCTCAAGGAGCGCATCCAGCCCGTCGGTGCGGGCAACCGCCAGATTCCTCAGATGGCTGCTGAGGGCAGACACGAAATGAAGGGCATTGAAGCCCCTGGCAAGTATGTCCGAGAACCTCAGCAGGGCTGCAGCATGGTCACCCCTGAGAAAATCGTCCACCAGCGCAAAACAGTGCTCATGCGAAAGCACGTTGAGATTGTGCAGCACCTCCTCATACTTCACCTCAGTGCCGCAGAAGGCAACCGTCTGGTCGAATATGGTGAGGGCGTCACGCATGGCGCCGTCAGCCTTGGACGCTATCACGTGCAGGGACTCGTCCCCGATGGTGATGCCCTCCCGGTCCGCAATGGACCTGAGGTTCGTAACCATATCCGCAATGCTTATCCTGTTGAAATCATAGGTCTGGCAGCGGGAAAGTATGGTCGGGAGTATCTTGTGCTTCTCGGTGGTGGCAAGTATGAATATGGCGTGTGCCGGCGGCTCCTCCAGAGTCTTGAGGAAAGCGTTGAACGCCTGGTTCGAAAGCATATGCACCTCATCCACGATGAACACGCTGTAACGGCCGACCTGAGGAGGGATGTTGACCTGCTCTATCAGCGCCTTTATATCCTCCACGCTGTTGTTGGAAGCGGCATCAAGCTCATGTATGCAGTAGGACCTGCCCTCCTGGAAAGAACGGCAGGACTCGCATTCGCCGCAAGGTTCCATATCCTCCCCCGGATGGGCGCAGTTGATGGTCTTGGCGAATATTCTCGCAGCGCTGGTCTTTCCCACTCCTCGCGGGCCGCAGAAAAGGTAGGCGTGCGCGAGCTGCCCCCTGATGACGGAATTCTTCAGAGTCTTGACTATCGTGTCCTGGCCGATGAGCGATTCAAAGGAATCCGGCCTGTATTTGCGTGCTGATACAGTGTACATATTTCACAAATGTACATAAAAAAATTCGTAACTTTGTGTGTTAACACACTTGTCTGATGAAAAGAATCACCGCCATATTCCTCTCCGTGCTTGTCCTTTCCTGCGGGCTGATGCAGGCCCAGGGGAAGAAGGAAGACATAGTCCAGGTAACCATAAGCACGAAGAAAGACAAACTCATTGACGTACAGAACAAAACGGTGAAAGTCGTGCTCGGCGGCGACGACCTCTGCAGCCTCGCCCTGAGAGACGCCGTGAAGAACTCCTGGTGGCTTTCCCCATACGAGTTCTGCGGCATGGAGGACTTCCGCAAGCTCCGAAGCAACGACAACTTCTATTTCCTGTATATGGTGACGCGCGACGACGGCATCAACTACCTCCGTCTGGCCAAGGGCGGCTCCGACGACATCGATTCGATGCTCGAGGCAGTGACCTTCCCGTTCTGCCCCTCTGACGGATTCACCGGCAGGGAAGGCTCGTATATGCCTGCACTTCTGGACATTATGCAGGAATATGTCGAACGCTCACTCAGCGACGGCTTCAAGAACGTCAGCACCATGGTCACCAAGATGCCTAAAGACGGACTCAAACTCATATTCGATGAATATGACCTCGGGCCGGTGGACGGGAAAACCCGCGGGAAATGCCTTGAGGGCAGGATTTATGACAGCACCGATGCGGCGGATGCGATCCATTACGGCACTGCGGACACTGCTGTGGGATATACCATATTCCCGGTGAATGCCTCAACGGGCGTGTGCTACAAGATGCTGCTTGACGCGAGGACGCACGACCTGTACTATTTCCGCAAGCACAAGATAGCCTCGCCCGAGGACAAGGGCTTCCTCAAGAAAGACATCAGGACTTTGACCAAAGGGGCGGAATGATTTGCGGGAAAGCGGCCTGCGGCATGTCATATGCCGTCAGGAGGAGCGGGTCCGCAGTGGCCTACTGCTCCCTCGGGATACGTTGCGGGACCAGGAACGAGAAAGGCTTCAGCAGCGGCATAGCCCATTTCACGGAACACGCGCTGTTCAAGGGAACCGCCCACAGAAGCGCCTCAAGCATAAACAGTTATCTTGACAGACTGGGTGGCGAACTGAACGCTTTCACCACCAAGGAGGAGATAGTCCTGCATTCGACCGTGCTCAAGGAGGACCTGCGCAAGGCGGCTTCCCTGCTTATGGAACTGGCATCCTGCCCGAGCTTTCCCGCACAGGAGATCGAGGTCGAGCGGGGCGTGATACTCGAAGAAATCCAGTCCTACAAGGACAGCCCTTCGGACGACGTATATGACCGTTTCGAAGGCATGCTGTTCAAGGGCCATCCCCTCTCCGGGCCCATACTGGGCACAAGCCAGTCGGTCAGGAAAATCACTTCGGATGAACTCACCGCGTTCGTGGCCAGGAACTTCAGGCCGGAAGCGATGGTCTTCTCAGTAGTCGCAGATTTCGAGGAGGAAAAGCTGGAGGCCATGCTGCTCAGGCTGATGGACAAATGGTTCCCGCAGGGAATGCTCCAAGCGGCGCAGGGTCCGGCCTCAATGACGCAGGCTGTGGATCCGGCAAAGCAGGGTATCGCCCCGGAACGGAACTGCCCTATCGCGGGAGTGAAGCCGCCCGAGGGTCCGGACTACTATCTCCCAAGCCCCGAGAAGTTCGACCTGAGCATAGAGAAGAAGAACCACGAAGCCAATGCCGTCACCGGTTATCTCGCTCCCTCACTCTATGAGGAGCACGCGAGAGTCTGCGCCATACTGACGGGCAACATACTCGCGGGTCCGGCATCCAACTCATTACTCAACAACATATTGCGCGAAAAGAACGGATGGGTTTACGGCGTCGAGTCGTCATATACCCAATATTCCGATACCGGCATAATGGCGATAAGCCTGGGCTGCGACAGGCAGAATCTGGACAGATGCCGCAAGGCGATGGACAGGATACTCCGCGGGATGATGGAGACCCCTATGTCCGAGGCCAGGCTCAAGGCTGCGAAGAAGCAGCTGCTGGGACAGCTCTCCATCAGTTCCGACAACGGGGAGAGCCAGTGCCTGAGCATGGGCAAGAGCCTGCTGGCCTTCGGGAAAGTCGCATCCGACAACAGCGTACGCAGTCTCATAGAAGAAATAAGCGCCGAGGACATCAGGCAGATGTGCTGCCGCATCTTCGGAAACCCGAACCTTTCAACACTGGTATTCTTGTAATGGAAAGCACGGAAGAGAAATATCTCAAGGAACACAGCACCCCCGCGGGCGAGGCTCTCGGCTGGCTGGAAAGACAGACCTACATCAGGACAAACTACCCGAGAATGCTTTCCGGAGCCGTCCAGGGGCGTTTTCTCACGCTTATGGCGGAATTCCTGAAAGCCCGCAACATACTCGAAATCGGAACCTTCACGGGCTACTCGTCCATCTGCCTTGCATATGGCCTCGGGGAGGACGGCCATCTGGACGCGCTGGAAATCAACGACGAACTTGAAGACCTCATACGCGAAGGCTGGGAAAAGGCCGGGGTAAGCGGAAAGATAAGCCTGCACATAGGCGACGCCAAGGACACGCTGCTGAAACTCAGGGAAGAAGGCCGGAAATATGACCTCGTGTACATCGACGCCAACAAGAGGGAATACTGCGACTACTACCGTCTGGTCATGGATATGCTGGAGGAGGGCGGCTGCATACTGGCCGACGATGTGCTTTGGGACGGAAAACTGTACCAGGACCCTATACCTTCGGACAAGCAGACCCGGGGCATAGCCGAGTTCAACGATATGGTCGTGGCGGACCCGAGGGTCGAGGTCGTCATACTCCCTGTGAGGGATGGACTGAGCATCATCAGAAAAAAGAACAACCTGTAGAAGAAGGTGGGGAACAAAGAGAAACCGCGGCAGATCTCACGACCGGCCGCGGCAAAAAGTGTTCATCTATTCAGCATTATTTGAATCAGCTTATGCGTTTCGTCAACTGATATTGCCAATTGCGTGCCAAAACATGCGGAAAGATTTAATTTTTTGAACATGCTCAGTCCAAAGTGTGGATGGCGAGACCTGAGCGGAGCTTAGGCTCGAACCAGGTGGTCTTAGGAGGCATGATGTTGCCGCTGTCAGCTATGGCGATGAGCTGGGCCATCGACACAGGGTAAAGCGCGAACGCAACCTTCATCTCTCCGCTGTCGACCCTGCGGCTGAGTTCGCCCAGACCGCGGATACCGCCCACGAAGTCAATCCTCTTGTCGGTACGCAGATCCTTGATGCCCAGAATCTTGTCAAGCACGAGACGGGAGAGGATAGTCACATCGAGCACACCTATAGGGTCATTGTCGTCATAACGGCCGTCTTTCGCGGCGAGGCTGTACCACTTGCCGCCGAGATACATCGAGAACTCGTGGAGCCTTGCAGGGGAATATGGCTGCGCGCAACTTTCCTCCCTCACAGTGAAGTCCTCTTCCAGAGCCTTGAGCAGGCCGGCCTCATCCAGGCCGTTGAGATCCTTGACCACGCGGTTGTAGTCGATGATCTTGAGCTGGCTCTCAGGGAAGCATACGGTCATGAAGTAGTTGTACTCCTCATTGCCGGTATGAGAAGGATTCTGCTCCCTCTTTTCGGCGCCCACCCTTGCAGCCGCAGCCGTACGATGGTGACCGTCAGCAACATAGAAGGCGTCAACCTCATCAGTGAATATGGCGGTGATCCTGTCGATCACCTGCTGGTCGCGTATAGGCCAGAACCTGTGGCCGAAACCGTTCTCATCCACGAAGTCATATTCAGGTGCCGCAGCTGCCGCCGCAGCGACTATGGCGTTGAGTTCCGCATTGTCCTTGTAGGCAAAGAACACCGGTTCGATGTTGGCGTTCTGGATGCGGACGTGAATCATGCGGTCATCCTCCTTGTCCTTCCTGGTGAGCTCGTGCTTCTTGATGCGTCCCTCGGAGTAGTCGTCGGTATGGGCGCAGAGAACGAGACCGTACTGGGTGCGGCCGTCCATGGTCTGCGCATAGACATAGTAGCAAGGCTTGTCGTCCCTGACGAGCCAGCCTTTCTCCTGCCACTCCTTGAAATTCACCACGGCCCTGTCATATACCCTCTGGTCGTGTTCCTCGAGCATAGGCTCGAAGTCAATTTCCGGCTTGGTGATATGTAGCAGGGACTTCTCCCCTGCCATAGCCTTGGCTTCCTGTGAGTTAAGGACATCATAAGGTGGTGCCGCCACTTCGGTGACAAGGTTCTTTGGAGGCCTGATGGCCGCGAATGGTTTAACTCTTACCATATTGCTATCTGTTTACCTGGAAACGGGTGTTTCCTGTTTCAAAATAATCCACTATCTGGCTCGCAGCGGCGAGACCTGCGTTCATATTTGCCTCGGCTGTCTGAGCGCCCATTTTCTTAGGGGTAGCGAAAACCCTGACTCCGAACTTCTCGCGCAGCGCCTCATAGTTGTCCGGAGCCACGTCAGCGACGTACTTGAGGTCCGGCCTGTCCTCGAGAGCCCTCATCAGGCCTTCCTCATCGATTACCTCCTTCCTCGCGGTGTTCACGAGGCAGGCGCCCTTAGGCATACGGGTGATGAGGTCGTAGCCGATGGAACGTACGGTCTGCGGAGTCGCAGGGATATGGATGGAGACAAAGTCGCTGGATGCGTACATATGCTCCAGATTCTCAGCCGGTTCCGCACCGAGTTCCCTGATCTTGTCGGCAGGGATGAACGGGTCGATGGCCATAATCTTGAGACCGAGGGCCTCAGCCTTCCTTCCGACCAGCCTGCCCACGTTGCCATATGCCTGGACACCGAGGGTCTTGCCCATAATCTCGCTTCCGGTAGCCGGGGTGAACTGTCCGCGGCTCATGAATATCATCATCGCGATGGCGAGCTCCGCCACTGCGTTGGAGTTCTGTCCCGGGGTGTTCATCACGACCACGCCGTGAGCAGTCGCGGCCTCGAGGTCGACGTTGTCGAATCCCGCGCCCGCGCGAACGACTATCTTCATTTCAGGAGCCGCGTCAAGCACTTCGGCTGTAACCTTGTCGGAACGGATTATGAGGGCCTGCACATCGGCTACGGCAGCCACAAGTTCCGACTGGTCAGCATATTTCTCAAGTTTCACGAGAGAGTGTCCGGCCTTGGTGAGTATGTCCTCGATTCCGGCCACAGCCGCTGCGGAGAACGGCTTCTGGGTTGCAAGCAAAACTTTCATTTCCTGTTATTTCTTGAGTTCTTCGAATTCCTTCATGCAGTCCACGAGAGCCTGTACGTCCTCGATAGGGCAGGCGTTGTAGAGGGATGCCCTGAAGCCGCCCACGCTGCGGTGGCCCTTGATGCCCACCATCTTCCTTTCCTTGGCGAAGGCCATGAACTCGTCCTGGAGTTCCTCCTTGCCCGGAGCCATCACGAAGCATACGTTCATCAGAGAACGGTCCTCCGGAGCGGCAGTACCCACGAAGAGGGAGTTGCGGTCGATCTCGCCGTAGAGGAGTTCGGCCTTCTTCCTGTTGATTTCGTGTATGGCCTCGACTCCGCCTATGCTCTTGAGCCACTTGAGGGTCTCGTTCATCATGAATATGGAGAAGACAGGAGGGGTGTTGAACATGGACTCCTTGTCGATATGGGTGCGGTAGTCAAGCATGGTAGGGATGTACCTGCTGACCCTTCCGAGAGCGTCCTTCCTGATGATGGCGAAGATCACGCCCGCAGGGCCGACGTTCTTCTGCGCGCCTCCGTAGATGAGGTCATACTTGCTCACGTCCACAGGACGGCTCATTATGTCTGAGGACATGTCGGCGATGAGAGGACAAGGACAGTCGATGTCAGTCTTTATCTCGGTACCGTATATGGTGTTGTTGGTGGTGATGTGCAGGTAGTCCAGGTCGGCAGGAATCTCGAAACCCTTTGGGATGTAGCTGTAGTTCCTGTCCTTCGAGCAGGCTATGGCATATGCCTCGCCTATGCCCTGGGCCTCCTTGAGAGCCTTGTGAGCCCATACGCCCGTGTCAAGATAGGCAGCCTTCTTCTCGAGGAAGTTCATCGCCACATAGAGGAACTGCAGGCTGGCACCGCCGCCGAGGAATACGACCTCGTGTGTGTCAGGAATATGGAGGAGCTCCTTCCAGAGCGCCCTGCACTCGTCCATTGTGGCTTCCCACTCCTTGGTCCTGTGGGAAATGGAAAGAACTGAGACACCCGTGCCCTTGAAATCCTTCAATGCCTCGATTGCATTGTCGATGGCCACCTGAGGGAGTATGCAGGGGCCGGCGTTGAATACGTGTACTTTACCCATATTACAGTAGTTGATAACAGTGTTTGTCAAGTATTGTTTCTGATAGCCAAAAACGTTTCAAAGATAACGTTTTTTCAGATTATGCAAGCATTATTCTAACATTTTTATCCCACAGTCGGAAATATGCTCCATTCTGTCACGGAAATCGGCCTCCGCCGACAGCCTGACCCGGGTCCTGAGGCTGCAGCGTTCCCCGAAATCCTGGGCGCTCTGGGGCAGGTCCATATCCTTGAGGACCTTCATCACCTGGTTCATCGCCATATACCCGAATTCCACGGAGTAGTTGCGTCCGGCAATCTTGGTGGCCGTTCCGGCGTTGTCCAGGGCGTCTGCCGTGGCCGTACGGTAGGCCCTGACGAGGCCGGGTATGCCGAGTTTTATCCCGCCGAAGTATCTGACCACCACCACGAGCACGTCACTGAGCTCCCGGGAGTCGATCTGCCCGAGTATGGGGCGTCCAGATGAGCCGGAAGGTTCCCCGTCATCGTTCGCCCGGTATTTCTCGCCCCCGCAGCCGAGGCGGTAGGCATAGCAGTGGTGCCGGGCGTCGTGATACTCCTTCTTCACGGAAGCCACGATTTCCCGCACCTGGTCCTCGGTCTCCACCGGATAGGCCAGCGAGATGAACCTGCTGCCCTTGTCCTTGAAAAGCCCTTCGGCCCTGTCCGCCACGCTCCTGTACTCGTCCCTTATTTCCTCCATTTTCAACTTCGATGATGGTGTCCCCAAAAATAAGGATTTTTTATTACCTTTGACGGCGTTTTCCAAAAATAACCATATGGTACTACGATATAGGGTTTCACTGTCAGGAATCAAAGGTTTCACCAGAGTCTATCAGCTCAGGCCGAACACATCTCTCTACGACTTCCACATCATCCTCAGGAGGGATCTGGAATTCGCCCAGGACCAGCTCATCCAGTTCAAGGCCCTCGCAAAGGACGGCTCCCTGGTGGCGCGCTACTCGATGTTCGACCTTGGATATGGCACCGTGGACGAGGTGTCGCTCGCAGACACGGTCGCAAAGGGCATAACTTCATTCAGGTATTTCTACGACGTCCCGAACAAGAAGTCCGTCATAGTGGACTATGAGGGAGAATGCGACGAGACCCCGGGCATGTCCTACCCTGCCCTGGCCGAGAGCAAGGGTCCTGTCCCTGCGGAGTTCGAGAACGGCTATGTAGCCTACGAGGATCTTCCTGAAAGCAAGAAGGTTCCGCCTCAGGGCAAGAATCTGCTTGCCGCTCTTCTGGGCGGTGACGACAGCGAGGACGAAGACCTGGACGATATCGGGGACTCTGAAGAAGAAGAGGACGACGAGGACGGAAAGGAAATCTACGACGAGGACGAGGGTGGCTTCTAGGAAACTCATCCTGGTCACCGGGCCTACGGCCGTAGGCAAGTCGGAGTGGTGCCTGGACCTTGCCATAAGGCACGGCTCCCCCGTCATATCCTGCGATTCTAGGCAGATATACAGGGAAATGACCATAGGCACCGCCGTTCCATCACCGGAACAGCTTTCCGCCGTCAGGCACCATTTCATACAGACACATACCATACACCGGCCATATACCGCCGGAATGTACGAGACCGAGGCTCTGGAACTCATCGGCAGGCTCTTCGAGGAAGGGCACGGGACGCTGGTGATGACCGGCGGTTCGGCTTTCTATGCCGATGCGGTCTGCAACGGGCTGGACGAGATGCCGCCTGCGGACGAGGAGCTCCGGGAGGAACTGTCCCGGCGCATCAGGGAGGAAGGGGTGGAGTCGCTGAGGCTGGACCTGAAGCGGCTGGACCCGTCGGCATATTCAAGCATTGACATCGCAAACCCGCAGAGGGTGCTCAGGGCCGTGGAGGTGTGCCTGCTGACGGGCAGGCCGTTTTCGTCGTTCAAGGCCGGAAGGCGCAAGGAAAGGGATTTCGAGATAGAGAAGATATGCCTGACCAGGCCGAGGGAGGAGCTTTACCGCAGGATAGACGCAAGGGTGCGGGACATGGTGGACAGAGGTCTGGTGGAGGAAGTGCGCGGCCTGATGGAATTCAGGAAACTGCCTGCCCTGAGAACCGTTGGCTACAGCGAGATTTTCGACTGGCTGGACCGCGAAGACGGGCTTGACACTCCTGGGCTGCCGCAGTCGCTGGACGAAGCCATCTCCCTGATACAGAGGAACACACGCCACTATGCGCGCAAGCAGCTGAGCTGGTGGAAGCGGGACCCTTCGGTCAGATGGATCGAGCTCTGACGCATTGTTCCCGCACACGCGGACCACTGCTCTTTTCAATTGTGCCCAAGATTCCTATATTTGCATATTATGGACATTGTATATGATGCGGACCTGAGCGGGAGGAACAGCTTCGGAATGAAGGTGAAAGCCGCCTGCCTTGTGGAATATGACGATGTCGCGGAGCTGGAGTCCATTTCCCGGGACAGCAGCCTGCCGCGGCCTTTCCTGCATATGGGAGGAGGCAGCAACCTCCTCTTTACCAAGGATTTCAGCGGTACGGTGCTGCATTCGCGCATACGTTTTGTCGAAGAGGTTCCGCATCAGGACGCTATATGCCTGAGGGTCGGAGCAGGCGTGGTGTGGGATGATTTCTGCGCCCTTTGTGCCGCCAGGGGGCTATGGGGTCCCGAAAACCTTTCGTCCATACCCGGAGAATGCGGAGCGGCGGCAGTCCAGAACATAGGCGCCTACGGAAGGGAGGTCTCCGAACTGGTCCTGAACGTGGAATGCTATGATCTTCAGGAACATACAATGAGAACTTTCAGCCGTGACGAATGCCGCTACGCCTATCGCGACTCCTACTTCAAGAATGAAGGCAAGGGCCGTTACGTCGTGACAGCCGTCAACTACATGCTCAGCCGCGAGGCCTCCCCTTGTCTTGAATATGGCAACCTGTCCGCGCGTCTGGCAGGGGAGTATCCGGAGGCTTCGGGAGAGCAGGGCTTAGCCTTCACTCCTGAAATGATACGCCGGACCATCATTGGCGTAAGGGATGAAAAGCTCCCGTCACCGTCCAGGGTGGGCAGTGCGGGAAGCTATTTCCGCAATCCTGCCGTTGGCGCGGACTTCTTCAGGGAACTGCAGGAGAAGTGCGGGGCGCCTGTCCCTCATTTCGAGAATCCGGACGGCAGCATCAAGGTTCCGGCCGCCTGGCTGATAGACAGTTGCGGATGGAAAGGCCGCAGGGAAGGCGGAGCGGGAGTCTGGGAAAAGCAGCCGCTGGTGCTGGTGAATGCCGACGGCAACGCCACTCCAGGGGAAATATGCCGGCTTGAGGAGAAGATAAGGGCATCGGTGCTGGAACGCTTCGGCATATGCCTGGAAAGAGAAGTAGAACACGTCTAACTGATATAATATGTCATCGTTCATCATAGAAGGCGGCCACACCCTCAGTGGCGAAATCAGGCCCCAGGGCGCGAAGAATGAAGCGCTGGAGGTATTGAGCGCAGTGCTCCTCACCGATGGGGAGGTCACCATATCCAATGTCCCGGACATCCTGGACATCAGGAACCTGATAGGTCTGTTCAAGGGTATGGGCGTGAAGGTCAGGGAATGCGGCAAGGGCTGCTGGACGTTCAGGGCGGACGAGCTGGACCTCGACTACATCGAATCGTCGGAGTTCGTCAGGCTCTGCGCGAAGCTGAGGGGCTCGGTGATGATAGCCGGTCCGCTGCTGGCGCGTTTCGGCAGGGTGTATTTTCCGAAGCCGGGCGGTGACAAGATAGGACGCCGCAGGGTAGACACCCATATCTCCGGCATGGAGAACCTGGGCGCCTCGCAGGAATATGACTATGAGCGCAAGGCCTACCATCTGACTGCCCCTGAAGGCCTTACGGGCTGCTACATGCTGCTGGACGAGGCCTCCGTGACCGGTACTGCGAACATAGTGATGGCCGCATCCCTGGCAAAGGGCAAGACCACCATATACAATGCCGCCTGCGAACCTTACGTGCAGCAGCTCTGCCGGCTTCTCTGCGCGATGGGTGCGAGAATCGAGGGCATAGGTTCGAACCTCCTTACGGTATATGGCGTCGAGCGTCTCCACGGGGCGTCCCACGTAATACTCCCGGACATGATCGAGGTCGGTTCCTTCATAGGAATGGCGGCGCTGACCAGAAGCTCCATAACCATCAAGGACACTTCATATGAGAACCTGGGCATAATCCCCGAGCAGTTCAGGAGGCTGGGTATCAGGCTGGAGCAGAGGGGCGATGACATATTCGTGCCGGCACAGGAGAGCTATGTCATCGACTCTTTCCTGGACGGTTCGATCATGACCATAGCGGATGCGCCCTGGCCGGGCCTGACCCCGGACCTGCTGAGCGTGATGCTGGTGGTCGCAACTCAGTGCAGGGGCAGCGTCCTGATTCACCAGAAGATGTTCGAAAGCAGGCTGTTCTTCGTGGACAAGCTCATAGACATGGGCGCGCAGATCATACTCTGCGACCCTCACAGGGCCGTGGTGATCGGCCACGACCACAATTTCCGCCTCCGCGCGGGCAAGATGCTCTCGCCCGACATCAGGGCGGGCATAGCCCTGCTGCTGGCCGCAATGTCGGCCAAGGGCACCAGCGTGATAGACAATATCGAACAGATTGACCGCGGTTACGAGGACATAGACGGCAGGCTCAATGCCCTCGGCGCCTGCATACGCAGGGTCGAGGACCAGGACTGAGTCATCCCCGGAGCCGCTAGAAGCGGTATCTCACCGCAAGGCTCGGGATGAAGCCGTACATTCCGCTCCTGTAGAAGCGTCCGCTTCCGAAATGGAAGCCGATCAGAGGCCTCAGGTCAGCCGAGAGGGCCAGATGCTCCCATATGCAGTACTCAAGACCCAGCTGGAGGGCAACAGCCGTCATCAACTCGGCCTTGTTGTCGTTCCTGCTTCCCCTGACGTCATATACATAGCCAAGGCTTGCACCCGGTCCGGCATATAAGGTCCACTCCCCTTCCCTGGTCCAGGCGGGGTTCGCGAGTACCCAGTTGTAGGTTCCGGTAAGGACGAAGCCGTTGGCGCCGGTGGTGTCCATTCCGAGGTCAACTTCGAGGAAGTGGGGATAGCTGAACTCATACTGGTAGCTGAATTCCATATTGTGTCCGACCCTCAGGCCGAAGGCCCTGGACTGCGCTACTGCCAGGCAAGTGAAGGACAGGAGCAGAGCCGCTACAAACGCAAGTCTTTTCATATCATTTCCTTATGCTGAGTTCTGTAATGAAAGCCTGACGGGAATCGACCTTGCCTTCAATGTAATAGAGCATGCGGTCATCCTGCTCCGAGGTCGCCATATACAGTTCCACCGTCTCGCCCGGGAGTATTTCCCTGTTGAAGTTGATGACCACGTCGCTCAGGCGTCCCTGTTCCATAAGTTCGTAAGGCAGGCAGTCGGTGGCCCATACGACGTAACGGACGTTGTTCACGTGGCCGTTGAGGTCCACATCCGAGAAAGTCACCTTGCGCTCGGAAACCTTCTCCACCTGCGCATCGCGAGGCATCGCCAGCTTCGGCGCCGGGGTCGCGATGGCATCCTCGTGACACTGGGTATCCTCAGCCACTATGCCTCCCAGGCTGTCGCTGCGCACGAGACGGCGGGTCGTGACATCAATCACGATCCAGGAGCTGGTGCAGCTGAGCCTTACCTTGCCGCTGTCGTCAAGCAGGCGGAAATCCCTGAGGAAAAGCAGGCCGTCGAGGCCCTTGTGCCAGGTCTCCATATGCACCCTGTCTCTCCAGGAAGGCGGGTTGTCGAAAGTGAAATGCATCCTTGAAAGCACCCACGCGGTATGGTGGGTCTGCAGGGCTTCGTATCCGAAGCCCAGTTCCGTTGCCGCCAGGTATGCCATCTCCTGCATCATATCCATGAAAGCCGCCGGCTTCAGACGGCCATTCACATCCGTCTGATAGCAAGGGATCGTAATATCCTGAGAAAATTTCTTATCCATATGGGCAAAGTTATTAAAAATTCATGGTCCTCCCATAAATTACAAAAACGAAAAAGGGTGGCCGCGTGGCCACCCTGATATTATCGGAAACAGGACTAGAACCTGTAGCGTATGCCGAGCGCGATGCCTTCCCAGCCGAAGCCGCCGTGGATGAAGTTGAACACAGGCCTCCAGTCAAGTGAGAGCTGGAGAGGAATGTTGAAGTTGTACTCGAGACCGAGCTGGCCTGCGATACCGAGGTTGATGCCGCTGGTATCTGACTCATTGTCGTTGTAAAAACCGACTGCGGCACCCGGTCCTGCGTAGAAGTTGAAATTGCCCTCTGATGCGAAGACGAAGTCATATACTCCTGTGAGATAGAAGCCGTTCTTGAACCAGCCGAGGTCAGCCTCGACGAAGTTTGAACCTATGCTGTGCTGGTATGAAAGCTCAGCGCCGTAGGTTGCACGTACACCCAGAGCCCTGCTCTGAGCGAATGCCGCAGAACTCAAGCAGAGGACTGCCGCGATAACCATGATGAATTTCTTCATGTTGAATAAAGGTTTGGTTATAAGTAAACTGTTGGATGTTCCCCAGGCGGGCTCAGGCAATTCCGGAGAAGCCCATGAACGCCATTGCAAGTATGCCAGCGGTGATCAGAGCGATAGGAACTCCCCTGAAGGCCTTGGGAACGTCATTCATTGAAAGGTGCTCCCTCAGGCCCGCGAAGAGAACCATCGCAAGGCCGTAGCCCAGCGAAGTCGCGAAAGCATAGAGCACTGCTTCCCCAAGCCCCAGCATATGCGCCTCGAGACCGAAGGTGAACTCCTTGGTCACTACGTTTATGGCAACGCCGAGCACCGCGCAGTTGGTGGTGATGAGGGGAAGGAAGATACCCAGCGCCTGGTAGAGCGAAGGGCTGACCTTCTTGAGCACGATCTCGACCATCTGCACGAGAGCCGCAATCACGAGGATGAAGGCTATGGTCTGCAGGAAGGTGAGACTGAGCGGAACGAGAAGGTACTTGTTGATCAGGTAAGTGACAAGTGTCGCGAGCGTAATCACGAAGCAGACTGCTGCGGACATTCCGGTCGCGGTGGACAGCTTGTTGGACACACCGAGGAACGGGCAGATTCCGAGGAACTGCGCGAGGACGATATTGTTGACGAATATCGCCGAAACAATGATGAGCAGAATTTCCATAACTACTTCTTAGCGAGGAACTTGTTGAACAATACCATAAGATAGCCGAGCACGAGGAAGGCACCCGGAGCCATCACGAAGGCAAGCATACCGTCGCCGGCGATGAACTTCCAGCCGAAAACGGAACCGCTGCCGAGTATTTCACGGACCATACCGATGACGGTGAGCGAGAGGGTGAAACCCAGACCGACGCCCACTCCGTCAAGGGCGGAATCGAATATGCCGTTCTTGTTGGCGAAAGCCTCCGCGCGGCCGAGCACGATGCAGTTCACCACGATGAGCGGGATGAAGAGACCGAGGGTGGCATAGACCGAAGGCACGAAAGCCTGCATAAGGAACTGGAGCAGAGTCACGAAGGTCGCGATCACGACTATGTACACAGGGATGTGCACCTTGTCGGGCACGACCGGGGCGATGGCCGAGATGGCCATGTTCGAAAGCACCAGCACGAAGAGAGTCGCAAGACCCATGCTCAGACCGTTCATTGCGGAAGTGGTCGTCGCGAGGGTAGGACACATACCGAGGATGAGGACAAAGGTAGGGTTATCCTTGACCAGACCCTTTACTATAAGCTGAAGTTTACTGTTCATTCTCTGATCCTCCTATCTTCTTTACGGCATCCACGGCATTCTGCACCGCAAGGGCATATGCCCTCGAGGTTATGGTGGAAGCGGTTATGGCATCCACGTCACCGTTGTCCTTCTTGACCTTGAGTATCTTCTGCGCCGGATTGAAGCCCTTCCACTGCGCCATGAAATGCTCATCCTGGCTGCACTTCGCTCCCAGACCAGGAGTCTCCGAATGCGAAAGAACCGACGTATTGTATATGACTCCGTCAGCTGTGATGCCGACCATCAGTGTGAGAGGGCCGCCGAAACCGACCGTGGTGGACTTGACGGCATATGCCGCAGGAACACCGTCTACGGTGCTGACGTAATATTCGGACATCTGTCCGCCGACCTCGATCGGACGGGACTCGGAAAGCTCGCCCCCTTCAGGGAGCACCGCGCTCACGGAAGCCTTGAGTATGGCCGCGTTGGTGGCGGCGATAGGCTCTGCAGTGAGGGCATACACGCCTGCGAGCAGGGCTGCGCAGACAAGACAGGTGGCGGTAAGGCAGACCACCATATTCACGAGATTGGATTTAACTGCCATAATCAGTCCCTCCCGTATTTTTTCTGATGGAACCACATGTTGAGGAGCGGAACCACAGCGTTCATTATAAGTATGGCGAAGGACATGCCTTCAGGATATGAGCCGAAGTAACGTATCATCATCGTGATGAAGCCTATGCCCACACCGAATATGACTCCGCCCTTGACGCTCATAGGCGAGGTGACGTAGTCGGTGGCCATAAAGCAGGAACCGAGTATCATACCGCCGGTGAGGAGGTTGAAGAGAGGATCGGTGAAACGCTCAGGGGCACAGAGCCAGAAGATGAGAGAAACGACGGCGACGGTCGCCCATATGGAAAGGGTGATGTGCGGTCTGATGACCCTGCGGACAAGCAGGTACACAAAGCCCGCAAGCAGGGCTATCGCGGAAATCTCACCTGCCGTGCCTCCGACATTGGCGAAAAGCATCTGGCCGTATGAGAAGCCGTTCTCCGCCATTATGCCGGTGACGGTCTGGCCCTGGAGAAGGCCCTCCTTGATGAGTCCCAGAGGTGTCGCTCCGGTCACTGCATCAGCGCCGAAAAGGCCCTGGGGCGCCTTCCAGTCCGTCATATACGTAGGGAAGGAGATGAGGAGGAACACTCGTCCGGCGATGGCCGGGTTGAAGACGTTCTGTCCGAGACCGCCGAAGGTCATCTTTGCGACGCCTATGGCGACCACGGCGCCGATGAACACTACCCACCAAGGGGTGGTAGAAGGAAGGTTCAGCGCAAGGAGCAGGCCGGTTACGGATGCAGACCAGTCACATATGGTCGACGGCTTCTTGAGCAGGAACCTGGTGATGAGATACTCCAGAAGCACGCAGGAGACCACGCTGACTGCCGTCACCAGAAGCATGCTCAGTCCATAGAAGACTATAGACACGACGGTGGCAGGCAGGAGGGCGATGACCACGTCACGCATGAGGCTCCTGGTCGAGACCGCAGTATGGATGTGCGGATTCGGAGAAACCAGTAATTTGTCCATATCTAAATTTTCTGTTATTCGTTATTTCTTTTCTGCAGCTGCGGCCTTGGCGGCTTCAGCAGCAGCCTTTGCCGCTGCGGCGCGGGCACGGATGACTCCCATTACCTGAACCTTGGCCTGACGTATGATGTCGAGCAGAGGGATGTATGCCGGACAGCTGTAGAGACAGCATCCGCACTCGATACAGTCCTGAACCGCATTCTGCTCGAGTTCGTCGAGCTTGCCTGCGAGAGCGAGCCTCCTCAGGAGGAATGGTTCCAGACCCATAGGGCAGGCTTCGGCGCACTTGCCGCAACGTATGCAGGCTGACTCGGCCTTCCTGCGTGTGGACTCATCGCTGAGATAGAGTATGGAAGAGGAGCCCTTGACGGTGCAGGCATCGAGATTTGCGATGGCCTTGCCCATCATAGGTCCGCCGCTGACAATCTTGGCGGCCTCCTGAGGCACGCCTCCGGCCTGCTCGGCTATGTAGCTCAGCGGCATACCGATCCTGAAGAGATAGTTGTGCTGCTTCTCCACCGGAAGGCAGTTGCCGGTCACGGTAAGGGTGTTGGTCACGAGCGGCTTGTTCTTCTGCACGGCCTCATATACCGCAAGTGCGGTTGCAACGTTCTGAACGACAGCACCTTCGCTGATAGGAAGCGCTCCGGATTTCACCTGACGGTGCATCACGGCGTCGATGAGCTGCTTCTCACCGCCCTGCGGATACTTCTTCATCAGAGGGAGTACCTCGATATTGGCATAACCGAGTTCGGAAAGGGCTTTCCTCATTGCGGAAATCGCCTCCGGCTTGTTCTCCTCTATGCCTATGACGCAGCGGCAGCCGCCGAGGACCTTCTGCATCAGGGCTGCGCCCACGATGATTTCCTTTGTCCTCTCGAGCATTATGCGGAAATCGCTGGTAAGGTACGGTTCGCACTCGGCTCCGTTGATGATCAGACATTCCGCCACGCTGCCAGGTGCCGGATTCAGCTTGACGTGGGTAGGGAAAGTCGCTCCACCCAGACCGACCACTCCGGCGGATTTGATGCGGTCGAGTATGAAGGCCCTGTCCTCAGGTATTTGAGTCACGAGGTTGTCGCCAAGGTCAATGCCTTCAGCCCACTCATCCCCTTCGACTTCGATTTCCACATGGGTCATGTAATTGCCTGCCAGATCCTTGCGCGGAGCGATGGACTTGACCGTGCCGCTCACTGAAGAGTGTACGAAAGCAGAGATGAATCCGCCCGGCTCGGCTATCACCTGTCCCGCCTTGACCTTGTCGCCAACTGCGACCACAGGCTTTGCGGGAGCTCCCAGATGCTGTGCCATGGAGATGTACACGGTCTTCGGGAGCGGAAGGACCTCTATGGCGCAGTCGCGTGAGATCTTGGAGTCACAAGGGTGGACTCCACCTATCGAGAATGTTATCTTAGCCATTGTTTTCCTCCTTCTTTTCAGGTTCAACAAGCTTTGCTGCAGCCTCTGCTGCCTTGGCAGCCTCCGCCGCCTCCTTTGCCTTCCTGTTCCTCTCCGCTATGCGGGCCTTTACGGCATCCTTGTCCACAGGCTTCGGGAAATTGACTGAATGGATGGCACCGGTAGGGCAGACAGCCTCGCACTCACGGCAGAGCTTGCACTTTGCCGGATCGATATATGCCACATTGTTCTCCACGGTTATGGCGCCGTGGGTACAGGTCTTGGCACAGATGCCGCAACCTATGCAGGCTGATGCGCACGCCTTCTTGGCGGCCGGGCCCTTGTCCCTGTTGAGGCAGGACACATAAAGCCTCATTCCGCGCGGACCCTTCGGCCTGATTTCGATTATAGACTTCGGACAAGCCTTGGCACAGGCACCGCAGGCAGTACACTTGCTCTCGTCGACCACAGGAAGTCCAGTGGCAGGGTCCATTGAAATAGCCCCGAAAGCGCAGGCAGCGACACAGTCGCCGCAGCCCAGGCATCCGAACGCACAAGCCGTGTCTCCGGCGTAGAGCGCAGCCTTCACGCGACAGGAAGCATAGCCGTCGTACTCATTGATACGCGGTCTTGCCTCGCAGCTGCCGTTGCAGCGCACCACAGCCACCATGGGCGCCTTCTCCTTGACCTCATAGCCGAGAATGGCAGCCACTTTCTTCATTACGTCATTGCCGCCCACAGGGCAGTAGTTGTTGTCAAGGTTCGGAGCCTTAACGGCAGCATCGGCGAACGCACGGCAACCCGCGAATCCGCATCCGCCGCAGTTGGCGCCCGGCATCACCTTTTCAACCTCGTCGATGCGGGGATCCTCCTCAACCTTGAACCTGTCGGCCACGATGTAGAGGACAAGCGCAAGGACAAGCCCCAGAAGGGCGATGACTGCAATAGTCCAGATTACGATAGATGACATTATATAAGTTATTTATGTTGTTTGCTGATACTGAACACATATTCCTTCCTGATCCGTCCGCGGAACAGATACAGGAAGAGGTAATACACAGCCATGCCCCCGAGTCCCACCGCTCCAACGATGAGCTCGTGCAAGTCTGTAAAGGACAAAGATACTATTAAAATCATCAATATGCCAAGGGGAATGACATAAGAAAGCAGCACGGCCTTCATTCCCATCTTCGGCGCAAGCAGGACCTCGACTTCCTCCCCCACCCTGCAGCCAAGGGAAGGGTCCGTGGGCACGCGGACCTCCTTGCGGGCCGACTCGAAAGAAGTGCAGAGCCCGGCGGCATGACAGCCCGCACAGGCGGAAGTGGACAGGATCTCCACCAGGGTCTCCCTCTCTCCCACTTTCCTTACCACCCCTTTGTGTGAAATCACGTCTGACATAGCATTCAATTGATTGACAAAACGTTAGATTATTTCCCGGATTTTGTGTATGCCACCCTGAGCCCCTCGGCCGCCACCAGCCTGCCGCGCACCATGCCTATCTTCAGCGGAGCCTCGAAGCAGAGCGGTATCCTGTTCGCATCGTCCGAAATCCAGAGCAGCAGGTCGGAGTCGTCGGTAAAGACGTCACCCTCAACCACTTCGATGGAGAACTTCATCGCATTCACCAGCCCGACTCCCGGCATCTCCTTCAGGTCCTTCCCCCTGTAGACGAAATGGATGTCGCAGACCTCATCGGATATGGCGAAGCGCAGCCTGACAGGCACGCCCTCACCCACACGCGTCATGTCCATATTCCTGGCAAGGCAGAAGAGGGTAACGGGGTCGAAGGTGCAGCGGTCCACATCCATCCTGACGTGCCTGAGCGGCTCCCGGCTGGACTCCACGTCGGCATATATCACAGGAGAAGGAGCGCCGTAGTCATAGCGGTAGACATTGGTGCAGGTGTAACGTCCCTCGCGACTGGAACGGGTGAAGCGCAGGGGCTCGAAGTTGTCGGGGGTGAACCAGGACTGGAAATCCTCCTTCAGCTTGAAGAAAGTGTTGTAGAAACGGGAGGTCTGGCCCAGGAGGCGCGAAGAGAGCGCCTTCCTGCCGTCAATCTCGTCCTCGGCTATGGAAAGGGTGACCGAAGCGACGTCGGTGTTCACGGGACCTACCTTGAAATTGAGCATATACGTGAGCTTCTCCCCTGCCCTGAAAGGCGTCCCGACGGTCTTGATGTCCCTGAGCGGCAGGCAGGCGGCCGTACCCTCTTCCCCAAGCGCATCGGCGGAAGGAGCCGGAGACAGCGCCAGAACGGCCAGCAGCGGGATCAGAAGCTTCAGGAATGTCATTCGTATTCAGGATTAAAGCCCGACCCTCCTGCTGGCCCGATGTCGAACGGACTGTCGGCAGGATTGTCATAGTTCATCGCGGAAGCATATTCCGCAGACTGGTTGACCAGATTGTCGTTGAGTTCGACGAACTTTACCTGGTCGCTCTTGAAGAGCATATCGATTTCGCCTATCTCACCGTTACGGTGCTTGGCAATTATGATCTGGGTCTTCTCCCTCTCCGCCGGATCGGGCGAAAGTCCCACGAAGTCAGGCCTGTGGACGAAAAGTACCATATCCGCATCCTGTTCGATGGAACCCGATTCCCTGAGGTCGCTGAGCATAGGCTTTCCGTTCGAATTCGTCCTCTGGACGGAATTTCGGGAAAGCTGTGAAAGGGCGATGATAGGGATGTTCAGCTCCTTTGCCGTAGCCTTGAGCGTCCTGGATATGGCTGCGACCTCCTGCTCGCGCAGGCCCCTCAACTCGGCAGGACCCTGCATCAGCTGGAGATAGTCCACTATGATGAGCCTCACGCCCTTGGTCATCACCAGCCTCTTCGCCTTCGAGCGGAACTCCATGATGGGAAGGCTCGGAGTGTCATCGACATATATCGGCGCGGCGGTGAGACGCTTGATCTTCACCTCAAGCTGCTCCCACTCGTACTTCTCCAGCTTCGAACCGCCCTTTATCTTTTCGGCCGGAAGACCCGACTCGGTCACCATCAGACGCATTGCCAGCTGGATCTTGGGCATTTCCAGCGAGAATATGGCAACGGGCATATTGTGGTCGACGGCTGCGTTCCTGGCTATGTTCAGCGAGAAGGCGGTCTTTCCGACCGAAGGACGCGCAGCTAGGATGATCAGGTCCGAAGGCTGCCAGCCCTGAGTTATCCTGTCTATCGAGAGATAGCCCGACGGCACGCCGCTGAGGCCTGTCTGGTCCTGCATCTCCTCAATCTTGTCGAGGGCGGCATTGATGACCGAACCTATGTCCTGGACCTCGCTCCTGGTATTGCTCTGGATGGCCCCGTAAATCTTGGACTGGGCATTGTCGATGAGGTCGTCCACAACGACTGAATCGTCATACGACGACTTGAGTATGTCCAGCGAAGCCGTGATGAGATCGCGCTGTATCTTCTTCTGCTTGAGTATCTTGACATAATACTCAACCTGAGATGCGGCTCCGATTTTCTGGGAGAGGTCGACGAGTTTCACCGCTCCTCCGACCTCTTCGAAATTGCCGGTCTCGCGGAGTTTCTGCGATACTGAGAGCAGGTCGAGCGCAACGTGCTCGTGCACAAGCGCGAGCATCGCCTCGAAAATCATACGGTGCCTGGGGTCATAGAAACTGCTCGGCTGCAGTTCCTCCATGACCTCATCGACACAGTTGGGTTCGATCAGCAGTGCGCCCAGCACCGCCTGCTCGAAATCGAGGGCCTGAGGGGGCTTGTTGCCCAGCTCCAGACCGACGGCTTCAAGGTCAGGCTGCCTGTCCTTGCCGCTCTTTGCTCTCGGTGGCATCCTGATTACTCAGAGAAGTCCGGGTTGACGATGATCCTTCCGCAGTGCTCGCAGATGATGAGCTTCCTGTTGGAAGCGATTTCCACCAGCCTCTGTGGAATGATGGTGTTGAAGCAGCCTCCGCAGGAGTCTCCGTTGTACACGGTAACCACGGCGAGATGGTTGTGGACGCTGGCGCGGATGTGCTCATACGCGCTCATGGTTCTGGCGTCTATCTTAGCGGCGCATGCCTCGCGTGCCGCCCTGAGGTCAGCCTCCTCCTTCGCGGTGGACTCGACTATGGAGCCGAGCTCCTCCTTCTTGAGCCTGAGGTCCTCCTCCCTTACGGCTATGGTCTCCTTCAGGTCCTCGAGGTCAGCCTTGGCCTGGCCCATCTTGAGCTTGGCCTCGCCGATGTTCTTCTCGGCAATCTGGCGGAGCAGGTCCTGGTTCTCGATCTCCTTGTTGATGGAGTCGTACTCACGGCTGTTCGCGATGTTCTCGAGCTGCTTCTGGTACTTGGCGATCTGGTTGTCGCAGTCCACGATGTTCTGCTTGTTGTCGGAAACCGACACGTTCATGCCCTCGATGAAAGCCTGGCAGCTCTCAGCCTTGGACTTGAGAGCGGAAATCTCCTCCTCGAGAGCCTCTACCTCACCCGGAAGTTCGCCTCTGAGCTGGAGTATCCTGTCGATGGCGGTGTCTGCCTGCTGAAGGGCATAGAGAGTCTTGAGCTTCTCCTGCGCGTTGACATCTGAGTCAGCAAAGCTCTTCTGGATGGACACGAAAGTCTCCCTCTGGTCGATAGGGGTGTCGATTTTCTTTATTTTCTTGATAGCCATATCTTTTGTTTTATTGTTCGGTTCAGGGCACCACGGGGTGCGAACTGCAAAGTTATGCTATTTCGTCAACTTAAGCAATTTTAGTAATATGAAAATAATAAGTTGCGTCAGATTTGATTGAGGATTTCTTAAGAATACGAAAATCGCAATATGCTCACAGCCCGCTCCTGATTTCCTCGAGCTGCCTGCGTATCTCCTTCAGGGAATCGAGGGCCTTGACCCTGTCCTCGACGCTCTTCCTGCCAGCCGCCAGCTCTTTCCCCGCCCCCTCGAGGGTCATACCCCTGCCCCTGATGAGCAGATGCAGCTGCTTGAGGACCTCGATGTCCTCCTTGGTGAACTGCCTGTTGCCCTTGGCGTTTCGGTGAGGCTTGATATACTTCGGGAAGCTGTTCGTCCAGAAGCGCACCAGGGAGGCATTCTCCCCGAGCATTTCAGCTACCTCGCTGATAGAATAGTAATATTTCTCCATAACCGTGTATGTTTCAGAATCTTATCAGTCAAGCGACTGTCCCGTGCGGGAAGTCATGAACGCAAAATTCGCATAATCCTGAGGCGAAAGGGTCGCGAACATATGGTCCACGGGATCCACCGCCTCCCCGTCCCGCAGCACCTCATAATGCAGATGAGGCGCAAGACTGTTTCCGGATATGCCGACCCGGCCTATCACCGTGCCCCGGGTGACACGCCGCCCCTTCGGGACCAGTATGTCCGAAAGATGGGCATAGCGGGTGACGTAGCCGTTGCCGTGGTCTATGGTGACCACGTTCCCCAGCCCGGTCCTGGACCTCTGCACTGACTCCACCACCCCGTCGGCGCTGGCCAGCACGGGCGTGCCTTCAGACGCCATCAGGTCCAGGCCGTCGTGCCTGGTCACTATCTTGTAGAACGGGCTGGTCTTCTGTCCCACCGACGCTCCTGCCTGGGCATAGGTCACCCCAGGCAGAGGCGCCTGCATCGGCACGTTCCCGACCCCGCGTTCGGCAAGCAGGGCGAAGATTTCCCGGAAATTGTCCTCCACCATCGCCGCTCCGGCGGAAAGGTCCGCAAGACGCCTGGTCGTGATGGACACCTTGCTCTCCTCGCTGGTGGTGTCCGAGAACAGGGCGAGGTCCACCGACTCGATAGGGTCCAGGCTCGGGGCCTTGGTGTGGAAAATCTGGTCGTATATCTCGTGGTCCCTGGCCTGGAGACCGTCCGTCACATCCTGAATAAGCTGCTGACGCTCAAGCATCTGCCCATACAGCTGCTCGTAGAGCCTGTTCTCCTTGATGAGTTCCTTCTCCCTGTCCGTACTGATGAAGAAGGAGAGCAGCACATATGCGGCCGCGGAGAGGGTGAACGAACCCAGCAGCCACCAGAGGAAACGCCGCAGCCACTTCGCGAACGAAGTGGTCACCTTCCTGAAGCTTATGTTCCTGTCGTCAAACTGATATGCCATATTCACCTCCTGATTCTCTGTCCTGTCCTGAGTATGACGTTCTGCGACTGGGCCTGCGCCTGCTCCACCATCTGCCGGTACTCCGGCTCCGGCATATCGAAATCCATGAAATTGACAGGGTTGACATATGAATTCCTGAATATGACCTCGTAATGGAGGTGCGGACCGGACGAGCGTCCGGTGTTGCCGGTCTCGCCTATGCACTCCCCTCTCTTGAGAGTCATGCCCTCGGCAACATATACATTCCTCAGATGGGCGTAGCGGGTCTTGTAGCCGAAACCGTGGTTCACCAGGACCGAGTTGCCATATCCCCTGAGCTCGAAGCGGACCTCCTCGACCACGCCGTCGCCGGTAACATATACCGGATTGCCCTGAGGGCAGGAGAAGTCGTAGCCCGTGTGCATCTTGGAGGCCGAGGTGAAGGGGTCGGTCCTGTAGCCGAAGCCGCTGGAGCGTCTGTAGGTGGTCGGATCCGGGTTTATCGGCATTATCGCAGGTATGCAGGAAGCCCTGTCGTCGGCCCTCTTGGCATATGCCGAAATGTCGTCGAAGGATTTGCTCTGGATGTAGGTCTTCTTGGTCAGTCTGTCCAGGCGCAAAGCCGTGGTCCTGAGGAGGGAACGGTCGTCGAGCCCCTCGAGACCGACATAGCGCTTGAGGCCTCCCAATCCAGAATTGCGGACGCTCAGCGGGATGGAGTCGAGGCCGAAAATGTTCCTGTAGACCTGCTCGTCCCTGAGCCTGAGGCCCTCGAGGGTCGACTCGCTGCGGTCAAGCTCGAAATTGAGCTGTTCCAGACGGGCCACCCATTCCGAATTCTTCCTTTCCAGGAGTGCGGTCTTCGGAAGGTCCAGACCGAGCAGACGGGTGAAGACCCACAGGTACACGCACATCATCAGCAGCGAGGACAGAACCACCGCCGCGACGTGCCTGAAATGGGTCTTCTTCGACACCTTCTCTATTTCATAGAGCAGGGTCTCCGGATTCAGTCTGTACTTTTTAAAAGAGGGCATATCGCAAACATACGGAAAATTTTGTAATTTTGCTTTTTCACAAAAGCCGCCATCTGCAACCAATTTTCGTACCTGACGGCCGCGCACAGAGAAAAAACTGAAAAACAGATATGACATCCAAGGAAATCCGACAGAAGTATCTAGACTTCTTTGCATCCAAGGGCCACACCGTCGTCCCTTCAGCGCCGATGGTAATCAAGAACGACCCTACCCTCATGTTCACAAACGCGGGAATGAACCAGTTCAAGGACATATTCCTCGGCAACACCACAGCAAAGTTCAACCGCGCCGCCGACAGCCAGAAATGCCTCAGGGTCAGCGGAAAGCACAATGACCTCGAAGCCGTGGGCCACGACGGGCGCCACCACACGATGTTCGAGATGCTCGGAAACTGGAGCTTCGGCGACTATTTCAAGACCGAGGCCATAGACTGGGCCTGGGAACTGCTCACCCAGGTGTACGGCATTGACAAGTCCAAGCTCTATGCGACAGTGTTCGAGGGTTCCGCAGAAGACGGCACCGAACTCGACACCGAGGCCAGGGAGGCCTGGCTCAAGCATATGCCGCAGGACCATATACTTCTGGGCAACAAGCACGACAATTTCTGGGAGATGGGCGAGACCGGTCCGTGCGGACCGTGCAGCGAAATCCACATCGACCTGCGCACTGACGAGGAGAGGGCCGCAGTGCCCGGAGCCTCGCTCGTGAACACCGACAACGACCAGGTGATAGAGATATGGAACCTCGTGTTCATGCAGTACAACCGCAAGGCTGACGGACACCTGGAGATGCTTCCTGCCAGGAACATAGACACAGGTATGGGCTTCGAGAGGCTCTGCATGGTGCTCCAGGGCAAGACCAGCAACTACGACACCGACGTCTTCAGCGGAATGATCTCCAGAATCAGCGAACTTTCCGGCCACTCATACCACGAATCCGAAAAGACAGAAGTCGCGATGAGGGTGATAGCGGACCACATCAGGGCCATCGCCTTCTCCATCGCTGACGGACAGTTGCCTTCCAACGTCAAGGCGGGATACGTCATCCGCAGGATACTCCGCCGTGCCGTACGCTACGGATACACCTTCCTCGGCTTCGGAGAACCGTTCATCTGCAGGCTCGTGCCCCAGCTAGTGGCGGACATGGGCGAGGCCTATCCTGAGCTCGCGGCGCAGCAGAAACTCATAGAGAGCGTGATACGCGAGGAGGAGGCCGCATTCCTCCGCACCCTCGACAGGGGTATCAAGCTCATTGAGGAGCTTATGCAGAAGAACAGCGGGGACAAGACCATATCCGGCAAGGACGCCTTCCTGCTCTATGACACCTACGGCTTCCCTCTCGACCTGACCGAGCTCATCGCCACCGAACACGGTTTCAGCGTGGACATCAAGGGCTTCGAGGCCGAGATGCTCAAGCAGAAGGAGCGCGCGAGGAACGCCACAGCCAACGAGTTCGGCGACTGGGTGGAATATCTCCCGGGCGAGGAGGAGTTCGTGGGCTATGACTGCACCACGGTGGAAGGAGCGAGGCTGCTCAGGCAGCGCAGCGTGAAGCAGAAGAACAGGGAGATGCTCCAGCTCGTGTTCGACAGGACTCCGTTCTACGGAGAGATGGGCGGCGAGGTCGGAGACACCGGCCATATGATTTCCGCCGAAGGCGAAAGAATCGCGATAACCAACACCGTCAAGGAGAACGGACTGACCGTGCACATCGCCGAGAAGCTGCCTTCAGACCCTTCTTCCGTCTTCACCCTCGAGGTCGATGCCGCAAGGAGGCAGAAAATCGCCAACAACCACAGTTGTACCCACCTTCTCGACCAGGTGCTCAGGGAAGTCCTCGGAACCCACGTCGAGCAGAAGGGCTCATATGTCTGCGACAAGTACCTCCGCTTCGACTTCTCCCACTTCGAGAAGCTCAGCGACGCCCAGATCAGGGAGGTGGAAAGAAAAGTCAACGCCCTCATACGCAGCAACTTCGCCTGCGAGGAGAAGAGAGACGCCACCATGGATGAAGCCAAGGCCATGGGAGCCATCGCACTTTTCGGGGAGAAATATGGCGACGTGGTCAGGGTGGTGAAGTTCGGTCCGAGCGTCGAGCTCTGCGGAGGCTGCCACACCGGGGCAACGGGTAACATAGGCTACTTCCAGATCACCTCCGAAAGCGCAATCGCCGCAGGCATACGCCGCATAGAGGCCGTGACCGGAGAAGAGGCTGAATACTACTCTGAAGCGGCCCAGGAGGCCCTGCGTTCGGCCAAGGCCTTCTTCAACAACGTGCCTGACCTGAGCGGTGCAATAGCCAAGCTCATCAACGAGAACGCCGAGTACAAGAAGAAGGCGGAGGAATTCGCAAGGCAGAAGGCCGCCGAGTTCGCCAGGGAACTGAGCACCGCAGGCAAGGTAGTCAACGGAGTGAACCTCATCAGCCTCCGCACCGTCGTGGACAGGGGCGGGGATCCGGTGATGCTCAGGGACGCCGCAGCCAACCTCCAGAAGGAGCTCACCAACACGGCCATCGTGGCTGCCTTCGAGTATGAGGGCAAGCCTCAGCTCCTGCTGATGTACTCTTCTGACCTCGTGGCGGCGGGCAAGAACGCCGGCAAGGACATCCGTGAGGCAGCCAAGGCCATAATGGGCGGAGGCGGCGGACAGCCGGGTCTCGCCTCTGCGGGCGGCAAGAATGTTGCAGGCCTGGACGAGGCTCTCGCAAAACTCACAGAAACTGCCACCGCAAAGTGAAGAAACTCGACAAGTTCATACTGAAATCGTTCATAGGACCGTTCCTGGCGGTCCTGCTGGTCGTGACCTTCATACTCATGATGCAGTTCCTCTGGGTCTACATCGACGAGCTTGTGGGCAAGGGCCTGACGCTTTCGGTCATACTCGAATTCATGGGCTGGGGAGGCACTACTCTGCTGCCTCTCTCGCTCCCTCTGGCCACATTGCTGGCTTCGGTGATGACCCTCGGGCAGATGTCCGAGAACTATGAACTTTTCGCCATCAAGTCCGCCGGCATATCCCTGGCAAGGGTCATGGCCCCGCTGACCATAGCGTCAGTGGTCATCAGCATCGCCGCCTTCTTCGCGGCGAATGACCTGGTGCCGGTGGCATACAACAAGATTTACACCCTCAGGGACGACATCGGCAGCACCAAGGAGGAAATCAACATCCCCGCAGGTACCTTCTACGACGGAATCGAGGGCTATGTACTGCGCGTCGACTCCAAGAACAAGAAGACGGGAATGATGTACGGCGTGATGGTATATGACCACACGGGCAAGAACGGCGGATCCGCAATGATCATGGCCGATTCGGCTATGATGAAGATGTCCAAGGCCAAGGATTACCTCACCTTCAGCCTCTATGACGGCATCAACTACCAGGAGGAGAACTCCCTCCGGTACAACGACACCACGATGAAGCTGGACAGGGTGACCTTCTCCAGGCAGGAGATGGTGATTCCTCTGGCGAACTACGCTTTCCAGAAGTCGGAAGGGGCGCGTTTCGGAGACCAGATCAAGACCCAGGACGTGAAGAGGCTCAGGCACCGACACGACTCGGTCACCACCCTGAACGACTCCGCCCTCGTCTCCCAGTACGGAAGACTGCTCAGGGACAGGTCCCTGCGCTATCTCAGCCAGCTCGACACGGCAAAGCATATGGAACTGAGGCCGGTGCTGGAAGTTGACACGGACACTCTCTCCTGGAGGAAGGAAAGCGAGGAGGCGAACGCCTGCAAGCTGGCAGTGAGGCAGATAGAAGGCACCAAGACCCTGCTGCACTCCTTCGTGAACGAGACCTACGACTACCACTGGAACCTCAACCGTTCCGGTCTGGAGATACTGAAGAAATATGCCGGAGCGCTCGCCTGCCTGATAATGTTCCTGATAGGCGCGCCTCTGGGAGCTTTCACCACGAAAAAGAGCGGACTGGGAGCATATATGATTTTCGCGGTGCTCTTCTTCGTGCTCTACTGGGTGGTGGATACCTCGGGAAGCAAGCTCGCAAGGGACGGGGCGACTTCCGCCTGGACCGGAGCCTTCGCCTCCTCGCTGGTGCTACTGCCGATGGGAGTCTATCTGTCCTACAAGGCGATTAACGACTCCGCCATATTCAAGACTGACGATTTCAGCGTAGTCTGGAAGAGATTCAAGAGCAAGATTACAGGTATGTTCAAGAAGACAAGAATAGTGTATATGGGTACGCCGGAATTCGCCGTCGCACCTCTGGACGCCCTTGTCAAGGCCGGTTACAAGGTCGTGGCCTGCGTCACGGTCGCCGACAAGCCGAGCGGGCGCGGACTCAAGATGAATGAAAGCGCGGTGAAGAAATATGCCGTGGAGCACGGAATCCCGGTACTGCAGCCGCTGAAGCTGAAGGATCCTGCCTTCCTCGAGGAGCTCAGGTCATACAAGGCGGACCTCTTCGTGGTGGTGGCATTCAGGATGCTGCCTGAGGAGGTGTGGAAGATGCCGCCTCTGGGAACCTTCAACCTTCACGCCGCACTGCTGCCTCAGTACAGGGGCGCCGCTCCTATCAACTGGGCTGTAATCAACGGGGAGAGGATATCCGGAGCCACAACCTTCATGATTGACCACAACATAGACACCGGCGGAATCATGCTCCGCCAGGACTGCAGGATAGCCGAAACCGACAGCGCCGGGGATCTCCACGACAAACTTATGCCTATAGGCGCCGACCTGGTGCTCCAGACCGTCCAGGGCATAATCGAAGGCAATATCGAGACCCGGGTACAGAAGAGCTTCATCCAGGGAGCGGAGGTGCTCAAGAGCGCTCCGAAACTCAGTCGCGAGCTCTGCCACATCGACTGGGACTCCCCTGTCAAGGATATTTACAACCTCATACGAGGTCTCAGCCCATACCCTGCGGCCTTCACCGAACTGGAAAGGGACGGGAACGTCACCCAACTCAAGATATACGGCTGCACCAGGCTCACCGGCGAGGAATGGGCCGGAATATGCGGAGGCGCACCGGCTGCTCCCGGAACCATATTCACCGACGGGAAGAACTATATGGCCATAGCCGCAAGGGACGGAGGCATATCCCTGAAGGAAGTGCAGCTCTCGGGCAAGAAGAAGATGGACGTGAAGAGTTTCCTGCTGGGGTTCAGGGATTTGCAGGCGTATGTGACGACGAAGGGAACTTCCGCCGCCGTTCTGGAAAAGGTAAGGAATTCATAGTATGGCTGTCAGCGTGATTGTCGGGAACGGAGATTTCCCGAAGACGGAATATCCGCGCTATCTGGTCTCTTCAGCGGACCATATTGTCTGCTGCGACGGTGCGTTCAGAACCTGGCTGAGGTGCTGCAAGGGCATATTCGGGGAAGAAAGGATGCCGGATGCGGTGGTCGGAGACATGGACTCCATTTCCCCCGGGCTCAGAAAAAGATACGCCTCCCTGATGGTCCATATCACGGAACAGGACTTCAACGATATGACCAAGGCGCTGCTCTACACGCTCAGGACCTTCCCGGACACCGACTGCATACATTTCATAGGTTTCAGCGGCAAACGCGAGGACCATACCATAGGAAATCTCTCGCTGCTTATGGAATATGCCTCCGCGCTCAGCTGCAGCCGTCCGGTCGCCGACACCCTCTCCGGCCTGATGGAGAAGGCCCTTGCCCCTTACCGCGGGAAAAGGCTGGACATCGACATGGTGAGCGACCACTCTACCATATTCGCAGTCACTGACAGTTGTGAGCTGGCTGTGGGCCAGGGGCGAAGTGTGTCCATAATCTCCTCGGACAACAGCCTGAAAATCAAATCCGCAGGCCTGGTATGGCCCACGGATGACGTAGTTTTCGACAATCTCTGGAAAGCGACCCTGAACAGGGCGGAGAGCGACATGATCCGGCTCGAGTTCAATCACCCTTCAGCCGCCCTGATAGTAATCTAGCACGGTTTCACTTTCAGAAATCCCCTCTCTTGAGCTTCTCCACGTAGCGGTCTATCCTCTGCATCTGGGCAGGGATATTGATGCGCTGAGGACAGTGGCTCATGCACTTTCGGCAGCCTATGCAATGGTCAGCCTGCCTCTCTGCCGGCACCGCCTTGGCATATCCCGTGAGATAGGCTTTCCTGAGCCTGCGGAAATCCTCCTGCGCTGAGCTCTGGGCGATGAGGCCCTCGTTGACAGCACTGTTGTAGTGCTTGAATATTTCCGGGATGTTGAGTCCGTAAGGGCAAGGCATACAGTACTTGCAGTCGTTGCAATTGACTGTAGGATACTCCTTTATGAGTGTGGCCGCACGCTCTATCATCTCGAGTTCCTCATCCGTCATGTAACGGAAGCCTGTGAAGGTGTCCACATTGTCCACCAGATGCTCCATATAGGTCATGCCGCTGAGGGTGGTAAGTATGCCCGGATGCGAGCCCACGAAACGGAAGGCCCAGGAACCGAGGGTGGCCTGCGGATCCCTTTCCTTTAGCATCGCGGCGATATTGTCAGGAACGTTGGCCAGGCGGCCTCCCTGGAGAGGTTCCATCACTGTGATCGGAATGTTCAGTGACACCAGCTTGTCGTAAAGGTATTCCGCATTGGCGTTGCTGACTCCGTCGGCGTGGCGCCAGTCCACATAGTTCATCTGGATTTGCACGAAATCCCAGTGGTATCTGGAATGCAGCGCTATGAGTTCGTCGAATTCGGCAGGACTGCCGTGGAAAGAAAAGCCCATCTGGCGTATCTTGCCCTTCTCACGTTCTTTCATCACGAAATCCATCATCCCGTTGTCCACATAGCGCTTCTCGAAGGCTGCGACTCCGCCCTGTCCTATGGCGTGCATCAGGTAGTAGTCGAAGTAGTCTGTCTGCATCTCGTCGAAAGAGTCGTGATACATCTTCTGAGAGGCAGCCGCGGAAGCGTCCCCGAAGTTGGAAAGTTTCGTGGCTATGTAGAAGCTCTTGCGAGGATAACGGCTCAGGGCTATGCCCGTGGCCCTTTCCGACTGGCCCTGGAGATATGCCGGAGAGGTGTCATAATAGTTCACCCCGTGCTTCATGGCATAGTCTATGAGCTCGTTGACCTTCTGCTGGTCAATGACATCCCTGCCGGAATCATCCTTGACCATAGGCCATCTCATACAGCCGTAACCCAGAAGGGAGACCTTGTCGCCATTGCCGGGATTGGTCCTCATCTCCATGGTCCCCTGCTGCTGTGGCTGCCCTGAGACAGGCTCCTGCTGTCCTCCCCTGCCTGACGCGCAGGCCGCCGCTGCCACTCCGATGGCACCGGCTCCGCTTATCTTGAGAAATTCTCTTCTGCTGATATCATTACCCATAATCACCTCCTAATCTACGATATGAACATCACGGCCATCAACGTGGATGGCGCTCAACGGCCTCGAAGGGCAAAGGTACTCGCAGGCGCCGCAGCCTATGCATCTGGCCTCATTCACCGCCGGTATCATAGCCGAGCGCTCGTCGGAAGGGTCCTTGCGCACCATGATTATGGCGCCGGCAGGACAGTGACGGGCACAATTTCCGCAGCTGACCCCGTCCCTGTTTACCAGACAGAGGTCATAGTCAACCACGGCCACACCGATGTGGACGGCTGTCTTCTCCTCCGGGGTGAGCGGCAATATGGCGCCGGACGGGCATACCTGCGAGCAGGCGGTGCACTCCGGACGGCAGTAGCCCTTGCCATAGTTCATCTCCGGCTGCATCAGATACTCCAGAGAACTTGACGGACTGAGGACATTGTTCGGACACGCGGATACGCAGAGCTGGCAGGCAGTGCACCTGTCGTGGAAATGCTTGAGGCTTCCCGCTCCGAACGGCACCAGAGGAAGTTTTCTCTCAGGATTCTGCTTTGGCAGTATTTCGGCCAGACCTCCGTCAATCTTCTTTCCCTGGGCGGAGGCCACTCCTGCCGCGGCTGCCACGGAAGCGGCGGTCACCGCTACCTTTTTCGCAGCCACACCGCCGGCAAGGGCGGCTCCGGCAGCCATGAATGCACGCCTTCCCCCGTCAGGGGCATTTTCCTTCGCGTCTTTCCTGCCATATGCAAAACGATAGCTGATTGCCCCGTGGCTGCAGTTGTCAATGCAGTCGAAACACACCACGCAGCGGCTGCAGTCGATGCGGTGGTTCGCCACATCTATGCAGGAGGCCTTGCACTTCCTCTCGCAGAGATGACAGTTCCTGCACTTGGTCTCATCCAGCACGGGACGTAGCAGAGCAAAGCGGGAGAAGAAACTCAATGTGGTACCGACAGGGCAGACTGTATTGCACCAGGTCCTGCCTCCTGCCCATGACAGAGCTGTTATCACCACAAAGGTCAGAATGGCCACCACGGCCGAAACCGCGCTCAATGCAAACAGATGGGTTGGAGCCATAAGGGCCTGTATCATACGCCCATATGCACTGTACGGAGCCAGAAGCACCACGAAAGCATGCACACCGGCCATGATGGCCACGACATATAGAACCCAGACACCGTAGCGCAGGACTTTCAATTCCTTCTTCCAACCGAACCGCAGTGCCTTGCCCTTGCGGAGCGAACTCAGGCGGGAAACAATGTCCTGGAACACACCCATAGGACATATCACCGAACAATATACCCTGCCGAAAACGAGGGTAAGGAGCACCAGCCCCAATATCACCGCAAGGTTGAGCCCCATCACGGCAGGAAGGAACTGGATCTTTGCCATCCACCCCAGCCAAGGCTGGAGTACACCGGCAAGATTCAGGAAAAGCAGCGTTATTCCGATGAAAAACACTGCCGCGAGAACGATTCTGAGCTTCTTCAGCATATGCTATCCCCAATTAAAAAATTGCATATTCCCGGACATCCGGGGGTATCGTGGTCTTGACGTAATAGTCGCATTCCCCGCCGCTGTTGCTCAGGAGCACGAGTTCGCCATCCGTGGCACTTACGGTATATGACGATGCCCAGGACTCCCCTGTGGAGTACCTGCCGCTGAGCTGGTCGCCGCTGAGAGTCCAGGATCCGGTGAATTTCCTGAACCGGCCCTCCCCCAGTTTCTGGAAAAGCTCGAAATTCCCGCCACTTTCAAACGACAGATACACGACAACGGTCTGGTCTCCGATGGTTGCCGCCTTGGATTCCACCCTCACAAGACTCCACTCCCCGTTGACGCTGAGCGGCTGCGTCTTTTTTCCACAGGAAACCGCAACGATGCCCGCGAGCAGGAGCATGCAAACAAATCTAACAATATTTCTCATTTCTAAGCAACTGTTTTAAAGCCAAGCATTCGAACTGTTCACTATCGGCCTGGAAATGACCGAGACTTCCTGAGTCACCTCCATTCCGCCTATGGCATCATCCCCTCCTACCTGGGTGCCACCTCCGACGGCAGAGATGCGTATCTTTCCTGAACCGATCTTGGAAGGATGGATGAAGAGCCTTCCGTACTTGATGTACGGCTCAGCTTGAAGGCCTAGAGACTCCCTGGACTTGTCATCCACGCTGACGTCCAGATAGGACAGGTTCACGCAGGATGTCCCGAAATAGTCGCTCAGGTCATACCAGCTCTCCTTGCCGCTCTGTACCGTGATGCTCGGGATGCCCTCTATCTTCATCATCAGCTTCCAGGCGTCGATGGAGCCGGTTCCCATCTGCTTGGAATAGGTATAGAGTTCGATAGGCTTCTTGTTATAGAGAGTCTTAGTCCCTTCCAGTCTCTTGTCAAAATCATTCGCGGAAGTCACGATCATATCCTTGAATTCCTTGACCGTGAAGGTCTTGCCAAGTTTCTTCGCATATGACAACGCGAGTGCCACCACGCCCGACACGTGAGGGCAGGCCATGGAGGTTCCCTGCATATAGCCGTAGTCCTCGCCGTCATTCAGTTCGGAAGGAAGGGTCGAGAGCACCATACCGTAAATGAGATAATTGTCCTGGCTGTTAAGGTGATATGCCTCACCGCCGGGAGCCACAATGTTGCAGCCGGGACCGTAGTTGGTATAATACGCAGGCAGGAAATCCGGTCCGAAGGCAGACACGCTGATCATGTCGTTCAGCGCACCCGGATAAGTAGCATACGGGTCTTCGTCATTTCCGGACGCGAATATGGCTATGCCTCCGTCAAGCACAGGGTTGTTCCTGCTGGCCTCGAAATACTTCAGGGCGTCATATTCCACGGCATTGAGGCCTCCGCTGCCGCTGATATAGGCCTTGTCGGACATATATGTGCCACCGCGATACCCGAAAGAGCACGATAAGATGGACGCCCCTTTGTCGGCGGCATATTTCACAGCCTTCGCAACTATGCTAGCAGAACCGCCTCTGTCATCGTCGAAAATCTGACAGCTCATGATTTTCACACCGTCACCGTCGCCGCTGCCGCCCGCAATGCCGCTGACGCCTATGCCGTTATTGTTCACAGCGGCTATGGTTCCGGCAATATGTGTCCCGTGTCCGGAATCTCCCCTAATCTGGCCGTTCTCCTCGTGGGTCCTGTCCCAGGTGATGGGACCGTCAGTCACGAAATTGTGGCCGTGGCTGCCGTCAGTGTCGGTCCACATATTGTCAATCAGGTCAGGATGGGTGTACTTGACACCCTCATCCACAACCGCAACGATGATGGAAGAGTCCCCGCAGGTCAGTTCTGACCACACATCAGAGACATTGATATCCCCTCCGGCATATGCATCAGTCGCTATAGCCCTGGAACCTGTATTGCGGTAATGCCACTGCATTCCAAGAGCGGGATCGTTGAAAGCTCCGCCTGCGGCCCTGGTAGAAACACCGGCAGGCCTGTACGGATAAGAGATGCAATCGGAAGATTTCTCAACGAAATTCTCGTATTCCACAACCTCCACAAAACTCTTCTGTGCAAGAAGTTCGGCACTGCGTTCCAGCGCCGCTTCATCCGAAACGGTGGCTAAGTACCACTTATCAAGATTGAAACGCCTTTCGAGCTCCTCCTTGCCCGGAACGGACTCGAAAAGAGGTTCGATGCAAGTGACTCCGGACGCCTGCAGGGCAGAGAGAGTCTCTCCTTCCGGTACTTGTCCCATACGGAGCAGTATGGTGTTGCTCACACGCTCCGGAGCTGTGTTTACAATTTTGGCTGACGAATGGGACACTGTGTTGTCCTGCACCTGAGGCGCCGCCTGGTTCCGGGAACAGGAAACAAGGCAAAGAAGTCCGCACAGGACAATGGTAAAACTGTTTGTCTGCATATGGAAATGCCGGATAAGATTGTAAAAAGGGCCGGCCAGGAATCATCCAGCCGGCCCGTCATATTATTTACCGATTTCGGTCAGTGAAAGAGTCAGAACTTCCTCACCTCTACAGTACGCTCGGAGCCCCTGAGGGATGCTCCGGTTCCGAAAGTCCTGCGCGGAGCATTCACAACCTTGATTGCAACAGGCTGAGGGTCACGCTCGTAGTCAGAGAACTTCAGGCCGAAACTGCAGTCGAGATTGCCAAAGCCTTCGAACTTGCGGAAGTTGCGCTGTCCTGGAGCGGCAGGTGCTGCCTCGGCCTCAGCTACGAAGGCCTCGGTAGGTCCGAAGTGCTCATAGTCTGTGTCCATATAATAACCCTCGGTCGTAGCATAAGAAACGTAGAAATGGAATACTCCGTCCTTATCTACATAGCTCTGCGGAGTCAGATCGATTTTAAAGTAATCAATGAAATCCTGAGGCAGAGCTGAAGGGTCTGTCACGAATACCACACCGTAGTCATAGGCGCTGAGATCCACGACGCCCTGCATAGGAACAGAAATCTTTCCGGACTCCTTGTCATACTTGAACACAAGGGTTACATCTTTATACCATTCTGGAATCTCATAGCAGTCTGTGTTCGGATTGTACTCAAGGCTCATACCGTCAACTGTCCTGACCGACGGTTCACCTGTTGAAGGATTGATGAAATATACATATGAGTAGGTTCCGTCAGCGATGATTTCGTTAGGAAGGCCTTCAGTTGTATATTCATCGGTAACGAAAGTGTCGGATACGCCATTGGTGGCCCATACCACGAGAGTATAAGAGGTCAATGCACCAAGTCCGGAAACGAGCTGGGTATAACCGCCGACAGCATTGACTTCTTCAATCTCACTGTCCTCAAGGGCAACAGAGCCCTTGGCTCCATACTTGACACCGCTGAGAATTGCGTCGGCATTCTTTTCGAAGGAAGCGGTAGGAACAACGGTGTAGTTTACGGCCTTGATATCCTCGCCTGAAATCCAGAAGCCGAAGGAATTTGAAGCATCGCTTTCAGGGGCGTACCTCTCGGAGGTCGTTTCCGTTCCGACAGAGATGTTCACGGCATTTTCCTCGATATCGCCTTCAGCCACGAACGGACCGGCAACAGAAGTGTAGTTCTGCACCTCACCCTTGGCGTCGTAAGTGACAGCGACGATGGTATAGGTTCCGGTCTTTTCGAATGAGATGGCAGAATCGGCATAATAAGCCTCTTCGTACTCATAAATATCCTCCTCTGAAACGGTCACGATGTTGAGGCCCTCTTCGGATGAAGTGATGGACTCGACAGCCTTTTCAGTACCGTTCTTGGAGAGTTCACCCTCGAATCCTGCAAAACGGATCTCCTTCACATCGGCTCCGACTTCGAAGTAAACAGGAAGGACTCCTTCGACAGAATAGTCAAGCTCAGCCTTTATGCTGTAGTCCACGCGGGTGAATCCGTCGGCAAGGAGTACCGTATCATATAAATTGGTTGACCAGCCACCCTGACCCGGCATGTAGTAATAAGCGGTATAGAAATGAAATCCGCCATTGCCGTCATAGTAACTGCAAGGAATCTTGTCGCTGTACTTGCCGGCGAAGGACTTGAAATCAAGAGACCTGTACGGGTCTGTAGGATTCAGTACGGTATAGAAACTGTAGTTGTCATACAAATTGACTTCGGCTGAATATTTTGTGTGATATTGAACTGGCTGTACAGGAGCATGGAGAGCCTGATAGAGTTCACCGTCTTCTCCGGTTACGGAAGTATCAAGATACCAGAAGAAATTGAGGGTATATTTCTCTCCGGATGCCCAGAAACCAGGATAGGATACTCCATCCTCGACATACGGATCCGGCTCGATCACACAGGTACGCAGGTTTCCGACCTCGTAATACTTGAGCTTTCCGGTATGCTCAAGCTCATTCCATCCTTCAGTATAACGGATGACAGCAGGTTTTCCCGTCTTAGGGTCAAGGAAATACTTCCATTCTACGCGCAAAACGCTGAAATCGAGGCTGACCGCACCTGTATTGTATCTGGAAGCGTAAACAGGATCCTTGATTGCAATTGAAAGAGGATAGGCAACGCCGAGATCGGCATTAGGGAACTTGACTTTAAGCATAGTCTCAGACTGGCCGTCCTCGAACTTGAGAGGTTCAAGCTCGAAAACGCCTTCAGGGTCGGAGACCACAAGCGGAACCTCGATGGCACCCTTGGAATTGCTACGCACGACAGTGAATTCAATCTCCGGAGTCATTGTAGGATCGAAGGTATGGGCACCCGTAGCTTCCTGCGACGGGAAATAAACCCCATAGCAGCCCTCTACGTCCGGCTGACCCGGCTCGTATTCCGCCACTTTGTGGCACGCCGTCAGACCTAAAGCGATGGCTACGGCTGCAAGTATATATACAAAATACTTTTTCATAATGATTCGGCTTAAATGTTAGTCTGTTACACCATCTTTGAGTTCAGGATTCTGTCCTGCCACAGGCTGATTTCCGCCGGTGTTGTCAACGATGGCGAAATTGGTGTTCTTCTCACGCTGAGGGAACCTGAGGAGCATCCAGCCGTCGTCAGCGGCAACATTGAAACGGAACGCATCCGGAACATTGCTTTCCTGACCGGAGTGGAACCTTACTACCGGCTTCTGGAGACGTCTTACGTCCTTCATGCCGAAGCCCTCGCCCCAAAGCTCAACCCTTCTCTGGAACCATATCTCATCGAGAAGCTTGAGACCTCTTTCGTTGGAGTTGTAGCTTGGATCACGATACTGCTTTACAAAATCTTCGAGTATCTTCCTCGCCTCGGCCTCGTTGCTGTGAGCCTTGGCCTCCGCCATGATGAGTATCATCTCCTCCACGCGCATGAGCGGAGTATCCTCGTCATTCTTGGTCGTACCGCAGGTATAGCAGCCGAACTTGACATTGGTATAAGGGATGAACGGTTCCTTGATGTCAGGAATGGTAAGGTTTGCCACATCACCGTCTCCGTCCCAGGTCAGTCCTTCAAGAAGAGGGGACTTGAGGTCAAGATCGACCCACCAGCCCTTGCGGACATCGGTTGCTGCGATCTTGTCATAAAGGATATTGTTGATGCAGGCATAGACTGCACATGAAGGCGCATAAGCCTCGGCTGAGAATGAACGCAGCCATGAAGAAGTGGTCTGAGCGAGACCGTACTTGGCCATATCGGTGGTCATATCATAACCCCAAAGCCAGTTATGCTCGGAGATGTCCATGAAGGAAGGATGTGAAACCTCCTCGATGGAAGCCGGGGTGTAGTTCTTTGCAGCAGCCTGTGCATCGGCGTAAGCCTTGTCCCATTCCCCCATGGTAAGGTAAACCCTTGCACGGAGACCGTGGGCTACATCAGCGTTGATGAACATCTTGGTAGCTCTCGCGATGGTGCTGGCGTCAAGTATCTGGACTGCATAGCCCAGGTCTGAGAGCATCAGCTCATACACTTCGGCAACGGTAGCGCGAGGATTCTCGGTGAAGTTGGTAGTTTCCTCGGTCACGATAGGAACCGCAGGCTCGTTCTTGGCTATCTGATAGTTGAACTGATAGTCGGTCACGAGGTTGTAGTAGGCGTAGGCACGCAAAGCCCTTGCCTGCGCTATCATGTTGAGGGTTTTTTCGTCGTCAGTATCCTCAGGGAAAGAGGAGACGAAGGTATTGACCTTGGAAATCAGGTTGTATGGGTTTCCGTAGCGCATATACGGATTTGCGTAGTCAGCGTTTCTGGATGACCAATCACCGCATGGGCTGAACCAGTTGTAACCGCTGTCAGCAATGACAAGATCGGCTGACTCGGCATCATTGGAGAAGTTGATCATAAGGAAACCCCAGTCATCGGCACGGTCGGAGCCAGAGAAAACGTTCGGTTTGCCGAGGTCGGTGAAAAGACCGTTGAAGGAAGCCTCAGCACGGGTAGGAGCTACAATGTTCGTAGTCTGCAACTGAGACGCAAGCATAGTACCACCCTGAGGCTTTGCCTCTTCAAAATCCACACAAGCCGAAAAGGCAAGAGCGGAAAGCGCGAGGGTAAAATATCTGTTGAGTTTCATATTCATTGCCTTTTAATGATTAGAACGTGATGGTTACACCGCCGGTGATGTTGCGCATAGCGGAATAGCCGCCGCTGTTGAGACCTGATCCTGAAGTGTAGGAACCGAGACCTACTGAGTAGCGAGGGTCCACACCCTTGCGGGCGGTGAAGAGCGCGAGGTTCTCACCAGCCACATAGACGCGGAGTGACTGGAGCTTTATCTTCCTTACAAATGCTGAAGGGAAGGTATAACCGAAAGTCACGTTGTTGATGCTGAGGTAGTTTGAAGAAACGAGGAACCTGTCGACTGCTGTCTGGGCAACCTGGGTGTCACCGTCAAGACGAGGGAAGTCGGAATCAGGATTCTCAGGAGTCCAGGCCTTGAGCAGGTCTCTGTGCATGTTCGAGCCGGCGTTCGCCTGGGTGAACATCATAGACTGGTAGGTACCGTCATAGTAACGGCCACCGAGCTGGTAGCTGAACTGGGCTGAAAGGTCGAAGTTGTAGAAGTTGAGAGAAGTTCCGAAACCACCGTACAGCTTAGGAAGAACCGTTCCGACTTCGTACTGGGAAGCCTTGCTGAAATTGGCCGTGGTACCGGTAACAGTGTTTCCGTTCTCATCTTCATAATCGTAGTAGTAGAGTGCCTGACCGGTCTCGCGGTCCACTCCGGCATACTTGCGCATATATCCTTCATAGAGGGATCCTCCGATCTTGTAGATATAGTTGCCGCCCTTGATACCGTTCTGTGCGACAGACTCGTCAAGTTCGAGTATGGTGTTCTTGTAGTGGCTGGCATTGAGGTTCCAGCTCCAGTTGAAGTTCTTCTTGTTGATGATCAGGCCATCGAGGGATACTTCGAAACCGCTGTTGCGGATGGAGCCTACGTTCACAGGGACATATCCGGTAGGGTTACCTGCCGAAAGCGGAACGCTCTTGTTGTAAAGCAGGTCTTCGGTCTTGCGTGAAAATACCTCGAAAGCACCGTTGAGATAGCCGTGGAAGAGTTCGAAATCCAGACCGACATTGAAAGACTTCGAAGTCTCCCAGGTCAGTTCCTCGTTACCCTTGTATTCGAGGTTGACCGAATAAGAACCGGTCTCCTCGTTGTATGAGTGAGTGTACTGGTCTGAATATGGATAGAGACCGTCGATACCGTCGTTACCCTGGACACCGTAGCTGATCTTGAGCTTGAGGACATCAAGCCAGGACACACCGCCCATGAATTCTTCCTTGGTAATCAGCCAGGCTGCACCGACTGAACCGAAGTTACCCCAGCGATGTCCCTTTGCGAACTTCGAAGAAGCGTCACGGCGATAGGATGCATTGAGGAAGTACCTGCCGTCATATTCATACTGAGCGCGTGCAAGGAAACCCTCGGTCATATAGGTGCCGGTAGCGGAGTTCGCAAGCTTTGCGGAAGTACCGTCGGCATTGTTCAACTCACCCACATACGGGTTGAAGAGGTGGTCGTTGTAGCCTGAGAGGCTCTGGCTCTTGTACTTGTAGCTTTCGAAACCGGCGAGCACATCGATGCTGTTCAGGCCGAAAGTCTTTCTGTACTGGGCAAGGTACTGCTGGTTCACAGAGAAGAACCTGGAGTGGGAGACCGAGACACCGCCATCGGTTGACGACGCACCGGCAAACTGGCTGTAGAGATAGCTTGCGCGGGTGTTGTCATCGGTGAGACCAAGGCTTGCGGTGAGGGTAAGTCCCTTCACAGGTGTGAAGATTGCAGCCCACTTCGCGTTGAGCACGTCAGCATATACATTGTAATCGTTGTTCTCATTGTCGCGTACAGCGTTGCCGACTATGCTAGGGCGCTTGAAGTTGGTGTTGTTGGAGTCATAGACCGTGCGGCCGTTCTCCTTCATTATGTGGCCTTCTGCATCACGAACGTAGAGCGGATAGATAGGGCCGATGGTGTTCGTCACATAGAAGATGTTGCCGGATGATCCGAATTTATCGCTTGTGTATGAAGCAAGCTGGGAGTCGGAGTGGGAGAATGACATGTTGGTCTCCACGCGGAACCAGTCCTTTACCTGATACTCGGTGTTGATACGGCCGGTGTAACGCTTGTAGTCTGAATTGGAGACCATACCGCCATCCTGGAGGAATCCGACGCTGCCGTAGTAGTTGAATCTTTCGGAAGCACCGCTGACGGAAGCGTTGTACTCCTGGCGGAAACCTGTGTGGTAAACTTCATTGTACCAGTCGTCAGGGATATAGGTGTAAGTGCCGTCGGTGTATCCGAGGACAGCATTAGGGTTGAGCTTGAAGTTGGTACCTATGAGCTTCTCGCCTTCAGGAAGGGTATATACGAGGTAGCCGAGACCACCGTTTCCGCTGTCGAGAAGGTTCTTGTCAGCCATCGCATATGCCTGGGTCTCAGAGTATCCTGAATAGTAGTACTTGTTGTACAACATCCTGTAGAAGGTCTCGTAATACTCGCCCGGATCGGAAATCACGTCATACTGAGGGACAAGACGGCTGTTGGCACCCCACTTTGCGTCGAACTTTACGGTGGCGTCACCTGACTTGCCCCTCTTGGTGGTGATGATTACCACACCGTTTGCACCGCGGTGTCCGTAGATTGCAGATGCCGATGCGTCCTTGAGGACAGACATGGACTCTACGTCCTGAGGGTTGATATCTGAAATGGACCCCTGATATGGAACACCGTCAAGGATGATGAGAGGGGCATTGCTGGCACTCATTGAACCGAAACCGCGGATTCGGATGGCCGATGAATTTCCGGTAGGGTCACCGCTGGAAGAAATCATCTGCACACCGGAGGTAGTACCGGCAAGCGCGCTGGTCACATTTGTTGCAATCTTCTTCTCGATGGTCTCCTCCTTCACCATAGCGGCAGAGCCGGTGAATGAGCTCTTGCTGGCAGTACCGTAGGCAACCACGAGCACGTCATCAAGGAGTTCTGAATCTTCGTGAAGAAAGAAGTCGATCGTCGCTCTCGAGTTCACCTCAACTTCAGACTCGACATAGCCTATCATCGAAGCTACGAGGGTGGCGTTAGAAGGAACAGAAAGGGTGTACTTACCGTCAAGGTCAGTGTTGACACCGACAGTGGTACCCTTTACGACAACTGCAGCTCCAGGGAGCGGTTCGCCCTCTGAAGTCTTCACGGTTCCGCTTACCCTTATGTTCTGGGCACCTGCCACAGCACATGCGAGGAACAGCGAAACTGTTGCTAAGAAAAGCTTAATCTTCTGCATAAGCCAATAGTTTATTATAATGAATAGATAGAATGCATATACACAAAACGCCTCCGGCCTTCGGTCGGAAAAATACGCATTTCAACACGTTATTCAGCAAAAGTATGAAAAAAAAACGTATATGCGTACATTTTTGGTAATCCCGTGCACGCAATGCACTCTTTAGCCATTTTCCTCCAGCTTACAAGATGGTTAAAAAATAATTGATTCTTCTTACAAAGTGTAAGAAATTTTCACATTTCTAGTTAAACTATCCTACAAAATGTCACACATCTAATAATTTAACATCTTTTTATGCCTCAAATGGATAAATCATTTTAGAGTAACAGGAGCGAGGGATGGCGGGAGGAGTGGTGGAGGGGTGAGGCGGAGGGGTGTGAAGCGTCAGGTTCGACGAACGGCCACGAATCATCGGCGGCCAGATACGGAAAGAGGGCGGCTTTGCCGCCCTCACATATCAAAATGTACTGGAATACCCTATCAATCAAAGGCTTGCAGCCTTGCCCTCGTCAGTACGCCTCCACGCGAAATACGCATCCAGAACCTTGAGAGACTCAAGGCTAGGCACAGGACCGGCAAACGGTTCAGGACCGGTCAGATACATATACTGGGAGTCGTCCTCCCCCATGAAGCGAGGCCACTTCGGAAGCCCCTCCCCATTCGGGTCGCCATATTTCGTGAAATTGATCCAATACTGTCCCATCGCATCGGAAAGCGGAAGGTCAGACTCCTTCATACGCGAATTCTCCATATGCTGGAAGACATAAGCGACGTCCTGTCCGTGAGGAGAGCCGTAGCCATATCTCGGAGAATCCTCAGGATACTCCGGATGCTGGTCAAAATAATACATATAGACAGGAGACTTGCCGGTCTTGGCCTGAAGGCAGCCCCAAGCCCAGGTCTGCCATCCGAATGCAGCATCACGCATCAGGTCCCTCGCCTGCTTGCCAACCTTGCCGTCCTCAAGCGGATATGCCGCAAGCAGGTCCTCGGCGAACTTGCCGTAACGCTTTTGCACGCCGGCGATATGGCCTTCAGGAGTTGAAGCACCGCCAAGACCGCCGAAACTTGCGCCTTCGTCGGAATTATAGCCTATGAGCACAGCGACATCATTATAGCGCCCCTGCTCATAGAGCTCATACTGGTCGCCCGGAATCACATATCCGTCAACTATAGGCCAGCCTCCGCCATTGGCAGACAGACCGTTGGTCACAAAAGCGGAAGCGTCCAGAGCCCTCATCTCGGCAAGGGACGAAGCCCCCAGCGACTCGGCAATCTTCAGACCGTCCTTCTCCGCATCAGAGAGAGTCTTCATATTCTCGCCCGGATAAGTCGTAGGCCTCGTAGGACCGAACGAACCTCCACTCTGGGATATGGCACCACGGAACAGACCCGCCGCCAGAGGCGAAGCGCAGAGCTGGCTCACGGAAATGCCTCCGGCCGATTCTCCGAATATGGTGACCTTGTCAGGATCGCCGCCGAACTGGGCTATGTTTTCCTGCACCCACTGGAGCGCAGCTATCTGGTCAAGAAGACCGTAGTTGCCGCTCACGTGCTGAGGATTCTCGGCAGAGAGCTCAGGATGAGCCAGGAAACCGAGCTTGCCCACACGGTAAGCCACGCTTACCATCACGATGCCGCCCTTGCGCGCGAGAGCCTCGCAGTCATAGTTCGGGTCTGCAGTGTGTCCGCCGGCAAAACCGCCGCCATATATCCACACGAGCACAGGCAGCTTGTCTTTCTTCGAAGCTGCCGGAGTCCATACGTTCAGATAGAGGCAGTCCTCGCTGAATCCCACAGGGGAATGTCCACCCTGCATGGCGCCCGGAGCGAAATGGTCAGCCACGAGAACGGTGTCCCACGACGCCTCCCTCTGAGGAGCCTTCCACCTGAGATCGCCCACAGGCGGAGCCGCGAACGGTATGCCTTTGTATATGGTCAATCCTTCGGTGACCACGCCCTGAACCTTACCGGAACGGACCTTCACAAGACCCGTAGCCTCTTCCCCGCAGGAGGCGAAGAGCAGTGCGGCACAAGCCAGCGCCCACAGTATCTTTTTCATATGTATATGATTATTTGAAGCTTACCCAATCAACGTCAATATGGTTACCTTCGGTCATTAGCACGAAGAGATCGTGTACGCCCTCAGGCTTGGAGCTTGCCTTCACGGTGATTTCGTTCCAGCTGCTCACGCCGCCGACCTTGAACTCAGCCACGAGCGGACCGTCGATGGCATCGGCGCGAACCTCGATTTTGCCTCCGGCCAGAGAATGGCAGCGCAGGGTCGCATTGTCCCAGCCCTTGCCGAAGTCCACACGGTCGTAACGGATCCATATAGGCTCCTTGTATTCAGAGGCTGTGTTGTGGAAGACGGTCTTCCAGCCCTCGAAGGTGTTCTCGTCCCTGAGGAATTCGATATCCACCTTGGCCTCATCCTTGTCGGAGTATCTGTCTATCTGGATGTTGCTGTGCGCAGGGGTGATGCCGACGCCGCGGAAGGTAGGAACGACAGGAACGATGGTGCCGTCAGGATTGAAATGTATCTCATCCACGCAGACCGACCTGTTCTTGTCAAAATACGGAGAATAGTCATTATGGTGGTAGAAGAGATACCACTGGCCCTTGAACTCGACAACCGAATGGTGGTTGGTCCAGCACTCGGTCTCAGACTGCTCCATTATCTTTCCCTTGAACACATACGGACCCATAGGCTTGTCGCTCATACAGTACGCAAGGCATTCGCGGTCCTTCTCTACCCATGGGAAGGTATAATAGTAGATGCCGTTGCGCTTGAACAGATACGGACCCTCCTTGAAGCCGTCCGGAACCTCGCTCACTGCAACAGGCTCGGAATCAAGCTCGAGCATATTGTCCTTGAGTCTTGCAATCTGGAGACCGCGGCCTGACCAAGTGAGGTAAGGAGTTCCGTCGTCATCTATGAATATGCAAGGGTCGATTCCGCCTATGCCCTTGATAGGCTCTTCCTGGCATACGAACGGTCCGTAAGGGGTGTCGGACACCGCCACGCCTATGCCGTTGCCGGCAAAGCGCTGTCCCGGCTTGGGTTTCTGTCCCGCAGGGAAATAGAAGTAGTATTTTCCGTTCTTGTAGTTGCAGTCCGGAGCCCACATGCTGTAGCTGGTGGAATTCACCCAAGGCACAGACTTCTGGTCAACTATCACTCCGTGGTCAACCCAGTCGACGAGGTTGTCGGAGGAGTACACGTGGTAGTCGGCCATACAGAACCAGTCCTTCCTGGCATAGTCATAAGGTGCCGGAATATCGTGGGACGGGTAGACATATACCCTTCCGTCGAAAACGTGCGCCGAAGGGTCTGCCGAGAAGTTGTCCCTGATGATAGGGTTCTGAGCCGATGCGGCGACCGCCGTCATCATCAATGCCGCCGCGGCGGCTGCTGTTCTGGTAATATTCATAATAATCCTGTGGTTATTGGTTTCTCTCTGTCACTCAAGTTCCGAAAGCACACGGAACACGAATCCGCATATGCTTTCCAAAGATATGGATTAATGCAGGATTCTGATGCAAATTTAACAATAAGCTCCGATGAGGGGAGCAATGGGTAGTTCATATCCTTTAAATATCGTGTCAGCAAGTTTGGGCAAGGTGTTCATTCTGATGCGTTTTTTTCGTAGTTTTGTCCACCCCGGGAGGAAAGGCAGATTACCGCTCCCGGAATATGCAAGTCATCATATTCAAAGAAAATGGCAAAGGATATAGCTATAGGAATAGACATCGGCGGTCAGACGAGCAAGATAGGCGTGGTCAATGCGGAAGGCGGGATACTGGCAAGGTCAGTGATACGGACGGACACCTACGGAAAGGATGCGGAGGCTTTTGTCGATGCTCTGGCGGCCGCTGTCAGGGGCCTTATTGCGCAGACCGGGACTGAAGGCAGGGTCAGGGGCATAGGTGCCGGAGCGCCGAATGCGAATTATTACACGGGCTGCATCAGCAATGCGCCGAACCTGGAATGGGCGGCGGATGGTTGCGTTGAGTTCTCGCGTATGCTTTCCGAAAGGATGGGAGGTCTTCCTGTCAGGCTCACGAATGACGCGAATGCCGCCGCTGCCGGCGAGATGAAGTACGGCGTCGCCAAGGGAATGAAGGATTTCATCATGATTACCCTCGGAACCGGAGTCGGGAGCGGAATTGTCATTGGCGGAAATATTGTATATGGTCACGACGGTTGCGCCGGAGAACTGGGCCACGTGTGCGTGGAGCGGGAAGGCGGCCGGCTCTGTGGCTGCGGTAAGAAGGGTTGTCTGGAGTGTTATTGTTCTGCTACGGGCGTGGCGAGGACGGCGAAGGAATGGCTTCAGGCGAGTGATGAGCCTTCGATGCTGAGGGAGGTCAACAATCTGAGTTCCAAGGCTGTGTTTGATGCCGCGGTCAGCGGTGATGCGCTGGCCATCAGGATTTTCGACTATACGGGTACTATTCTGGGACGCAGCCTGGCGGATTTCATCGCTTTCAGCTCGCCTGAGGCTATAGTGCTGTTCGGCGGTTTGGCCCGTGCCGGTGAACTGCTTATGGATCCGGTGCGCAAGGCGATGGATGACAATGTGTTGCGTCAGTGGCGCGGCAAGGTCAAGTTGCTTCATTCTGCGCTCAGCGAGTCTGACGCCGCCATTCTCGGCGCCTCTGCCTTGGCGTTCATGTAGGCCCGGGGCGTTTGGCGAAATTGCTGATAAATCCGGCCACACAAAAAAGTGGCTGCAGCCTTCCCCAAAGCCGCAGCCACGTATATAAAACGAACTTAACAAATAGACATGAAAATTACTTTTCATATGCCCAATGCAAAGATAGATATTAAAATCAGATTACCAAACAATTTTTTCAATTTTTAAGCAGAAAAATATCGGCACTATCAATTTGCAATTATAAAACATTTTAGCATTATTCAAAACAAGCGACCCTCCCGACAAGGCTAAAAGGTTTTACCTCATCAACTTGCGCGGTACTCGCTCGGGGTCATACCCGTATGAGCCTTGAAATACTTGTAGAAGACCGACTGGTTCGGAAAGTTCAGCCGGAACACGATTTCCTTGATGGTGCAGTCCGAATACTTGAGCATATTCTTGGCCTCAAGAATCACGAACGAGTCTATCCATTCCGGGGCGGAACGGCCGCTGACCTCCTTGATAAGCTTGGACAGGTACTTGGGCGTGAAGCCCATATGGTCCGCATAGAAGGAGACGTTCCTCTCGCGGTCGTGATATTCGGAAACCAGCCTGAGGAAATGCTCGAAGACCAGCTTCAGGCGCGTAGCATTCTTGCCGCAAGGCATAGGATCTGCCCCGTCAAGCTGTTTTTCCCAAGCAGATCCCATCGAATAGCAGAACGACGCCAGCAGAGGCACCAGCGCCTCCCTCTTGTTCGTGGCCTGGCTGGCAACTATTCTCTGCGCCAGCCTGTGGTAATCCTCTGCAATCTTCAGGTCCTCACCCCTGAGGGTGAATATGGGATTGTCGAGTATCCTCATGCTCTCGTTGAAGAGGCGCACGAAGTCGAAGCGCACGTTGGAGGCGAAATCGTGCGAGAGCGCAAGCACCACGAAACCAAGGTCATCCAAAGAGGCCGGATCGACTTCGGAAACGCGGAGTATGTAGCCGGGCACTATGATGGCCATCGAATTCTGCCTGATGGAATAGCTGCGCAGATTTATGTCCAGACGCAGGCTGCCTCCGGTGCAGAAGACCACGAGGTACCCGTCGAAACGGAACGGATACCTCATGAAATTCAACGCCTTGTCATATTTCAGGTCTACGATGAGAAAATCCTTGTTATCACCGCGGGCCCCATCGGGACCAAGCATCTCCCTGAACTGGGCGAAACTGACTTTCTGCAACTTATCCATCCGACTTGCCCGTTAGAGAGACTGGAGGTTCTGCTCGTTGTAAAGCTGCTTGCCCTCAGGGGTATATGCATATTCGATGCGGTCGGCATAGAACTGCTCCACCTTGCCGCGGACTATCTTCATCGTGCTGTTTACCATATGATTCTGCTCGGTGAAAGGCTCAGGCAGAACGGCCACGGCGGCTGGAAGCCACCTTTCCGGGAAAAGTCCCTCGTGAGCGCCGCCTTTTCGGTAAGAGTCTATCTCCGCCTGTATCCTGTCCAGCATCACTTTCTTGCCCTCCTCGCCCGCAGGGTCCACACCCTTGCTCCTGGCATATTCCTTCAGGGCATCCTTGGCCGGAACGACGAGGACTATGGTATATGGGTCCTGGTTGTTGTGGAGTATCACCTGGTCGATGTACTTCGAGCCGTCCGTAAGAGAATCCTCGAAGCCTTCCGGGCTGTACTTCTCGCCGTCAGCGGAGATGAGCAGGGACTTGAACCTGCCGACTACCCAGAGGTATTCAGGGTCATTCATATAGCCCATGTCACCCGTATGCAGCCATCCGTCCACCACAGTCTCGGCGGTGGATGAAGGGTTCTTCCAGTAGCCCGCCATCACGTTCTCGCCACGTATCACTATCTCACCGCGCTCACCTGCAGGAACTTCCTTGCCCTCGGAGTCGCAGATCTTGATATCCAGAGGCTTCACGACCCTTCCGGAAGAGCCGAAAATCGCATGGCCCGGAGCATTCGCGCAAATGATAGGGGTAGCCTCGGAAAGGCCGTAGCCCTGGAACATAGGCATGCCCACGGCACAGAAATACTTCTGGAGTTCGATGTCGAGCAGGGCGCCACCTCCCACGAAGAACTGCATCCTGCCTCCGAAATTATCCCTCACAGCCTTGAATATGAGCTTGTCGAAGAGCCACATCAGCGGCTTCCTCCAGCATACGTCCAGGCCGCCGCGGTTGTAGTACTCCTTGTTGTACTTCATTGCGTTGTCAAGGGCGAAGTTGTAGAGTTTCTCCACGGTCGGGCCCTTTGCCCTGATTGCGGACTCTATGCTCTTCTTGAAGTTGCGGGCTATGGCAGGGACCGAGAGCATAACCATAGGACGGGTCTCCTTTATAGCCACAGGTATGTTCTTGAGGGTGGCCAGGGCCGTCTTGCCGGCAGGAACGGTGGCTATGCTGGCTCCGTATGACATCATGGTGTAGAAACCTGCGACGTGGGCGAAGCAGTGGTCCAGCGGAAGAACGATGAGCATCACCGCGCCCTTGTCCACACCTATGATGGAACGCGCCTGCTCCACATTCGCAGTATAGTTCCTGTGTGTCAGAAGTATGCCCTTGGGGTCGGCGGTAGTTCCGGAAGTGTAGCTGATGTTCGCATAGTCGTCCGGGCCGACTGAGGAATATCTCGCCTTGAACTCATCCATATGCTCCGCAAGATATGCGTCGCCCTGTTCCATCACCTTGTATATGCTGACCTCGCCTTCCCTGAGGTCCTCCACCTCGTCAAGCACTATCACCTTCTCCACCAGAGGGCATTCAGGAAGGATGTTGCGTATCTTCCTAAGCTGCATTCCGGACACCATCACGTATCTGGAATCGGAATGCCTGATCCTGAACCTGAGGTCGTTGCTTTCCTCGAGCTTGATTGAAAGCGGCACGTTCACGCCGCCCGCATAGAGTATGCCGAGTTCTCCTATGACCCAGAGGTTGCGGCCTTCCGAAAGGAGGGACACCTTGTCATCCTTCTTCAGGCCCATCGCGATGAGTCCGGCAGCAACCCTGTAGGCCTCGAGCCTGGTCTGCTCGAAACTGGTCTCAGTCCATTTTCCGTCCACCTTCTCGCGGAGGAAAGTCAGGGAAGCATATTCCCGGGTGTAATGTTCGACGAAGTCGATGATAGTTGGTCTTGTTTCCATATTGTTGTCATTCAATTACTTTCTTTTTCATTCTGTTCCAGTTCAACGCCGGCAGCAGGAACGACACCAGACAGGATGCCGTCCAGAATATGGCGACGGGCGCGAAATCGTAGCTGTCCCCACTCTTCGAACCGCCTATCAGCAATCCGCTGACCACGCCCTGTATGCCTGCGGCAATATAACTGGATATGCCGACGACGCCCAGAGCGGCTCCCGTGGCCTTGCGGGGCACTATGTCCAGCGCCATGAGTCCTCCCACTATGCAGTATATGGCAGCAAGGGAGAGGCTCGCAACGGACAGGAGCGCTATATTGGAGAGTCTGCCGCCTCCGGTAAACATGAAGAGGGACATGGTCGCCAGGCAGACCACGCCGCAAAGGAGCACGGGCTTGAGCCTGTCACCCCTGAAGACCCTGTCCGAAAGCCATCCGGCAAACACCGTACCTGCAATTCCTATACCTTCGGATATGCCTATCACATAGGTAGATTCGGTGAGGGAGAAATCCTTGGCCTTCTGGAGGAAGAATATGCCCCAGTTGGAGATTCCGTACTGGGTTATGTAAACGAAGGCGCTGGAAAGGGCGATGACCCAGACGCCGGGATTCTTCAGCACGGCCTTGTGGAGCACCTTGGTCGGGATGGAGTCCTCTTTCTGTGGCTTCTCGCCTGAAAGTTCCTGCACGGACGGGAGTCCTCGGCTCTCCGGGGTGTCGCTGACGAAGACGAGTATGACCACGGAGCCTATGAAGCCGGCCAGCGCCGCCGCGATGAAGCCGCACTGCCAGCCAGCCAGCATCACGACGTGCCCGAGCAGCACCATCGACACCGACTTCCCCAGGTACGGGGTCGCGCAGAATATGCTGTAGTAGGTCCCCCTGGTCCTGAGGGGAAACCAGCGCGAGAGGCTGATGACTCCGGGAGGCGCACCCATCGACTGTACCCATCCGTTCAGGCCCCAGGTAATGAAGAATATGGCGAACACCAGCACGGAGCAGAGTCCGGCCCAGCCGCTGAGCAGGCCAAGCAGGCCCATCACGAGGTTCACGAGGGAGGATATCACCAGTCCCGTGGCCATAAAGCGGCGGATGTTGCAGTAGTCGGCTATGAATCCGTTGGTGAACTTGCCTATGGCATAAACGAAGAGAAGGGCGGAGTCCACCAGACCTATCTGTGCCGGGGTGAGGACGCCTTCATCTATGACGGGCTGTTTGACCACGCTCAGCGCCATACGGCAGACATAGAACATGCAATATGCAGCGGCAACTCCCCAAAAGGTTCGGGAACGAAGGCGCCTGTATTCCTTATCTACCTGATTTTCAGGGATTTTTGAAGCAGAGGGCTTACTGATGCGAAAAAAGGTATAAAAACTCATCAAAGTCGCTTTTGAAAGCACAAATTTAACAAAGATTACGATATTAACACATGGAAATGCTATCTTTGCGAAGTATCGGCAACAAAGGATGACAATCAAGGGATCTGCTACTGTGGTAAAGAATGCGGGAAGCCATTTCCTGCTGTCGGAGCTCCCCGAATGGGCTCCGTTTCCCGCCGTACTGAAAGGAAAGATCCGTCTCAGGGGCAGTACCGCCACGAATCCGGTAGCCGTGGGGGACGTGGTGGACTATGAGGCCCGCATTCCCGATGGAGCCTCCGCCGATGCAATCGACCTGGGCAACCCCGCCCTGATATGCGCCGTCAGGGACAGGAAGAACCACGTCATCCGCAAATCCACCAACCTTTCCAGACAATCCCACGTCATTGCCGCCAACATCGACATGGCGTACATAGTAATATCCCTGTATTTCCCTGAAATCAAGCTTCCTTTCCTGGACAGGATACTCGTGACCTGCGAGGTATATGGCATACCTGTCACCATAGTCATGAACAAGACTGACCTATACAGGGCGGAGGCGCAGGAGCAGATCAACCGTTTCAGGGACATATACGAAGCTGCGGGCTACCGGGTGCTGGAAACTTCGGTTATGACGAGGGAAGGCGTCGGGGAACTCAGGGAGGAGATAGCCGGCAAGGTATGTCTCTTTTCGGGAGAGTCGGGTGTGGGCAAGTCTAGCCTGATAAAGGCGATAGACCCGTCCCTCGACCCGAAGGTGGGCAGGATTTCGGACGTGCATCTCCAGGGTATGCACACGACCTCGCTCTACGAGATGTACAGGGTGGGCTCGGGTGGATATATCATTGACACTCCGGGACTAAGGGGCTTCGGACTGGTTTCGCTCGAAAGGGAGGAAATCGCTCTATATTTCCCTGAGATGCTGAAACTTTCGGAGCAATGCCGTTTCGCTCCCTGCACCCATACTCACGAGCCCGGCTGCGCGGTCAAGGAGGCCGTGGACGAGGGCAGGATAAGTCCGGAGAGGTATGCCTCCTACCTGGGCATGCTTGAGGAAGACAGTAAGTTCAGACAATGAAAGAAATCAACAGAAACATATTCAGACTAGCCGGCCCTAGCATATTGGCCAACATCACCGTGCCTTTCGTGGGTATGGTTGACATAGCCGTGGCGGGCCACATCAGCGCTTCGCTGCCCACGGCGACCCTCATCGGAGGCATTTCGGTCGGGTCGATGCTTTTCGACCTCCTCTATTGGAATTTCGGCTTTCTCAGGGTAGGGACCGGCGGCATGACAGCCCAGGCATACGGAAGGAAGGACTGGGCTGACTGCGCGAGAATACTCTTCCGCGGAGTGGGTCTGGCGCTTATGATTGCCCTCCTGCTGCTGGCCATACAGTGGCCTTTCACCAAGCTGGCCTTTCTGGTTGTGGACAGTTCGGATGAGGTCAGGGACCTGGCCCTGCAGTATTTCTTCATCAGAATATGGGCGGCGCCCGCAACCCTGAGCCTGATGTCCTTCAAGGGATGGTTCATAGGAATGCAGGACACGGTCAGTTCCATGACCGCGGACCTGATAATCAATGCCGTGAACATAGTGGGGAGCATAGTGCTCGCTCTCGGCATCCCGGGCACGGGCTTTGACGGCCTTGGGTTCAAGGGCATAGCCCTGGGCACGGTGGCGGCCCAGTACAGCGGCCTGCTCTTTGCCGTCTGCAGGACGGTATTCCGCTACGGACATCTGTTCCGCGGAGCCGGACTGAGAAGCGCGATCAAGGGTGCCGAGCTGCGCAAGTTCCTGGTAATCAACAGAGACCTCTTCGTACGCTCAATCTGCCTCGTTGCCATATACGTAGGATTCACAACCATATCCGCCGCATTCGGAGACCTGCTGCTTGCAACCGGCTCGATAATGATGAAACTGCTGATGCTGTTCTCGTACTTCACTGACGGTTTCGCATATGCAGGCGAGGCCCTGACAGGCAAGGCCATAGGCATGAGAGACAGGGAGTTGACGCGGGAGACCGTGAAATGGACTTTCGTGTGGAGCATGGGACTGGGATTGTTCTTTGTCCTGATATACGTGTTCGGAGGGACGCCGATCGTGCGGCTGATGACTTCGGATGCTGCCGTGGTCGAGTCCTGCAGGGATTTCTTCCTGTGGCTGCTGCCTATGCCGCTGATAGGCTGCATGGCCTTCACCTGGGACGGCATCTATGTCGGGGCGACCGCCGCGAAAGAACTGCGCAACTCCACCATCGCCGCCGTCGTAGCCTTTTTCGGGGTATGGATGATAGCCCGCGCCATTCACGGGGAATATGACGTCACGGCCATGCATATGCTGATGCTTGCCTATTTCGCGCATCTGCTGGCAAGGGCGCTGTGGCTGCAGCTGCGTTACCGCAAGGCTGTGCTTGAGAAACCTTTTGCCCGGGCATAGTGCCGGGGCCATATATACTGGACGAAGATGATTTCTGAAAATGTTATCGAAAAGGCTCTGACTGAGCTGTTTGCGAACCCTGGTTTCGCCCGTTCGCCGGAGGGGCTCTACGACCCTCTCAGGTATATGATAGAGATTGGCGGCAAGAGAATCAGGCCGAGGCTCTGCCTGACCGCCTACGGCCTCTTCCGCGACACGCTGGACGAAAGCGTGCTTCAGTGCGCCTCCGCCCTGGAGGTTTTCCATACCTTCACCCTCATCCACGACGACATCATGGACAAGTCGCCTCTCAGGCGCAGGCGTGAGACGGTCTGGAAGAAGTGGAACGAGGACACGGCCATATTGTCGGGGGACGTGATGTGCATAGACAGCTACAGGAGAATCGCCAACGCTCCGGCCTCCGTGCTCGGGGACGTGCTGGTGCTGTTCAACCGTACGGCGGCACAGGTCTGCGAGGGCCAGCAGCTCGACATGGATTTCGAGAAGAGAAAGGACGTGACGATGGCGGAGTACCTGGAGATGATCGGGCTTAAGACGGGTGTGCTCATCGCCTGCTCGGCGAAGATGGGCGCGCTGGTGGCCGGCGCTCCAGAGGAGGCCTGCGACCGTCTCTATGACTACGGCTATCTCCTGGGACTTGCCTTCCAGGTGGCGGATGACTATCTTGACGCATATGGCGACGAGAAGGTCTTCGGCAAGCCTATAGGCGGTGACATTCTGAATGCGAAGAAGTGCTGGCTGACTACGCGCGCCTTTGAGAAGGCGGACGCCCCTACCCGTGCAAGGCTTATGGAACTGCTTGACAGCGAGGCGGTGACAGACGAACAGAAAACTGCCAAGATTGAGGCGGTCAAGGCCATATACGACAGTCTGGATATCCCTGAGGATGCGCGCGGGGAGATACGCCGCTTCAGCGACGAGGCCATGGAAAGGGCGGCGGCTGCGGTGAGCGGACTTAACCTCGCAGCCCTGAAAGACTTTGCTGAGACACTGATAGGAAGGAACTGCTGAAATGGACAGGAAGGAACTTGAGATAATGGCCCCGGCGGGCAATTTCGAATGCCTGAGGGCCGCACTCGACGGAGGCGCCGACTCCGTGTATTTCGGCATAGGCCGTCTCAACATGAGGTCCCATTCGGCGAACAATTTCCAGCCGGAGGACCTCCCGGAGATAGTCCGGATATGCCGGGAATATGGCGCCAGATGCTATATGACCCTGAACATAGTGCTCTACGGCGAGGACCTGGAGGATGCGAGAACGGCTCTCGCGGCGGCAAAGGCCGCAGGGGTGGATGCCGTAATCGCTTCGGATATGGCTGCGATAATGTACTGCCGTGAGATAGGTATGGAGGTGCACATCTCCACCCAGCTCAGCATATCCAATTATGAGGCGCTGCGCTTCTATGCGCAATATGCCGACGTGATAGTGCTTGCGCGGGAACTGAACCTGGACCAGGTCGCGGAGATCCACCGTCAGATAGTCGGGAATGACCTGAGGGGCCCTTCGGGAAATCTCGTGAGAATCGAGATGTTCGCCCACGGTGCGTTCTGCATGGCCATATCCGGGAAATGCTATCTGAGCCTGCACAGTTACGGGGCGTCCGCGAACCGCGGGGCCTGTTTCCAGGTCTGCCGC
>JAEDLE010000086.1 GCA_016295455.1 Bacteroidales bacterium
CTGCCTGATTCTCATTGATGGCGTGGCTCTCCACGACTGCGTCCTGTTCCTTGAAAGACGGGTATTCCTTGCAGATGAAGTACTGCATCATACGGGTGGATACAATGCAGCCTATCACTGCTCCCAGGAGTCCGACAACCGGTGCGAGGAAATATCCCTGGCCGATCATGAACACAATCACGATCAGACCCATTCCGAATGCTGTTCCGAAGTTGGTGAGGGAGATTAGCTGATATTTCTTGAAGTACTTGGCGAATTTCTTGTCCTGGGCCAGCGTGATGATTGCCGGGTTGTCGGAAAGGAACGTCATCACAGCGCCGAGAGATGCCACTCCAGGGAGGTTGAACAGAGGCTTCATGATCGGCATGAGCGCCTTCTGCAGCAGATCCACAACGCCGAAGTCGGTGAAAATCTTGGCAAGCGCTCCAGTGAGAACGCAGATGGCCATGATGTAGAATACGGTGTTGAGCAGCAGGTCGTGAGCCGTGTGCATCATCGTGTTGAGCATGTTGGAGAGGCCCATCACGGCTGAAAGATAACCGAAGATGACCAGGATCACAAGCAGACAGGTCACTCCGTTGGGAAGTCTGAATTTGCACTTCATAGTGTTGCAGTATTAGTTTTAGCGGTTATTTGTTCTTGCGTATCAGGGCCTTGACTCCTTCCAGAATGTCAAGCCTGAATTTGACTCCGGCCTGGATCTGAAGATCCTTGTTGCCGAGGACTCCATAGCAGTCGCCGAAGCTGTATCCGGCCATTGCGAAGAGTTTTACGGCATCCCTTGACCTCTTGACGGGGTGGTACTCCACTCCGCCCGAGACAGTTCTTACATTGGTGCCGGAGAGAACAAGCCAGTCCTCGTGGCATTCCTTGTTGCGGTCCCAGGTGAATTTGGCATGAACCCTGAGCCCGTCAACCGGAGCTGCCGAGATTTCGCTCATTATCGAGAAATCCCCGATGAATCCGCTTCCCTTGCCGAGCCTGTCCATCAGGTCAATGTCCCATCTGAGCCATTCTGTTATGTTGAACCTGTTGCCGAGGGCCACGTAGTACATCCAGGAGTCGGTGCTGTTCTGGAAGGCATTGGCTGACCATATTGATTCATAGAATCCGTGGCTGCCGTACCACATGAGGTTGACGGCAACCTTGGAATTTCCGACATTGTTGCCACTGTCGTCAGTTATGTAGCCTCTCATCGGGGAGTTGCAGACCTGCAGCAGCAGGTTGTCCCCCGGAGCGACGCTGAAAGTACCGGAGATGCCAAGCTGGTAGCAGGCGATGTTGTTCCAGAATTCAGAGCAATAGTACAGGTCAATAGGTGCCCTGTCATACTCATAACCGCCGATTCCCACGACCTGCTTTCCTCCTCCCAGAGTAAGCCAGTCGGTGGCCTTCCAGTCGATATGAATCCAGTCCGTGGCATCGAAGAAGGTGCGGCCGGAGAGTTTGTTGAAACGCTGTCGGTAGCTGTAGGTGAGACCCTCGCAGATCTGTCCGTCAAGTCTCATGTTAAGGAAACTTCCCCTGAAGCCGGAGGCGTCAGCATTGAAGTCCATTCCAGGGAATGCGGCCTCATAGCCGACTCTGGTCTCAAAGTAAAATGATGAAACACCGAACCCTTTGTCATGGGCGCCGAGTCCGGTGGCTAGAAGTAAAGCCAGTGCAGCAATTGCAGTAGTTTTTCCGAATGTAGGATTCATTCCGGCTGGTTGTTTTCAGTTGGTTATTGGAATTTCATGGGACATTTGCCATGGAGGAAATGTCCGCCACAAAGATATGCATAAAATTCCATTAAATATACACCAAAGCCGAAAAATTTCTGCTGCTGAGGTTTTTCTGACGGCAGAAAGCCGTATTTTTTCTTGTAATCAGAATGGCAGGTCGTCTCCCGGCATGTCGTCCAGTGACGGCGCCGGTGCCTGCTGTCCGTATGACGGTGCAAATCCCGCAGGCAGATCATTGTATCCGCCGGCATTTCCGTAGCCCTGGCTGCCGTAGCCTGGCTGCTGCACTGAGCCATGAGAGCCTTGCGCAGGGGCGGCATACCCCTGTCCCGCTGCGGTATTGACCTGTCCTGCCGGGCTGATTCTCCAGGCTCTGAGGTCAGTGTACCATTTGCCGTTGAACTCGCGGCTGGATATGTTGAAAGCCACTTTTATCTGGTCTCCGACATTGTATCTCTCCAGGTCTTTGACCTTGTCGGCACCCCATACGCTGAAGCACGCCTTGGTCGGGAAGTTGCCTTCCTGATACTCTATCACGAATTCCTGCTTGGCCCAGTCTCCCTTGGCGGATCTGCCGCTCTGGACTGCGAGCTTGATTTCCAATCTTCCTTCAATTTCCATATTCTCTTGCGTTCAGGACCGCCTTGAGGGCGTTCCATAGTTTCGTGTATATACTGTTTCCCATATAAGAAAGGCAGGCGAACCGTAGCTCCCGGACCTGCCGGGATTTTCGCCTGCCCTTATGTCTGTCTGATCTTGAGAAACTGTTATTCAGCCTTCTCCTCAGCAACCTTGCCTACTTTCACGAGCTCAACGTCAAAGATGAGAGCGCTGTTAGGCTCGATTCCGCGTGAACCGTTCTCGCCGTATGCGAGGTCGGCAGGGATGAAGAGCTTGATCTTGCCGCCTTCGCCGATGAGCTGGAGACCTTCGGTCCAACCCTTGATGACGCGGTTGAGAAGCATTCTGGTGCCTTCAGCTGCCTGGCTCTCGTCGAACTTGGTGCCGTCGATGAGGGTTCCGGTGTATTTAACCCATACGGTATCGGCAGCGGCTGGCCTGATATCGTTGCCGGCCTCGATGATGGTGTACTGGAGACCGCTTTCGGTAGCCTGTACTCCCTCATTCTTGAGGTTTTCAGCAAGGAATGCGGCAGACTTCTGGCTGTTTACGGCTGAAGTGTAGTCACGCCTCTTTGCGAGATATGTGTTGAATACCTCGTTCATCAGCTCAGGGTTGATCTTGA
>JAEDLE010000003.1 GCA_016295455.1 Bacteroidales bacterium
CCGGTGATCCTCTCTTCACACAAAAAGAGGATTACCTTCCGGTGATCCTCTCTTCGTGACTCCTACAGGATTCAAACCTGTAACCTTTTGATCCGTAGTCAAATGCTCTATTCAGTTGAGCTAAGGAGCCGAGTCAGGGACAAGTCCCTTATTTTTCTTGGGATTAGAGGTTGGTCCTCTTCTCCTGGATTCTAGCCTTCTTTCCGAACAAGTTCCTCAGGTAGAATATCCTTGCCCTGCGTACCTTTCCGACCTTGTTGAGCTCGATGGAATCGATGAATGGTGACTGGTAAGGGAATATCCTCTCGACACCTATTCCGCCGGAAACCTTGCGTACCGTGAAAGTCCTGGTGAATGCAGTGCCACCGCTTATCTGGATGACTACACCCTTGAACTTCTGAAGTCTCTCCTTGTCACCCTCCTTGATTCTGTAGGTGACGGTAACTGTGTCTCCAGCCTTGAACTCTGGGAACGAAGCGGCCTTCTCATTGATGAATGCCTGCTCTACTACTTTGATCAAATCCATCTTCTTCTTAAAAATTTAATCGCAACGTTACCAAAGTCCTTCAAGGATGTAAGAGGTTGCTGTTCTTATTTTGGGATTGCAAATGTAGGAACTTTTTTGCTCAATCCAAAATATTTCCTCAAAATTTAGAAGTTTTCCTTCATTTTCTCAAAGAGTGCCTTGTCATCCCTGCTCAAGTCGGGCTTGAAGGAGGAACTGTTCCGCATATTCTCGATGACTTCCTTCTCGCTTCTGCTGAGCTTCTTCGGAATCCAGACGAGAATCTTCACATAGAGGTCGCCGGTCCCGTTGCCATATCCCTTCACTGAAGGGAGTCCTTTGCCCCTGAGCCTGAGCACTGTGCCGGACTGGGTTCCAGCGTCCACCTTCAGGCGGTACGGACCGTCGAGGCTAGGGACTGAAATCTCGGTTCCGAGCATGGCGTCGGTCACTGATATGACCTGGCTGTAGAAGAGGTTGTTGCCCTCTCTCCTGAGCTGGCTGTGAGGAAGTTCCTCTATGAGTATGAGCAGGTCTCCGTTGATGCCGTTGTTCTTGGCGGCATGTCCTTCGCCCCTCATGGTGAGCTGCATTCCGTTCTCCACTCCGGCAGGGATGTTGACCTTGACCGTGGCCTTCTTCCTCACCAGGCCGGTGCCTCCGCAGTTGCGGCAGGCATTCTTGATGATCTTGCCCTCTCCGTTGCAGTGTGAGCAGGTCGAATAGGTTACGGTCTGTCCGAAGAAACTGTTCACGACCCTCTGTTCCTGTCCCGTACCGTTGCAGTGAGGACAGGTCTGGATGTCGGACGCATTCTTCGCACCCTTTCCGCCGCATTCAGGACAAGGTTCGGCCCTTTCTATGGTTACTTCTTTCTCGCAGCCGCGGGCTATCTCCTCGAGCGTAAGCTTGACTCTGGTGCGTATGTCCCTGCCCCTGTACACGCGCTGCTGGCTCTGCCCGGTCTGGCCGCCGCTGAAGCCGAAGCCTCCGAAACTGCCGCCGAACAGGTCGTTGAGTATGTCATTGAGATTGCCGAAACCTCCGCTGAAGTCAAAACCGCCCTGTCCTCCGAGACCGGCCTGGCCGAACTTGTCATACTTGGCCTTCTTGTCCGGGTCACTGAGTACGGAATAAGCCTCGGAGGCTTCCTTGAAGTTCTCCTCGGCTGTCTTCTTTTCTTCATCCGAACTGTTGACCCAGCGGTCCGGATGCCATTTGAGCGCCAGTTTCCTGTACGCTGCCTTTATCTCATCGGCCGATGCCCCTTTCTGGACACCGAGCACCTCATAATAATCTCTTTTCTCTGCCATAATAAACTAAATGCCCACGACTACCTTGGCATAACGGAGTATCTTCCCTCCGAGTGTGTAACCTGTAGAGATGACGTCGAACACCAGACCTTTTTGGCTCTCATCCTGCACCGGGAACTGGGAAACCGCCTCGTGGAAATCAGTGTCGAACTTCTTTCCCTTGGCCTCGATGACTTCCAGCCCCTTGCTCTTGAGGTAGGCCATCAGCTTGTTGTAGATGAGGGTGGTGCCCTCCTTAGCCGCCTCGTCGCCGGACTTCGAAAGCAGTTCCATCGCCCTCTCGAGGTCGTCCAGAACCGGAAGCATACCCTTGATGGTGTCCTCCGAAGCGCTTGCCAGCAGGTTTATCCTTTCCTGTGCACTGTGCCTCCTGAGATTCTCAAGGTCAGCCATAAGTCTCAGATAATCATTCTTTTCCTTGGCGAGCTGCTCCTTGGTTTCCTTGAGCTCCTTCTCCAGGGCCTCGATCTTCTCGTCCTTGGCGCAACGCTTCTCCTGCTTCTCGGAAGCCTTCTCCTCCCTGCAGCAATGTTTCTCCTCCTTGCCGCAGCATTTCTCTTCCTTCACTTCTTCCCCGCCACAGGCGCATTCCTTCTGCTCAGGGCTTTCCTGCTGTGCGGCAGCGTTTTCCATCTTCATTTCCTTCTCTTCCCGGGTCATCTCTTTCATATGTCTTCTTTTCTTTGTCATATCGATTGTCCTCCTCCGGACAGGTATCTTTCTGTATATGTCAACCTGTCACGCGCCCGCATCCTGTGCCGGGCTCGGCTGCAGTCCCCAATCAAAATGTCTGCCAATGGCCGGGGTCTGCCATATTGTCATATGGCTATGCCAGTTCGGACAGCTCCAGCCACCTCATTTCCTTCCCGTCGATTATCTCTGTCAGTTCTCCGAAACGGGTGGATGCCTTCCTGAGTTCATCCACAGGGAGCTGCCCTCCCGAAAGGGCCTGCTCCAGAGCCGCCTTTTCCGCATTCAGTTCCTCGAGTTCCTTCTCCAGAGCCTCAAGTTCCTTCTTCTCTTTGTAGCTGAGCTTGCGCTTCTCGGGCCGGAATTCGGTCTTCGGGCTTTCCTTCGCCTTCACGGCATCCTTGCGCTGCCTTTCCTCACTGCGCTTTTCCGCCTGAAGGTCAAGCATATACTGTCTGTACTGGCTGTAGTCTCCTATGAAATCCTTCACGTTTCCCCCGCCTGTGAAGACCAGCAGATGGTCCACCAGCCTGTCCAGGAAATGACGGTCGTGGGAGATGATGATGAGCGAGCCCCTGTATTCCTTCAGGTACTCCTCCAGCACGTTCAGCGTGACTATGTCCAGGTCGTTGGTCGGCTCGTCAAGTATCAGCAGGTTAGGCTGTTCCTTGAGTACTGTGAGCAGGTAAAGCCTTCTCTTCTCACCTCCCGAGAGCGTCGCGACCCTGTTGTTGAGCATATCGTGCGGGAAGAGGAACTGCGAGAGCAGCCTGGTGTCATTGACGGTCTCTAGCACGGTCTGCTCCTCGTCGAAACTGATTCCGCTTTGCCTGTAGTAGCCTATGCGCAGCGACTCGCCCCTGTCTATGACGCCGCTCAACTCTCCCGGATCTTCAGGGAACATGTTGCCTGTCAGCAGATTGATGAAGGTGCTCTTGCCTACGCCGTTTCCTCCGACTATGCCGACCCTCTCATATCTCTGGAAGTTGTAGCTGAAATGGTTGAGGTAGCAGCGGTCGCCGTAGAAGAAACTCACATCACGGCAGTTGATTATCTTGGAACCCAGCCTGGAAGCCATCCCGACCTCGCCCATGTTCACCTGCCTGGAGACATATGTGTCCTCGGCCCTTTCCTTCAGTTCATAGAAGGCGTCCTTCCTGTATTTTGCCTTGCCGCTGCGGGCGCAGGGCGTGCTGCGCATCCACTCGAGTTCCCTACGGAGTATGTTCCTGACCTTGTCGGTGTTCGCGTCGTAGTTGTCTATCCTTTCCTGTCTCTTTTCCAGATAGTTCTGGTAATCGCCCCTGTAGATGTAAATGGAGCCGCGGTCCATCTCCATCACCGTGTTGCAGACGTGGTCCAGGAAATACCTGTCGTGGGTCACCATGAAAAGGGTGCATCTCGCCCTACTGAGGTAACCCTCCAGGAATTCGATCGCGTCTATGTCCAGATGGTTGGTGGGCTCGTCCATGATGTAGAAGTCCGCCTCGGAGGCAAGCATCTGGGTCAGGGCGACCCTCTTCACCTCCCCTCCGGACAGAGTCTTCATCTTCGCCTCCGGGTCATCGAGTCCGAAGTTCGAAAGCAACTGCCTGACTTTCAGTTCATATGCGAACAGATGCTCCTCGTCCATATGCGAGGTCAGCGTGCTGCTCGAAGCCATGATCTGTGCGAATATGCCGGATTCCGGGCAGAAGTCATATTCCTGCTCCAGGAAGGCTATGCGTATGTCCTTGAGGAAGGTGATGCGTCCTCCGCTGTCGGACTTGTCCTTGCCTGCGAGTATCTTCAGCAGGGAGGTCTTGCCCGTGCCGTTCGGAGCGATGAGGGCGATCTTGTCCCCCTCGTTTATGTTGAACCCTATGTTGTCGAAGAGGACCTTGGGACCGTAGGATTTGGATATGCCCTCAATCTGGAGATATGATGCCATCTGTCTCTATCTGAAGAATCTGTCCACTTCCTTGACCGCTTCAGGAAGGGCGAAGACGGCGACCCTGTCATATTCTTCTATGCAGGTGTCACCCACTGCTATGAATGAATCGTTGCCCCTGATCACGCCTCCGATGACGGCGTTCTCCGGGAATCCTATTACCTTGAGCGGACCTGCCGTGATGCGGCTGCCGGGAGCCACGATGTACTCCATCACCTCCGCGTGCGTGCCGCTCATGTACTTGACGAACCTCACCTTGTTGCTGAGGGTCATCTTGAAGATCTTGCCCGCGGTTATCATCTTCTTGTTTATGACCGCGTCCACACCTATCTGTTCGGCAAGGGAAATGTATTCGAGGTTCTCCACTTCAGCCACGGTCCTGGGAACTCCGAAACGCTTGGCCACGACGCAGGCGAGCACGTTCTGCTCGTCATTTCCGGTCACTGCCACGAAGGCATCCATGTTCTTGATACCCTCCTCGAGCAGCAGGTCCGAATTCCGCATATCCCCGTTGATGACCACGACATTGTCCGGAGTGTTCTCGCTGAGTTCATGGCATCTTCTTGTGTCAGAGTCGATTATCTTGACCGAATCAATGGTCTTGGAGATGTTTCGCGCGACCATTTCGCCTATCTGGCTTCCTCCGACCACCATCACCCTGTTCACCTCCACGTTGCTCTTGCCGAGGAATTGCATGATCTGTCCTATGCCTTCCCTCTTGGAGATAATGAACACGAGGTCGTGGTACTTGAACTTCATGTCCGGTTTCGGCATTATGGTCTTCTCGTTCCTGGATATGGCGACGACCCTGAACTGTATCCTTTCGGTCTGGACCGCCGCCGTGAACTCGGCCAGGGTCAGGTCCAGAAGGGGAGAGTCGTCCTCGAGCTTGAAGACCGCCATCTGGAGCTTGCCTCTGGCGAAATCCATGGACTCGGTGGATGCTGTCCTCCTGAGCAGGTCCACGATTTCGTCCGACGCAATCTTCTCAGGGTAGAACATCAGGTCTATGCCCATTTCCGTGAACATATACTTGTTCTCATAGGAGAGGAACTCCTCGTTGTCGACTCTGGCGCAGACTTTCTTGCAGCCCATCTTCTTGGAAATGAGCGCGCTGACTATGTTGACGTCCTGGGAAGTGTAGGGATTGACAGCGACGAAGAGGTCAGCGCTGTCCACGCCGGCCTGCCTCAGGGTATGTATTGTGGATGACGGTCCCTCGATGGTGGCCACGTCACAGGCGGAGGCAAGCCTTGAGAGCTTGTCCTGGTCGGCATCTATGACCGTAATCTCGTTTGCCTCGTTGCTGAGCATCTTCGCCAGGTGGGACCCGACTTCTCCTGCTCCTTCAATGATGATCTTCATATTCTGCAAATATATGAATCTTCCCCGTTATTCCATATTCCCTCGTCGCCTTCCGGAACCGTCCTTCCTCCCGGGCTGCCCGTGCGGAGCGGACTGTTACGTCCTGATGTGGGAGAATACCTTGTCCCTCCATATGAGTGAAGACAGTACGCACCATCCGCCGTAGAGGCCTTTCAGGCAGGCCTTGTCGCCATATTCCTCAAGCCAGGAGAGCAACTGCGGGTCGTCTTTACGCCTGAGTTCCCGGAACTCCCTGTGCGCCTGAATGACGGCTTTGAAACTGGCGGTCTTCAGGGTCAGGAGATAGACGGCGGCGGAAAGGCCGTCGAGCAGCATCCTCAGGAATATCAGCGCCGAGGCCTTGCGTCTGCCCCTTGCGGCAGCCTTTTCCGGCTCCATACCCCGCTGCAGGAATATGGAGGCGTGACTGCGTGCCAGGTTCGAGTCGAGCATCAGAAGGTTGTTCCTGAAGTTCAGGCGCAGCTTGAACGGCGATGTTGACGGGAGCGTGCCCCCGCCCATATGCCATACCGTCGATTCCGGGACGACGCATACCGTCCTGCCGTGGAGCATATAGCGCCAGCAGAGGTCTATCTCCTCCATATGGGCGAAGAACCTGTCGTCCAGTCCTCCCATGCTGTGGAAGTCTGCGCTCCTTGTCAACAGGCAGGCTCCGCTCACCCAGAAGCGTTCCGGGGCTATGCCGTCATACTGGCCACTGTCCTTCTCGACCCTGCCCATCACCCTGCCAAGGCAGAGCGGGTATCCGAAACGGTCCAGGAGTCCTCCGGCCGCGCCGGCATATTCGAAACTGTCCCTGTCGTAGTAGGAGTGGAGTTTCGGGGCGCAGGCGGCGCATTCGGGATGGCTGTCCATCCAGCTGACCAGGGGTTCGAGCCAGCCTTTGCCGACTTCGATGTCGGAGTTGAGCAGAAGGTAGTAGCTGAATTGGCCCCGGAGCTGTTCCAGGGCGCGGTTGTAGCCGCCCGTGAAACCGTAGTTCCTGTCCAGAACTATGGTCCTGACTCCCGGGAAGTGTTCCTCCATCAGCTCAAGCGAGCCGTCCGTGGATGCGTTGTCGGCGACTATCAGCTCATGCTCCTGCCCTTGGGAACACCCGTCGGGAGCGGAACCTATGGATTCCAGAATCAGGGGAACGAAACGCCCGAGGTAATCGCGCGTGTTCCAGTTGAGTATGACTATCGCCGTCTTTTTCATCTTATATCCAATCAGTTGCAACCGCAGCCTCCGCCATCCCCGTGATGACATCCGCATCCCTCACCATCCTCATGGTGACATCCGCATCCTTCGCCTTCCCCGTGATGACATCCGCATTCCTCACCATCCTCATGGTGACATCCGCATCCTTCGCCTTCTCCGGAATGGCAGCCGCCGTGACATCCTCCATGGCAACCTCCGTGGCAGCCGCCCTCATGTGGCAGGTACTCGCCGTGGAGGCCTTCCTGCAGCTCTTTCTCGGTAGCCTCCCTGACCTGGAGCACCTTTCCGCTGAAATTCAGGGTCTTGCCGGCCATGGGATGGTTGAAGTCCATAACCACGACCTCCTCCTTGACTTCCATCACCTGTCCGTGCACGACTTCGCCGGCACCGTTGAACATGGGGATGAACCTGCCCTTGACCAGTATCTCGTCGTGAAGTTTCCCGTCCACCATGAATGCGGTCTTGGGTATCTCCACCACGTTCGCAGGGTCATATTCACCGTAGCCTTCCTCAGGTGAGGCGCTGAAAGCGAATTCATATCCTTCTTCCCGGCCTTCGATCTCCTGCTCGAAACGGGGCAGGAGCATGTTCGTGCCGTGTATATAGTCAAGAGGCCTTTCTTCAGTCATCCTGTCAACTATCTGACCCTCCACCTCGACCTCATAGCGGAGCACTACTACTGCGTTCTTTGCAATTTTCATATTGTCGAATCAATTGTTTGCTGGTAAATAATAATCTGTCATCCAATGGTTTGCATGCCGTGCGGAACTTTTCTCCGCAGCTTTCTCGGAAAGCCTATGCGCTGAAATCCACATTTTCGAAGGCCAGGGACGGTATGGACTTGTTCATGCCCGGCCTCGGGTCGTCACCGGCGGCGGCCAGGCTGTTCCAGAGCTCCATCATGTTCCCGGTTATTACCATTCCGCGCACCGGATATGCCGGACGTCCCCCGCTGAACGCGAAGCCCTCGATCCCGAACGAGAAGTCTCCGGTCGCGCCGTTGCAGTTGCCTCCGTTGAACCCGGTCACCAAGATGCCTTCCCCCATCATCTCCATCAATTCCGCCGCACCTGTCCCGGGCTTGGTCTTCCCATCTCTTGAATATGGCAATATGCTGGCCCTCACCGAGTCCTCTATGGTCGGCTCCATCTCCATCTTGCCTGACATATAGGTGTTTATGAAGTAGGTGGCCACCTTGCCGTCCCTGATGATGTCCATGTCCCTGGTAGCCGTTCCTTCGCTGTCGAACCAGCGGGCGCCGTTCTTTCCGACCGCCCTCGGCCTGTCGACTATGCTGAAGCCTTCAGGGAAGAGCTGTTTCCCGAGGCTGTCCAGCAGGAACGAATTCTGCTGCTGAAGGGCGAAGCCGTTGAGAGCCTTGAGCAGGGGATTGACCAGCCTTGAGGCCACTTCGTTCTCCACCACCATGTTGCAGCGTCCGCCCTCGTGTCCGCGGGGGCCCATCTGGGCCACAGCCCTTTCCAGAGCCTTGGTGCAGCAGCCTTCCAGAGGCAGCTCCGCAAAGCGCGGGCAGGATTCCCACCAGTATCCGCTGTACCTGTCCCCGTTACTGTCCTGGACTGTGGTCTCGCAGCCTATTTCGAAGGATGTTTCGATGTGTCGGCACTCCAGGCCATCGGAGTCGATGACATAGTTGTCATATATCGAGTCGGAGTATTCCATTTCCTCTGACACCAGGGTGTATCCTTCCGCTCTTATGGAGGCGAAGGCGCTGGCTTTCAAGGCGATGTCCAGCCTCCTGGCAGCATCCATGTCGGCATATTCAGAGTCAAGGAGTCCCGCTTCGAGGCCTGTGGACGCGTCCGTGGCCTTGCGGGCAGGGTCGGGGAGTCTGCGGCAAGGGTCGGGTGCGAGCATCCTGACTGTCCTTACGGCTTCGGCGACAAAGTCCCGGAGTTGTCCGGCTTCAAGCCTGTTGGTGGAGAATGCACCGTATCTCCCGTCGGCGAATATGTTGAATGACAAGGACCTGTCTCCTGAGTGGGTGACCTTGTCGAGTTCTCCGTTGAGTATGGTGAAGAGGTCCATCATGCTCTTGTTGAGCGTGACCCTCACCTGTGAAGCGCCTGCCTCGAGGCAGTATCGCATGCTTTCCCGGGCAAGTTCCAGCTCTTCCGGGCTTATGCGCCAGGGTATGTCTTTGTGTTCCATCAGTTGTCTCCTCCTACCGTGAGATTGCTTACCAGGACCGTAGGCATGCCGCACATCACCGGCACGGACTGGCATTTGCCGCAGGTCCAGGCTCCGTTGTCCACCTTGCTGTCATTGCCCACCGCGACTATGTCGGCGAGCGCCTGTGGACCGTTTCCCATTATGTTTATGTCCGTTATGGGCCTGGTCAGCTTCCCGTCCTCGATGAGGTAGCCGTTGTTGACGTAGAAGGTGAAGTCGCCCTCTCCTATCTTGACCTGGCCGTTCGTGAATTCATCCACGTATATGCCCTTCTTTACCGACGCTATTATGTCCTCCGGGCGTGAGTCCCCGCTTTCCATATATGTCGCCCTCATCCTCGGGATAGGGTTGTAGCGGAAGGATTCCCTGCGTCCGTTGCCCGTAGGCCTGACTCCGTACCATCCGGCGCTGACCCTGTCGTGCAGGTAGGAAGTGAGGATTCCGTTCTCGACCATGCAGGTCCTCTGTCCCGGCACTCCCTCGTCGTCGAAGTTCAGCGCGCCCCTGTTGCCTCTGATGGTCGCGTCGTCCACTATGGTTATGTTCTCCGCGCAGATCTTCTGTCCCATCTTCTCCGAGAATATGGACTGTCCCTTGCGGTTGAAGTCTGCCTCGAATGAATGTCCCATAGCCTCGTGGAGCAATATGCCGGACGGGCCGGCGCCCATAACCACCGGCATGGTTCCTCCCTTCGGCCTGGATGCGGCAAACCTGTCGTCCATATTAGCCGTGACGCGGGAGGCGATTTCTTCGAGCAGCGCGTCGCTGAGCATCTCCGCACCCATCCTGAAACTGCGGTTGCACTGGTTGTTCTTGATCCTGCCGTTCTGGCTGAACACCACTGACGTGGCCACCACTCCCATAGGGCGGGTTTCATACTTCAGTTCTCCGTGAGAATTGTACATCATCACGTCGCTGACCGAAGTGGAGAGCATCGCCAGCACTTTCACAACCCTGTGGTCGCGCCTGCGTATGGTCTCCTCCAGCTTCATCAGGAAGGGTACGAAGGCATCTGCCTGACAGCCTCTCCAGTCCTGCAGCATGGGGTAGCGATCCGCCAGGGGGCTTGGTTTGGCGTGGAAAGCAAAGGTCTGTCTGGCCTCGCTTTCGCCCGCGCATCCCGCTGATATGGCTGATGCGGCCCTGGCGGCTTCGGTCATTGCGGACATCCCGGTGCTCTCCGAGTAGGCATATCCCGTCTTTTCTCCCTTGAGCACTCTTATTCCCACGCCGAAATCGACGTGGAATCCGCCTGAAGAGACAGCCCCGTCCCTGAGCATCAGGTCCCGGTAGGAGGTGTTCTCGAAATACAGGTCGGCATAGTCACCGCCTTTCTCAAGAGCGGTGGCGAGCAGTTTTTCCATCTCCTCCCTTCCGGTGGAGAAGAGCTCCGTGTAATATGATTCGGTGTTTATCATTATCTGTGCTTGCTTATGGCACTGTTGCTATTCGTTTTCCAGGTCCAGCCCGTCGGCATATTCCTTTATCCTTTCGTATTTGAGGTTGTCCCTGACTATCATGCTGTCCTTCCATCCCTGGGCGACGACGCTGAATGGGGGTTCAGAGTTGTCGGCGAGTATCCATCTGTCCGCGATGAAGCGGTAGTCGTCGAAAAAGTACTTGAGACCTTTATCGTACCGGCGGCGTATCACTTCCTCGGGGATGTTGTGCCCCCCGTTGCTGACCCTGTCCCTGACCCTGGCGATGGCCCTCTCCTTGGAGTCCAGCCAGAAATAGAGCACAGTGACGTGATAGCCCAGTTCCCTGGCCGCCAGGATTATCTTCCTGAGGCTTCTGGTCGCCAGCGTGGTCTCCACGGCAAAGTCGCTTCTCAGACCCATCAGGTACTTGATTTTCATCACCATCATGCGGCTTGCCGTCACAGATGCGTCTTCCGGCCTGAACGGCGAGAGTCCCTTCGCGAACTCATCCGAATTCACGAACTGGCTGCAGGCGAAGAGCTCGGGCAGGGCGGTATATGACGCCGTGGTCTTGCCTGACCCGTTGCAGCCTGACACTACATACATTCTGGGCTGACGCTTTCCGTGGTCTGCGGATGTGTCACACCATAGCCGAACAGTGCGAAATCTCCTTTGCATGGGTCTCCGGGGAATATTGCTTCAAATGACGAGGTGATCTGGTGCACCGCCCCGATGTCTTTCTGTGTCCTGGTGCACAGGCCAAGCGCGCTTGCCATCCTGTGCACGTGCACGTCCAGCGGGATCAGCAGGCCGGCAGGGGAACTGTCCTTCCATATGCCGAGGTCGACCTTTCCGTCGTCCCTCACCAGCCATCGCCTCATCATGTTGATCTTCTTGTTCGCGGCCTTGGGGTCGGGCTTCCTGCCGTACACACAGGTCCTGAATTCCTCGGCGGAGAGGCCTTCCAGGCTGTCTCGGCTTAGGAACAGTTCCCTCAGCCTGCCGCATATTCCGGCGACTTCGGACCATTTCACGGTCCGGTGGAGGCTTGCCGGGTCATCCCTCCACTCTCCTTTCATCACATAGTCATACGGCCTCCAGGACATCTCGTCAAAAAGTCTGCCGCAGTCCCTGACTATCATCTGCCGCCTTCCCCAGGCCAGGTGGGATGCGAACACGGCGGCGGTCTCGACGTCTTTCAGGCTTGCCCTTCCCTGTCGGGAGAGCTCCAGAAAGCGCGTAGGGAAGATGATGGGATCCTCCCTGAAGTATTCAGGCGAGTTGTAGGTCTGTGCCCAGACTCTGAGCATCCGGACTGTCTCTTCAGTCATATGCTTATGGTTCAGAAAGTTATGGGGCTGAGCCGAAAAGTCCTGGAAGTCACGCCGGGTTTCGGGTCCGGAATGACGGACCTTTCAGTCAGCCTCCTGTGGATACGGTTTTCCCCGCCGGGAGCATGTTCCGCCGCAGCGGGGAAAGCGCAATGGCCAGCCTGCTAGTTGGTCGCCGCCTCGATCTTCTTCATCAGCGCGAACATTATGACCGCCGCGATGAGGCAGAGTGCGATGAGTATGGCCCAGTTCGCCATCAGAGGAATCTTGTTCCAGAGCATGGACGGAATGGAACTGAGGTAGTTGCCTATTGCAGTGGCGGCGAACCAGCAACCCATCATCATACCCTTGTACTTAGGAGGCGCAACCTTCGAAACGAAGGAGATGCCCATAGGTGAGAGCAGGAGTTCCGCGAAGGTGAGAGTCAGATAGGTCGAGATGAGCCAGCCCGGGCTGAGTATGCTCTGGGTCTCGTTGCCCAGATCCATAGGGGAGGTCAGGTGCACTGAAGCGAGGGTGATGATCATGAATCCGACAGCCGCCACGAGCATGCCGAATGCGATCTTCTTTGGTGCTGAAGGTTCCTTCTTCTTCGCCGCCAGAGCTCCGAATATCGCCATCGAAATAGGGGTGAGGGCAACCACGAAGAACGGATTGAACTGCTGGAAGTCTGAAGGCTGGGCGAGCACAGGGTCAGGCATAAGCGCGAAGAGCAGGCCTGCAACGGCCCACAGGCCCACGGTCACTCCGCCGCAGATATACTTTCCTTTCTTTGTCTCGGACTGGAATATGCCGAAGAGGGTGTACACTGAAGCCGCGATGAGGGCGAGGCTCCAGATGTTGAAACCTATCCTCATAGGTCCGGTGACGGTGAGGTTGGTGTATTTCTTCGCGAAGAAGGTGAGAGCCGAACCGTTCTGGTGGAAGGCCATCCAGAAGAATATGACTACGGCGAACACGAGGAAGAGGGCAACCATCCTGTCCTTGGTCTGCTTCGGAGTGAGTTCCTCGACAGGGGCTGCGCTTGCCTTGGCCTGGCTGGCGGTGACGTCAGCGTGCTTGAACCAGCTGCGGCAGGCGAAATAGATGGCGATGGAAAGGATCAGGGATACGCAGGCAACTCCGAAGCAGAGTCCGTAAGCTCCCGAGAGGGCGTCCAGATAAGCCGGATCCTGGCAGGCGGCGTCATATACGAAGCCCTGCTTGGCGAGGGTCATTTCGGTAATCTTCCTGGCCATTGACGGAGCGAACATCGCGCCGATGTTGATGGCCATATAGAAGAGACTGAACGCCGAGTCGCGCTTGGCGGCATATTTCGGGTCGTCATAAAGATTGCCCACCAGCACCTGGAGGTTGCCCTTGAACAGGCCTGTGCCTATGGCGACGAGGGTGAGGCCGCCGAACATGACGAGCTTGGCGGCAAGCCCTGAGCCTGCAGGAAGCGCAAGTGAGAGGTAGCCGAGGAACATCACGCTGATTCCGAGAGTGACGCACCTTCCGTAACCGATCTTGTCGGCGAGGATTCCGCCTACCAGAGGCATGAAATAGACGCCGGCAAGGAATATGGCATATACCTGTCCTGCAGCGGCTTCACTCCATCCGAACCTTGCCTGCATGAGGAGGGTGAGGATGGCGAGCATCGTGTAGTATCCGAAGCGCTCGCCCGTATTTGCCAGAGCGAGGGCGAAGAGACCCTTTGGTTGTCCTTTGAACATATCGTTAGTCAGATTTGGTTTTTATTCTTCGGTTGCGGCTTCGATTTTCCTGAGCAGCGCGAACATTATCACGGCCGCGATGAGGCAGAGAACCGCGAGTATGGTCCAGTTTGCCCAGAGAGGCACCTTGTCCCAGAGGAGCGCAGGAATCGAGCTGAGGTAATTGCCCACTGCGGTTGCGGCGAACCAGCATCCCATCATGAGTCCCTTGTACTTAGGAGGGGCCACCTTCGAAACGAATGATATGCCCATAGGGGAGAGGAGCAGTTCGGCGAAGGTGATCACCAGGTAGGATGCAATCAGGTAGTGCGGAACCACAGGGTCAGGGGATACGTTGCCACCGAGTTCGGCAGGAGACATCTGACCGCGTGAAGCCAGCACCATCACGAAATAACCTATGGCCGCCACGAACATTCCGAGGCCTATCTTCTTAGGCGCGGAAGGCTCCTTGCCCACCTTCGCGAGAGCCGCGAATATGGCGAGGGAAACAGGGGTCAGCGCCACCACGAAGAACGGATTGAACTGCTGGAAGATCTGAGGCTGATACTCGACAACCTCCGGAAGGCCCTTGAATATTATGAATATGCCGGCGACGAGTGCGGCCGAAATCGCTGCGAAGGTTATGCGTCCACTCTTCTTCTCGGCCTGGAATGCCGCCGCAATGGTATATGCCGCCGCGGCCATCAGCATTATGGCAGGGAAGCTGAAGCCTATCCTTACCCAGCCGCCGGTGCTGGCAGCAGTGTAGTCACGCGCGAACCAGGTCATGGATGAGGCGTTCTGGTTGAATGCCATCCAGAAGAATATGACTACTGCGAACACGAGGAAGAGGGCGACCATCCTGTCCTTGGTCTGCTGAGGGGTGAGCTCGGCGACAGGGGCGGAGCTCCCGGCAGCCTGCTTCGAATTGTAGTCGGCGTGCTTGAACCAAGGCCTGCATGCGAAGTAGATTATGATGGACACTATGAGCGAAACGCAGGCAACCGCGAAGCCCATGTTGTATGAAGCCGAGAGATGTTCAATGTAATAGTTGCAGAAACTGCCCAGGTCCATTGCGCGGACTCCGCTGTCAGGCATCAGGGTCGCGAGACTCTGGAGCCTCCCGGCGTTCTCGGGGCTGATGCTTCCGTCCATGAACTGGTGGGCCAGGGCAGGGATGTCAGCCTTGTAGATGAGGCCGGACTTGCCCAGCATCCAGTTGGTTATGGCTGTCGCCGCAGAAGGCGCGGCCATGGAACCGATGTTGATGAACACGTAGAAGAGGCTGAAACCGGCATCACGCCTTGCAGCGTACTGCGGAGAGTCGTAGAGGTTTCCGGTCAGCACCTGCAGGTTGCCCTTGAACAGTCCGGTTCCGATGCAGATGAGCAGCAGCGCTCCTATCATCGAGGCGATTCCGACTCCGTTTGCCGGGGTGGGTATCGCAAGGGCGGTGTAGCCCAGGAACATTATCACCGTTCCGTAGACAACGCACTTTCCATAGCCTATCCTGTCGGCGATCATACCGCCTATGACAGGCATGAAATATGCGATTGCGATGAAGATGGCGTAAATCTGTCCGGTCAGCGCGGCGCTGAAGCCGAACTTCGCCTGGAGAAACATCGTAAAGATGGCGACCATCGTGTAGTAGCCGAAGCGTTCGCCTGTCGTGGCAAGCGCCAAAGCGTACAGTCCTTTAGGTTGTCCTTTGAACATATCAGTGGTTTTTTGTGTGAAATCGTTTTTTGAAACCTCACAAAGATAACAATTTTGTGTAAAATGACAGGCTTTTGACTATATTTGTCGCAATGACATCAAAAAGAGAACATTCGGAGCTGAGTCTCGGGGTGAAGGTCTTCAGGACGGCGATACTGCCCGTTCAGAAACTTCCCCTGGGTTTCCATTACGCCTGGGGCCGCTTCTTCGCCTGGCTCGCCTCTTCCATCCTGCGCTACAGGAGGGATGTCGTGATGGTCAATCTCTCCAGAAGTTTTCCCGGTCTCAAGTGGAAGGAAGTCAGGGATATGGCGAAGGACTTCTACCGCCATTTCGGCGACATACTCGCCGAAGCCGTCTGGTTCGGAGGCTGCCGGGGGAATGCCGCGAGGCTGCGCAGGAGCGGACTGTGCCGTGTCATCAATCCCGAGGTTCTGGACAGCGCATTCGGCAAGGGAAAGAGCGTGATGGTTCTCTGTTCGCACCAGGGCAACTGGGAGCTGCTGGGAGGCATATTCGAGTTTCTGGAAGACAGGACCCGTATCTGCGTGGATGATATTGTCGTTGTCTACAAGAGCCTCTCCAGCCGTTTCTGGGACCAGTTCATACGCGGAAACAGACTGTCGGTGGTCCACGACGGTTTCGAAGGCTACGTGGAATCGCACGACATCCTGCGCAAGGCCGTCAGCGAGCGCCGCAACGGCAAGGTGTATGTCTTCCCGACCGACCAGTTCCCCTACAGCGGAGCCACACGTCACGACGTGGGCCTGTTCCTGAACCAGCCCACCCTCGCCATGACGGGCGGAGCCGCGCTGGCCTCACGTTTCGGCATGCCGGTCCTGTACCTGGGCATGAACCGTACGGGTGCGGGGAAGTACGAGATGTCCTTCACCGAGATATGCCCGGACGCATCCCTGATGTCTGCCGAGGAAATCATGGTCGGATTCTACAGGCTGCTCGAGGAGGACGTGCTGAAGGATCCCGCCAATTATCTATGGAGTCACAACAGATGGAAATGAAGAAATACAGCATCATAATTGCGGCATCTGCCGCACTCTGCCTGTGCGGGCACAGGCTTTCCGCGCAGGAGAGTTACCGCGGTGCCGACCCGGTGGGTACGGTGTCATATTCCCTGCCGCGCACCGTCATATCCCTTGAGGTCGAGGCGGTCAGGGAGTCGTTCCACGCGGGGCCGTATTCGGCATATGCCGAAAAGTATCTGGGCGTGAAGGCTGCGACTGAAGACAGGAACAGCTGTACGGTGGTGTCGGTGAAGATGACGCCGTTTTCCGAGGCGGACCCCGAGTCCCGTTTCAGCCTGGTTCCGGGCAAGGGCCTGGACGCCTTCCTTTCCCTGACGACCCAGGGCTTGGTTTCTTTCGGCGGCGCCGGGGATTCAGGGGCGCAGTGGCGTTTCCTGACTGAATCCGAGGCGGATTTCTCCGGCAGGGGAGTGAGCTCCAACTTGAGTTCGGAAACCGCTGTGCTCCGGGCGGGTGTCAGGCGCGGCGACAGGTTCGAGACCCTTTCCGTCAACCAGAACATGGTGGTGGAGAAACCGCTCGAGACCAGGGCCAGGGAGGCTGCCGAAATGATATTCACCCTCAGGGAGAAACGCCTTGCCATAGTCACCGGGGACACGGACGCCACCTACAGCGGCGAGGCCATGGAGGCTGCCATCCGTGAGATAGGCAGGCTCGAGGAGGAGTACCTGTCGATGTTCCTCGGCTATACCGACAGCCAGGTTCAGAAGATGAACTACGATGTCGTGCCGTCAAGGGATGGCGGCAGGACGGTGGCATTCAGGGTGTCCGACGAAGCCGGGCTGGTCGGTCCTGAAGACCTCTCCGGAAGACCGTATCTGCTCGAAGTGGTTCCTCAGGACATCAGGGAGGCGGCTCCAGCGGGGAAGACAGGCGCGTCCAAGGTGGCATATTACCGCATACCGGCAATCTGCACTGTGACTCTCTCCGACGGCGTGGACGTGCTGCTCCGCAGCCGTATGAGGGTCTATCAGCTTGGAACCGAGAGCACGCTGCCTCTCCAATAGAACAATGGGAAAAACACCTAACACCATAAACAACGGATTATGACCATCAAAGATTTGAATCCGCAGATCGTCTGGAACAATTTCTACGGTCTGACACAGATTCCTCGTCCGTCAAAACACGAGGAGAAAGTAATCGAATACCTCTATAACTGGGGTAAGGAGCACGGAATCGAGACCATCAAGGACGAGACCGGCAACATCATAATGCGCAAGCCTGCCACACCGGGCTTCGAGAACCGCCGCGGAGTGATACTCCAGGGCCATATGGATATGGTGCCGCAGAAGACCGGCGATTCCACCCACGATTTCCTCAAGGACCCTATCCGGACGGAAATAGTCGGCGAGTGGGTGGGAGCCAAGGGTACCACTCTTGGCGCTGACAACGGAATCGGAGTAGCGATGGCGATGGCGGTGATGGAGGACGACAGCCTCAGGCACGGACCTGTGGAGGTGCTCATCACCTACGATGAGGAGACCGGAATGACCGGTGCGGGAGAACTCAAGCCCGGCATGTTCAAGGGTGACATTTTCCTCAACCTCGATTCCGAGTCGGAGGGCGAGCTCTGCATAGGCTGTGCAGGCGGTCTCGACGGCACCGCTGATTTCAGGTACAGGACCTACAGGACGCCGGAAGGCCTTGTAGCATACAAACTTACCGTAAAGGGCCTCGCAGGGGGACATTCCGGTATGGACATCAGCCTCTACAGGGCGAATGCCAACAAGATAGTGGCGAGGGTCGTGAACCCGCTCGTGGAGAAGTACGGAGTCAAGGTGGCCGACATCAAGGGCGGCAGCCTTCGCAATGCCATTCCATACGAGGGAGAGGCTGTCGTGCTCGTGAAGGAGGCGGACGTGAAGGCGGTGAAGGCTGAGGTCGCATCCATACTCGCCGAGGTTAAGGCGGAGCACAGCTATTCCGATCCTGAGGCCGAGTTCCACTTCGAGAAGGCTGCACGCTGTCCTGAACGCTATATCCAGGATTCCGTCATCAGGCGCGCCCTCAAGGCCATCATCGCCTGCCCTCACGGAGTTGCAAGGATGAGCGATTCCATGCCTGGACTTACCGAGACATCCACCAACCTGGCCATCGTCAAGTGCGAGAAGGGTCATCTCAAGGTGCAGTCGCTGATGAGAAGCGCCGTCGACTCTTCGAAGGCGAACCTTGCGGAGCAACTGCGTGCCGTCTTCGAGCTTGCCGGCGCGGAATTCACCACCGCTGGCGGCTACAACGGCTGGACACCCAAGCCTGAGACTCCCGTATATGATGTCGTGAAGAGGGTCTGGAAGGAAATGACCGGCACCGACATGAAGGTGATGGCCACCCACGGCGGTCTCGAGTGCGCCCTGCTCGGCGCGAAGTATCCGTCCTGGGAGATGGTTTCCATAGGACCGGACATCGTGCATCCGCATTCACCTGACGAGAGGGTGAGGATAGAGTCTGTGGCAAAGGTTTGGGAATTCCTCAAGAGGCTGCTCGAGGAAGTTCCCGAGAAGTAATCTGCCGTTCAGGAAAATTTGCGATATTCTGCAATAATTCTTATATTTGCAGTCCTTTTTGGGTGACCTACGACCTCGAAAGGACTGCAATTTATTTAATAACAAACAATTACAACAAGATGTTGAAACAGTACGAAACCGTTTTCATTGCAACTCCCGTTTTGTCTGAAGCTCAGATGAAGGAAGCGGTTGCCAAGTACGTGAACTACATCACCAGCAAAGGCGGTGAAGTTGTTTACGAGGAGGACTGGGGTCTCAAGCAGCTTGCTTACCCTATCCAGCACAAGACATCAGGATTCTACTACCTGATCCAGTTCAATGCGGCTCCTGAGTTCGTCGCAAAGCTCGAGACTCAGTTCCACCGTGACGAGCGCATCATGCGTTACCTCACAGTCGCACTTGACAAGAACGCTGCGGCATATGCAGAAAAGAGAAGGAACAACCGTCAGGCTAAGGCCCAGGCAGAAGCAAAGGAGGCATAAATATGGCACAGACAAACAACGCACAGCAGAATAACGAGATCCGTTATCTGAACCCTCCTACTGTAGAGGTAAGGAAGAAGAAGTATTGCCGTTTCAAGAAGGCCGGCATCAAGTATGTTGACTACAAGGACGCGGAGTTCCTCAAGAAGTTCCTCAACGAGCAGGGCAAGATACTCCCTCGCCGTATAACCGGTACTTCACTCAAGTTCCAGAGAAAGGTGGCTCAGGCTGTCAAGAGAGCTCGCTCACTCGCCCTTCTGCCATATGTAACAGACCTTCTTAAATAATCGGAGACATTAGTTATGGAAATCATACTCAAGAAAGATGTGGCCAACCTCGGTCACGCAGACGATGTCGTAAAGGTTAAGGCCGGTTACGCTCTCAATTATCTCGTTCCTCAGGGTTTTGCCATCGTTGCCACCCCTTCAGCCCTCAAGCAGCACGCGGAGACCATCCGTCAGCGCGCCCACAAGGAGGCTGCCAAGGTTGCAGCTGCCCAGGAACTCGCCGCAAAGATCTCTTCAGTACTCGTGAAAGTGTCCGCAAAGGTCAGCGAGAACGGCAAGATCTACGGTTCCGTCACCACCGCACAGCTTGCTGAGGCTCTCGTCGCAGCAGGTATCGAGGTCGACAAGAAGGACATCACCATCGTATCCGAGGATGTGAAGGTTCTCGGTGTATATGATGCTGAGGTTAAGTGCTACAAGGACGTGAAGGGTGCTTTCAAGTTCGAAATCATAGCTGAATAATACTCTCCGCCGCATAGCGGCGAAGCTGACTGATAAAAGAGGCGGCCGGTTTTCCGGTCGCCTCTTGCTATTTTTTTGCGGTAAAAAAAGAAGATGACCTTCCGGCCATCTTCCAATTAAGAATCTGTAGTTCAGACTATTTTTTGAAGTACCTCTGGAGGAGTCCGTAGAAGCCTGCGCCGTGGCGAGCCTCGTCCTTTGCCATCTCGTGTACGGTGTCGTGGATGGCGTCATAGCCGAGCTGCTTTGCCCTCTTGGCAATCTCGAGCTTGCCCTCGCAAGCGCCTGCCTCAGCGGCATATCTCTTCTCGAGGTTGGTCTTGGTGTCCCAAACCACCTCACCGAGGAGCTCTGCGAACTTGGCAGCGTGCTCTGCCTCCTCGAAAGCATATCTCTTGAATGCGTCTGCAATCTCTGGATAGCCCTCGCGCTCTGCCTGACGGCTCATGGCCAGATACATTCCAACTTCGGTGCACTCACCGTTGAAGTGGTCGTGAAGACCCTGGAGAACCTCCGCGTCCTCTACCTTTCCGTCACCGAGCCTGTGCTCGCAAGCCCACTGTGGAGCGCCTTCCTCTTCTTTGATTTCAACGAACTTTGATGCTGGCGCCTTGCACTGAGGGCACCTTTCAGGAGCATTTTCGCCTTCGTGAACATAGCCGCAGACAAGGCATCTGAATTTCTTTACCATAGGTGATATTATCGATTAAATTGTTGGTTTCAGCTTACGGTTCTTAATTTAGAATCGTTAAAAACAAATATAATGAAAAATAGCGGGTTATCCAAATTTTTTTCGTATAATTGATTTTCGTAACCCGTCGGGGTCATTTCCGACCCGGAAACCGGATTCCCATATAGCGAGACTTTTATGAAACCTTTCCTGAAACAGGTTGCCGATCACTATTACAGCGGCCACGATGCAGCCACCCTGTGCTTCATATTCCCGAACAGACGCTCGATGACCTTCTTCAGGTCATATCTGGCCTCTGACATTTCAGACCCTTCACTGCCGAGATTCGGGGGAGGGCGGGGGCCGTTGATTATGCCCGAGATGCTCACGGTCAGCGACTTCTTCTACCGTGCCGCTGGCAAGCATCCTACCGACAGGATACGTCTCCTGCTCGAACTCTACGGCTGCTACCGGAATCTGTATCCTTCCGCCGAGAGCCTGGATGAGTTCATCAGCTGGGGCGACGTCCTGCTGGCCGATTTTGCCGATGTGGACAAATATCTGGTCGATCCTGCAGCCATATTCAGAAACGTTGCGGATTTCAAGGATATGCAGGATGATTTGAGCCACCTGACCCCGGAGCAGAGGAAGGCGGTGGATGATTTCCTTGGACATTTCCGTGATTCTTCCGGTCTCAGGACGGATGTGAGGAAAGGGGGTGTAAAGGATAACTTCTTGAAAATTTGGGATATACTTCTTCCTTTGTACGAGAGTTTCAATAAAAGGCTGAGCGAGGAGGGCATGGCATATGACGGGATGGTCAGCCGGGAGTTTGCACAGGCGCTCTCGGAACGGCCGGTCGCGGACATACTTGCCGAAAGGTTCCCGCACAGCCGCCTTTTCGTTTTCGTGGGCCTGAACGCCCTGAACGAGTGCGAGCGCAAGGTGCTCTCCCGCATGAGGGACGCATCCCTGGCCGAGTTCTGCTGGGACTACAGTTCTCCGATGATAAAGGATCTGAGGAGCCGTCCGTCGGAATATATGAAGCGGAATGTCAGCGAGTTCCCGCAGCTGTGGGAACTGGATGCCGATGGACTGCCTCAGACTGAATTCAATGTGATGGGAGTGTCTTCCGGGACCGCACAGGCAAAGATGCTGCCTTTTGTCCTTGAAAAATGCAGGGTGAACGGCAAACCTGACTATAAGGAATGCGCCATAGTCCTTCCCGACCAGGGCCTGCTGATGCCGGTGCTCAATTCCATTCCGCCTGAATATCAGGACATCAACGTGACTATGGGCTACCCCATGAAGGGCAGCGCATTCTGGTCACTGCTTTCCACCCTTTCCTCCATTCAGATGCACGTCCGCTGGTCAGGGGACAGGGCGTCTTTCTATTACAGGCAGGCATATTACCTTTTCTCGAATCCGCTCTTCGTTGCAGTGGCCGATGAGGACAGCCTGCAGGCGGTGGCAGAAGTGAAGTCGGCGCGCAGGTCATATATAGACACCGGGAGCATATGCCGGACGGAATTCCTGAACTTGCTGTTCCGCCCCGTACTGAAGCGGCTAAATGAGGCTGATGCTCTGCAGATCAGAGAGTTCGCATCATGGCAGAAAGAAGTCATATCCTACGTGGCCACCCATATCAGCGACAATGTATCACTTGCGGTGGAAACCGAATTCGCGCGGCGCTGCCATTCCTGCGTGACCTTGCTCCAGGACTTGAATATGGCGATACGCCCCGAGACCTATATCCGTCTTGTCGAGCAGCTGGTCTGTGCCGAAAGCGTGCCTTTCGAGGGAGAGCCCCTCAAGGGACTTCAGGTGATGGGACCGCTCGAGACCAGGGCACTGGATTTCCGCAATGTGGTGATCCTGTCCTGCAACGAGGGTGTGTTCCCGAGGAAGAATCCATCGGTCTCGTTCATCCCTCCGGAACTGCGGAAGGGCTTCGGCCTTCCGACCAATGAGTTCAAGGACGCCGTCCTGGCCTACAGTTTTTACCGTCTCATACAGAGGGCTGAGAACGTATGGCTGTTGTATGACACCAGCAGCGACAAGATGCGCGGAAGCGGTGAGGAAAGCCGCTACATCAAGCAGCTCCAATACCATTTCCGCAAGGACATCACACGCTATGTCGCTGATTCGGCCCTGAACCTGAACTCCCGGGAAGAGGTTTTGGAGAAGCCTCGGGATATGGCTGTGAAACTGAAAGAAAGGTCTTTCTCCGTGTCTATGGTAAAGTCATACCTGAACTGTCCGGTCCAGTTCTACTATACCTATGTGCTGGGCCTTGCAGGGGAGGAGGAAATCAGCGAGAGCCTTGACGTCAGGACGACAGGCAATGTATATCACGCCGTGATGCAGGCACTGTACCTTGGTCCCGAGGCTATGTCACCCGATTTCGCGATGGACAGACAAAGTGTGGCGGAATCCCTTCGCTCGGGCAGGGTCAGGCCCATGACAGATGTCTCTGCGGCATATCTTAGGCAATGGCTGGGGATGGCTCCTCAGATCAAGGCCAAGATCCGTGCCCTGATCAAGGCGGAACTCGGGGTGGAGACCGTCAGCGGCAGGGACCTGGTTCAGGAGAAAATCATACTCGGATATGTGATGAAAACTCTCGAACGCGATCTGGAAAGGCTTGGGCAGTACCATAGGGGCAGTTTCCGCATTCTCGGGCTGGAACTTCCGGCAAGCTGCGTCATCGGAGGCTACAGATTCAAGGGCTTCATAGACAGGCTGGACAGTTTCAGCGACGATGAGGTCAGGGTCCTGGACTACAAGACCGGAAGCAAAGGCACAGAAGCTGATGTCGAAAACCCGGCCAAGGCTGCGGGAGCCGTTGATTCCATATTCAATCCGGACAGCGCCAAAAAGCCTCTCAATGCCCTCCAGCTCTATATCTATGACCGCTTTGTCTCGGATATGCCGGAATATGCCGGCAGGACGGTGAAGTGTGCCATATGCAACGTCAACGCCATATACAGGGAAGAGGTCAAGGATTGGAGCATGTGCGATGAGTTCAGGGTGGCATGCGGGGAGGCACTGGTCAGGACTCTGGACGAGATCTGTGACACGGAAAGGCCTTTCCGCCGGACAGGCAATCCGGAGTTATGCAGGAACTGCAATTTCAAGACAATCTGCGGGAGGTAGGATATGATAGAGATTTACAAGGCATCGGCCGGGTCGGGCAAGACCTTTATGCTCACGAAGAAGTACATAACGATGATGCTCGTGAGCCGGGACCCGTACGCATACAGGCATATACTTGCGGTGACTTTCACCAACAAGGCTACGGAAGAGATGAAGTCGAGGATTCTCAGGGAGCTGGACGTGCTTGCCCGGGAGCCGGAGCGTTCTCATTATATTGCCGACCTGAGGGTGGAGATAGGGGATGACGTAGAGATAAGGAAGAGGTCCGAGACCTTGCTCTTCAATCTGTTGCACGATTACAGCGCCTTCTCCGTCAGCACCATAGACAGTTTCTTCCAACTGACCCTCCGGTCTTTTGCCAGGGAGATGGGACAGTTTTCCAACTATCAGGTCGAACTGGACCGTGCTTCGCTCAGGCGCGAGGCGGTGGATAGGGTGCTTGATTCCCTGACCGAGAAGGACCGGGACCTCATAGAGTGGATGAGCGCGGCTATGCTCCAGAATCTTGAAGACGGAAAGAAAGCCAGGGTGGAAGAGGCTCTGCTCAAAGCGTCTGAAGACGTGCTGTCCGAAAAGCACCGGGACGCTTTGGAAAAGAGCAGTCTTGATGAGTCGCAGATCTATTCCAGGGAGCGCGTGGACAGGATAAGGGAAGAATGCGTTGATTGTCGGAAAAGGTATCTGGAGAAACTGAAGTCCGCCGCGCAGGCCTGTCTGAAAATACTGGAGGATGCGGGTGTGTCTCCGGAGGATACATTCAGAAAGTTCGCTGCCGTCCTCGACAGGTTTACGGTTCCATTCAAAGAGATCCCGTCATTGAACACGACGTTCAGGGATAAAGCCGTCAACAGTTCCGAGTGGTTCTCGAAAAAAAATGCCGGGCTTCTGTCCAGACTCGATGTCCCTGCCCTTGAAAAAGCTTTCTCCGACTTTCTGGAACTTTATGACGGGGATGACAGGATTTGCTTCAATACGGCTTCCATGATACTCGAAAGAGTGGACTACCTGGGCGTCGCCGGAGAGATCACAAGGGAATATGCCGAATTGTCCAAGGAGAAGAACGTGCTTGACCTGGATAACTCCAATACACTGCTCAGCAGACTGATAGGTGACTGTGACGCTCCTTTTGTCTATGAGAAGATGGGCGTGCGCTACGATCATTTCCTGCTGGATGAGTTCCAGGACACCTCGGCGGTCCAGTGGTCAAATCTCAGCCCTCTGGTGAGGGAAAGCCTCGGCAGGGGAGAAGATGACCTGATAGTGGGCGACGTCAAGCAGAGCATATACCGTTTCAGGGGATCCGACTGGAGCCTGCTGGCGGAAGGGGTGAAGGCCCAGCTGGAGGGTTGCGGGAGGGGAGTCTGCCGCGAGGTGACACTTGAAGACAATTGGCGCAGCCTTGCCAACATAGTCAACTTCAACAACGCTTTCTTCAGATATGCCGCCGACTATCTTGACAGGGAACTCCCGGGCGGAGGAAACCAGGTGTCGGAAATCTACTCTACAGCCTCCCAGAATGTCAGGTGCGGAAAGGAAGGCGAGGGCAGGGTTGCCGTTTCCATATGCGGTCATTCGTCCCAGCTGGGAATGGTATATGATTCCGTGGCGAGACTAAGGGACGAGTACGGCGTTCCCTATGCTCAGATCGCGGTGCTGGCGAGAGTGGGCGCAGATGCCGCCGATATAGCGAAATATCTGATAGACAAGGGAATCCCTGTCATTTCGGACGATGCCCTACAGGTCAAGTCGTCCCCTCTTGTGGGAAAGGTCGCGCAGCTGTTGCGGTACGTGGACAATCCTTCGGACGAGATGGGAGGCTATCTTGCCAGGACTCTCGGCCTGGAACTCCCTGACCATTACCGGTCCATCCCGGACCTGGCCGAAACCCTGGTGCGCGCCATCCTTGAAAGAGATCCGGAGGCTGCGGAAGGCAACATCCCTTACCTGATGGCCTTTCTTGACTGCATACAGGAGTGGAGCGCGCGCAACGGCAATCATCTGAGGGGTTTTCTGGAGTATTGGGATGATGCTGTTCCCGTGCTCTCGTCTCCGTCTCTGTCCGATGCGGTCAGGGTGATGACCATACACAAATCAAAGGGCCTGGAATTCCCGTATGTCATTGTCCCTTTCGTGAATCGTGTCGAATATTCCAAGAACGAAATGGCCTGGTGCGTGAAAGACCTGTCCGGCACCCCGTTCCCAAGCGCGTCGGAGATGCCTCTCAGCATCGATCTTACGAAATCTGCGGCGGACAGCATGTATGCCGGCGAGTTCAGGGAGAACCGCCTGCTCCAGACTGTCGACGGCCTGAATATGCTCTATGTGGCGATGACCCGTGCCGGACGCAGCCTCGAACTGATCACGACCGGGGGGAAACAGGGGAATATGGCTCCGTTACTTGCCGGATTCTGCCTCCAGAACAAGGACCTCTTCGACGTGGAGTGTTTTCAGGATCCCGACAATCCTGACGAAGAGATAGTCTGCTATTCCATGGGGGATATGCCGCTGCCTGAGACTGACTCTTCCGGAAAGGGAGGAACCGTGCTTGTGCCTATGGAATACCGTTCCTATCCTCTTGAACAGCAGCAGGAAGACCCGTCCGAGGACGTGAGGGTGAGGGGCCGTCTCAAGTTTAGTTCCGATGCCGTGGACTTCTTCACGGGAGAGGACGCCCAGAGACGCAGGGGCATAATCCTCCACGACATACTCTCCGACATAGTGCTGCCTTCCGATGTGGACGCAGCCGTGCGCTCCAGGCTGGATGACGGTACCATTGACGCCCCGCAGGCGGCGGAGTACCGCTCGCTCATAAAGGACAGGATAGCTTCTGTCAGGGAAAGGGGCTGGTTCCCGGACGACAGCTCCAAGGTCAGGACCGAGGTCTCCATAGCCGATGCTGACGGACGTCTCCATCGCCCCGACAGGGTGGTCGAAGAGGGCGGCCGCATCATCATAATCGACTATAAGACAGGCGAAGAATCGGAGTCATACCTTTGTCAGCTCCGCCGTTACGCCCGCCTTTACCGGGATATGGGATATGCCGACGTGCAGGCCTGCCTTTGGTATGTTTATGAAAATAAAATAGTATATTTGTAATTCGAGTGTTACTTAAATCCAACGGCAGATGCATACATTCAACAATAGCGTACCTCTTGAATACAATACAGAACGGGAAAGGCTGACCATGCCTGAATATGGCCGCAACATCTTGAAAATGGTGGAGATGCTGCAGGAAATCCCGGACAGGGAACAGCGTAGCCGCCAGGCCAGGGCGGTGGTCAAGGCCATGGAACTGCTCAATCCCCAGGTCCATCAGGAGGAGAACTGGGAGCAGAAGCTGTGGGACCACCTCCATATCATTTCAGGTTATAGCCTGGATGTTGACTGCCCATATCCTGTGCCTTCCCCGGAACAGCAGCAGACCAAGCCCCTGAGGATACCGCTCAAGGACAAGCCGGTCAAGGCTACCCATTACGGGAGGAACATCGAGAGCATAATCGAGCTTATCGCTTCCCAGCCGGAAGGCGAACAGAAGACCGCGATGATACGTTCTCTGGCCATATACATGCGCCAGCAGTACCTGATATGGAACAAGGACAGCGTGGCCGACGAGACCATATTCAATGACATCGAGAAACTCTCGGATTACAGGATAAAGGTTCCGGAGGGCATAAGCCTCGCCCGCATAGCGTCGGATGCCAATTTCTCGCGTCCTGGCCTGAATATGGATTTCAACAACGGCGGACGCCGTCAGAATTCCCAGCAGAAGAAGAATCACAGGGGAAAGAATTTTCAGAAAAGATAGCAGATGGACAGGAAGAGCATATTGAAGATCTCGGGAGTGGCAGTTGCCCTCATTGCGTTCTATGCCCTGATATCCTCCCTCTCGTACCTGTTTACCTGGAAGGCTGACCAGAGCCTGCTCATAGGGGAACAGCTGGCCGGGCAGGGGGCGGAGGCTGTGAATGCAGGTGGCCGTACCGGTGCCGGCTTGGGCAATATGCTGATAGCCAGATGGTTCGGTCTGGGATCTTTTGCGCTTGTGGCAGCCGTTTTCGTGATAGCGGTGCGTATGATATTCGGTCGCAGGGAGTTTCCTGTGCTCAAGACCGTAGTACTTGCAGTCACAGCCTCGATGGTGCTTTCCTTCCTGCTGTCCTTCGTTTCCCGTACGGCCGGTCTGGATACGGTCTTCGGAGGCGGACTCGGAGGAGACTGCGGAGCCCTTGCAGTGAATGCGTCCTGCAGGCAGCTGGGTTCAGTTCCCACGCTCCTGATTATCCTTTTCTTGACGGCGCTCTGGACCTTCTTCGCGAGCAGGCGTTTCTCGGAGTGGTTCCTCAGCCTTGGGGACGGTCCGGTGATGCCGTCGTGGTTCAGAAGGAAGCGCGGTGAAGACAAAGCAGTTGCTGATGGGGAGAAGGAAGATACTGAAGATGAGGGTATAGGGCCTGAACCTGAGGAGACTGCAGTAGTCCCTTCCGCGCAGCCGGCGATTTCTGAAACCCAAGCTGCAGCGCTGCCTGGGCAGCCCGTGGAGAGGCCCGAGCCGGACGCTCCTGTGGACGTTCAACCCGAGACCTTGCCGGTATCGCCTGTCGCGCCTCAGCAGCCTGTACTTGCTGAAACTGTTCCTGCGGCAGTCACCGGAAATCAGCCTGAAGTGAATGGCATCAGCGATGAGATTACGGTTGTGGAGGGTGACGAACTATCCACCGATGTGCTGGAGGAACTGCCGCGCATTGACGTGAGGGATGAGCTGAAGAACTACCGTTTCCCTCCTCTGGAACTGCTGGAGGATTATGAGGACAGGCAGCATACCGTCTCCCAGGAGGAACTCAAGCGCAACAACTACAAGATCAGGGCTACCCTTAAGACCTACAAGATCGACGTGGACAATGTCAAGGCCGTTGTGGGCCCGACCGTGACTCTCTACAAGGTCTATCCTGCACCCGGCGTGAAGATTTCCGCAATCATGAACCTGCAGCAGGACATAGCCATGGCCCTGCATGTGAAAGGCGCCCGTATGGACACTCTCACCGATTCTGTGGGCATCGAGGTCGCGAACGACCAGGCATCTACGGTTCCGCTGAAGGCCCTGCTCAATGATGACGCTTTCAGGGAGAGCAAGGCGGAACTTCCTGTCGCCATAGGCTATACCATACAGAAAAAGGTTAAGGTCTTCGATCTCGCCGATGCTCCGCATCTGCTAGTCGCCGGTGCTACCAAACAGGGTAAGTCCGTGGGACTCAATGTTTTGATATCGTCGCTCCTGTACTCGAAGCATCCTTCCGAACTGAAGTTCGTCTTCATAGACCCGAAGATGGTGGAATTTTCGGCATATGCCCGTCTCCTGAAGCATTATCTCGCCGTTCTGCCTGACGCTGTAGACGAGGCTGACGAGATGAACAATTCCATATGCAAGAACGCCAAGGGCGCGGAGCTGCTGCTCAGGTCTCTCTGCATCGAGATGGATGCCCGTTATGACCTGATGGGCAAGGCACTGGTGAACAAGGTCACCCTCTACAACCAGAAGTACAAAGACAGGGTACTCCTCCCGACCGAAGGCCATCATTATCTGCCTTACCTCGTGGTCGTTGTCGATGAATATGCTGACCTGACCATGTCCGTGGGCGGAGGCAATGAAGCCAAGGCGCAGGCCAGGAGCATCACCACTTCCATCATACGGCTGGCACAGAAGGGACGTGCCGCCGGCATACATGTGGTGCTGGCCACCCAGAGGCCTTCTGTGGATGTCGTGACCGGTCTCATCAAGATGAACTTCCCGACGCGTATCGCATTCAGGGTGTTCTCATCAACCGACTCCAAGACCATTCTGGACTCTCCGGGAGCGGAGAAACTCATCGGAAATGGCGATATGATCTATTATTCCGGCGCCGAGAGGGAGCGCGTTCAGTGCGCTTTCATAAGCAACGAGGAAATCAATTCCATCACCGATTTCATCGGTTCCCAGAAGGGCTACATGAAGAGTTACAATACTCCGTATTACCTGCCTGCACCTGACCCTGAACAGGGTGAGGAGGGTACGGCCATGGTCGATATGAAGCATCTGGACGAACGTTTCGAGGATGCGGCACGACAGGTTGTGACCAGCCAGAGGGGTTCGACATCTGACCTTCAGCGCAGGCTGGGCATGGGATATGCCAAGGCTGGGCGTGTGATGGATCAGCTTGAGGCGGCCGGTATTGTGGGTCCTCAGGAGGGCTCCAAGCCGCGTCAGGTGCTGGTTGCCGACCTCAATGAGCTGGAAGGCATACTTTCTGCATTCAGGAATGCACAATCCTGATGAATCCCTGAATGATGAAATCCAGATTCCTACTTGCAGCGGCTCTGTTTCTGGCGCTGTGCTTGCCTGCCAGGGCGGACCGCGTTCTTGACGCTTTTGTTGCCAAGGCTTCTTCCTCGACTATGGAGTTCGGGTTCACCCTGCGTTCCCCAGACGTCGAGCTATCCGGCTCCGCAAAGGTGCGAGGGTCGTCATATATCATTGATGTTCTTGATATTGAGATCTGGAGTGACGGCAATTTGAGGTGGTCGGTTGACAGGCAGGCCCGTGAGGTCGTTGTGGAAGAGCCGGATGCTGCCGGCACGGCCGCCGATCCTGCCCGCATCCTTTCTGATTTTGAAAGTTCTTTCAGCCTGAAGTCTTCGGATTCCGCCGTCTTCCGCGGAGTCGAATGTCATGCCGTAAACCTTCTGCCGAAAACTGTTCCCGACGGCAGCGGCATCAGTTCTGTCACTTTGTATTTCAGCAATGGACAGCTCAGGGGCATGACTGTCTGTCTTGATGACGGCAGCTCAAATGAGATTGAGATTTCGGGACTCCGATTCTCGGACAGATCCCTCGATGCTCATTTCGATACATCCTCTCTCGACCAGGACTGGCTCGTGACCGACCTTCGCGGATTCTGATCCGCCAGAGTTCCGCTTCGCATCATCCACCCTCCTGAACTTCTCTCCCCTCCACAAAAAAACAGAAGCTGACCTTTTTGGTCAGCCTCCATTCTAAGTCAGGCGTATCAGTTTACCCTGTCGAAGATGAAAATCTTGAAGGTCGCCGGAGCCACATTGAGGCAGCCGTCCTCATCAAGACCATCCGTAAAGGATGAAACAGGAACCACTCTGTAAGGGTTCTCCCTGTCATTCTCGGCAACAGGGTCGCTGCAGCTCAGGCTCACTGAACCTACACTGCGCAGGGTCTCCTTCTTCTTCAGGCCGCTCAGATTGAGCTTGAAGCTGCAATCCTTGTCGGAAGTGTTCACCACCTTGACATACACCTGATTGCTGTTTGCATCGAATACGGCGCTGGCGAATATGCCATTCTGTCCCTCGGCGCCGGTGAGCGGCTTGCCATTGGAGAGCAGGTCAAGCACATCGGTACCCTTGTAACGGGAGTAGAGCTGCTGTACATAATAGCTGCAGGTCCTCACGGTAGTGAAATTGTCGAACCAGATGAGGTCCGGACGCCACTGCCAGCCGTCATAATGAGCAAAGAGAGGAGCGTAAGTTGCAAGTCTGACCACATCGGCATTGCGCTCGTATCCGGTCATGAGGGCGGCCTCGAGGAGAGAAGCGTTGAAATGGTTCCACTTCTTGCCCTTGCCGTGGCAGGCATACTCACCTGCGAACACCTTGGGACCATTCCTGTCATAGCTGTCATATCTTGCGCCCTGGCTGAGGAACCAGCTTTCAGGCCTGTAGAAATGCTCGTCCACGAGATCCACCTGGAGCCTCTTCATTTCAGGCCAGAGGAAATCGAACTTCTCACCCTCGGAATCAGGTCCTGAAGTACCTACGAACACGATTTCAGGGTGTTTTGCCCTTATCGCCTCAAGGAAAGGAACGACGTGGTCGATATAGGTCTGGTCCCACTGCTCGTTGCCTATGGCCATGTACTTGAGGTTGAACGGAGCCGGATGACCCATCTCCGCCCTGAGCGCACCCCACTTGGTGTCGGTGCCGCCGTTTGCGAACTCGATGAGGTCGAGAGCGTCCTGAACGAACTCGTCAAGATCCTCGACAGGCTGGTGCGCATCCGGAGTCTGGTTCTGGAACTGGCAGGCGAGACCGCAGCTCAGCACAGGAAGAGGTGCCGCTCCGATTTCCTCGCTCAGGAGGAAGAACTCGTAGAAGCCCAGTCCGTAGGTCTGGTGATAGTCAGGATAGAACCTGTACCTGAAGGTGGATTCCCAGCGGTTCTCGTTCATGGGACGGTTCTCCACAGGTCCTACACTGTTCTTCCACTGATATCTTGACGCCAGGTCGGTACCTTCCACGATACAGCCTCCCGGGAATCGGAACACGCCCGGACGGAGGTCGTAGAGCGCCTGTGCAAGGTCCTTCCTCATACCGTTCTCGTGTCCCATCCAAGTGTCTACAGGGAAGAGGGATATGTGCTCGAGATCCACGGTCACCTGTCCGTCCACGAATATGCGCAGTGTGCAGGTCCTGTAGGTCTGTTCAGGCTTGAGTATTACGGTGTATTTCTGCCACTCTGAACCGTTCAGGCTGAGCTGGGCGGTCACGAAGGCCTGAACCTCCGCGGAGGATGCAGGATCGCAGAGTTCGATGGTGAGGCCGGCCTTCTCCCCGTAAGGAGCCCTGGCCCATACGCTGAAGCGGTATTCCTCGCCTCCCTTGACTCCCATACCGAAGAAGCCGTCATTCTCGAGGGCGCTGTACTTGTCGGGATGTCCTGAAGGCTTCAGCCTTATGTAGTGGGGATTCTTGTCGAATGGTCCGTCCTCCCTGATTTCGAACTTGCCGGCAGCCCTCCAGCCCTGGAGAGGGTTCGGGAACTCGAAGGAGCGGTTCTTCACCATCTCCGCATAGAGTCCGCCGTCAGCGGCGAAGTTGATGTCTTCAAAGAAGATTCCGTACATGTCCGGATTCACGGTCTTGCCTGTGCTCTTGAGACTGAGATCCAGTCCTGCAGGCTGCGCAAAAGCCGAGGTGGCGGCAATGAGGCTCACCATCGCGGCTGCGGGGAAAAGTCTGATGTTCATATAGAAAATATTATAGTATTGTTATCAGTTCGGGCGTGATTCGTCCAATATAGACATTATTGCGATAATACGCAAGGAAGTGCGGTTCATTTCAGCCTGAAACCATCGGAGTGCCAGAATTCCATATGCCCGTCATCGTCATAGATGAGATATGCCTCGATACCTTCGCTTGCGGATATGAACTCCTTCGCCTCTTCCAGGCCTATGACCATGCAGTAGGTGGCAAGTGCGTCGGCAGTGGTCGCGTCAGCTGCGGTCACTGTGGCGCTCAGCAGATTGTGGCTCACCGGCTCTCCTGTCCTCGGGTCTATGGTATGGGCATATTTCTTTCCGTCCCTCACATAATACTTCCGGTAGTTGCCCGAGGTGACGACACCGTAGCTCCCGCCGTCTGACTGCCATATGCCCTTGAGTTCGGCGCCAGGCGTCTGGTTTCCGTCGAAAGGACTGTCCACCCCTATGCTCCAGGGCTTTCCCTGAGGGTTTACGCCCTGACAGTAGATCTCGCCTATGTCCACCAGCATATCCTTGACTCCCAAGGATTTGAGATATGATGCTATGAGGTCGCAGCTGTATCCCTGGGCTATGGCGTTGAAGTTCAGCACAGGATGGCGGGCGATGGCCGAATCCGGATCCGCGCAGAGGCGGTGCATCCCGCAAATGCGCATCAGGCTGTCTGTCTTCGCCCTTGACGGAAGCGAATCCGAGGTGAAGCCGAAACCCCAGGCGTCGAACAGCGGACCTGCAGCCACGTCCACTGCGCCCCCGGTCTCCTCCCATATACGGTAAGATATCGAATATATGTCTTTCAGCATGGGGTTCGGGACAGCCTCTTCGCCCCGGTTGATGCGGCTGACGAGGGATGACCTGTTGTAGCCCGAGAGGGTGTTGTCGATGAGCAGAAGCAGGGAATCCACGGCATGCTGCACGGTCTTCCTGCCCTCGCAGGCCTGGGATGCATTGTATTTGACGGCATAGACGCCGCCCTGGGCGTATCCCGAGAGCACTTCATAGTGCCCGCCCGAGCAGGATGAGGCCGTAAGAAGCGCTGCGGCGAGGATAATCGGAGCTATTTTTTTCATTTGGCTTTCTTTTTGTACAAAGGTAAAGTAAAAATATGCATATTTGTATTTCGTAAAGATTTGTGGATAATGAAATTTGAGAGAACATTCCCTCTTATGGCCCTTCTTGCCGGCCTGGCTCTTTCTGCGGCTTCCTGCAAGAAGGACTCCGACTACAGCGAACTTCCGACCCTTTCCGGTTATCTTGACTTTTCGCTCCAGGAATATGCCTCCCCGGGCACGGTGCTGACACTCAAGTCTTCCGGCGCCTCTCATCCTGAGGACGGGGACTACGGCATCTACTGGTCCGCCACCAAGATCACCGAGAAGAGCGACACGACCAAGCATATAGGAGTACCTGTTTCCGAGGAGGACGGCAGCTTCAGCTTCACCGTCCCGGATTCGCTCTACACCATAACCGTGAACTGCACGATGTACGCGACCGGATATCAGTCGATGTCAAACTCGCACACGGTTACCGTCGTCAAGTCGGAGTCCCTCTCCAATCTCCCGAAAGTCGAGGGCGAGAAGTCATATGCCGACTCCCGCGATGAAACTGAATATGGCTACGTGAATGCCTCAGGTCTGGACTGGATGAACAGGAATCTGGCATATGCCCCGACCGGTACTCCATATTCCGGATGTGAGCCTATGACTGAACTTTTCGGCAATCTGTATACCTGGGAGGAGGCTTCCGTTTCCTGTCCTGAGGGTTGGAGACTGCCGACCCTGGAAGAGTGGAAGAGCCTCTGCGGCGGAAGTTTTGACGGCGCATCGGGCAAGCTGATGGCCGACGCCTATTTCAATGGGGAGAAGATGTGGGAGTACTGGCCTGCTGTGAACATCAGGAATTCCACGGGCATGAACTTCATACCTGCCGGCTACGGCGAGTTTTCCGGCGAGAAATGGAAATACAGGGGCAAGAATGAATATGCCTTCGTGTGGACCGGAGACTCTTCAGACGGGCAGGCAGCCTACATAGGTATATACGTTGACCAGCCTGACGTGATGGTCGGAAGGACATCCACTGAGTATTTCGGCGCTTCCGTAAGGTGCGTCAGGGAGACTGAGTGAAAAGCTGATAGACAAATATGAAGAAAAGTCTGATTTCAATAGCCGTGGTCGCCGTAGTGCTGGTCGCGGGCTTCATCTGGGTGAAGAATACCTACAATTCCCTTGTTTCATCTTCTGAAGAGGTTTCCGCTGCCTGGGCGCAGGTGGAGAACGTCTATCAGAGAAGGGCGGACCTCATTCCCAATCTTGTGGCAACGGTGAAGGGATATGCCGAGCACGAAAGCGAGACCCTCGCCGCTGTGGTGGAGGCGCGTTCGAAGGCGACTTCCGTCACCATATCCCCTGAAGAACTGAACGAGGAGAGCATTGCTGCCTTCCAGGCGGCGCAGAACAACCTGTCAGGTGCGCTCGGAAGGCTCATCGCCATAGCCGAGAATTATCCTGAACTGAAGGCCAGCCAGAATTTCTCCGAGCTTCAGGCCCAGCTTGAGGGCACCGAGAACAGGATATCCGTGGAGCGCCAGAAATTCAACGACACGGCCCTGGCTTACAACAAGCAGGTGAAGATGTTCCCCTCCAACATAGTGGCTTCCATCTTCGGATTGGAGCAGAAGGGTTATTTCAAGGCCGCTGAAGGCGCGCAGAACGCCCCGGTAGTGGAGTTCTAGGATGCGTGCCCGTGATTTTCTTTCCCGCGCGGAGAAGGAGCAGGTGATAGACGCGGTGAGGCGTGCCGAGCTCGTGACCGGCGGGGAAATCAGGATTCACATAGAGAACAGATGCAAGGACGATCCGCGGGAGAGCGCCCTGAGGACTTTCCATATCCTCGGGATGGACGCGACTGCCGCGAGGAATGCGGTGCTGCTGTATGTGGCGACCGAATCCCGCAAGGTGGCGGTGATAGCCGACAAGGGCGTAGACGCCGTGGTGCCGAAAGGATACTGGGACGGGATATGCCGCCTTATGACCGGGGCCTTTGCCCGTGGAGAGTATGCCCGAGGCCTTGCTGACGCCGTGGAGGAGGTAGGACGGCTTCTCGCGGAAAAGTTCCCATATTCAGAAGATGACGTGAATGAACTTCCGGATGACATTTCTTATGGAGAAGAGGAGTAGGAACAGCCTGCGCCTGACGGCGGTGGTGGCGTTGCTGCTTGCGGTGACCCTGCTCCGGGCGTTTCCTTCCCGGCCTGCGCCCGAGCGGCTGGTGAATGACCTTGCCGGCATCTTCACTCCTTCCCAGAGACAGGAACTGGAGTCCGTGCTCGTGGCTTTCGACGATTCGACCTCGAACCAGATTTGCGTGGTGACCGTGAATGACCTCGAAGGGGACAGCCCTGCGTCATATGCCTACAGGATAGGCGAGAGCTGGGGAGTCGGCGATACCGGCTTCGACAATGGGGTCGTGCTGCTGGTGAAGCCCAAGACGGGGAGTTCGTCGGGACAGGTCTCGATACAGGTGGGCTACGGGCTTGAAGGAGCCATTCCGGACCTGCGTTGCAAGCGTATCATAGATGACGTGCTGATACCCGGATTCAGGGAGGGAGATTATTATGGTGCCGTGTACGATGCCTGTCAGAGGCTGATGGCCCTGGCGTCCGGCGAGATTTCGCAGGAAAGGGACAGGGAGGATGAAATTGCCGAGGTGGCGGAAGTGCTGGTGAGACTTTTTATCTTCTTCCTCGTGCTGTTCATATTGGTCATGGTGCTCAAGCACAACGGCAATGGCGGAGGCGGCGGCAGGCGTGACAGGCACATATATATCGGCCCTCTGGGCGGTCCCTGGGGCTCCTTCAACTCGGGCGGCAGTTTCGGCGGCTTCGGAGGAGGCGGTTTCGGCGGAGGCTCGGGCGGCTTCGGCGGTTTCGGAGGAGGACATTTCGGAGGAGGAGGCGCAAGCGGAAGCTGGTAGTCCGCACTCACATTCCTGAAATTACGGTCAGCACTTCTGTCAGAAGCGCGGCCGTTTTTTCCATCAATGCCACCAGCAAGTCCGGACAGTGTCCGAAAGCCGCGGCAATCACCCCTCCCGTGGAGAGCAGCATCAGGGCTGAACTCAGGGGCAGGGCGGCAAGGTTCGAGATCAGGAAATATCCCGGAAGGCTGCCGAACTTCAGCCACGAGAGGGGAGCGGTGAACAGCTGGCAGGATATTGACAGCGAGGCGCTTTGCCATATTCTCCGGACAGGTCCTCCCCTTGCGGGAGCCTTGGGTGCGGGATACCACGACTCCATATGCGGATAGACGAAGACTATGCCCGTCATCGCCAGATACGAAAGCTGGAAGCCGACGGAAAACAGGGCCTGCGGGAATATGGCAAGCTGGATGAGCATGGCCGTGAACAGGACGTCGGCGCCGTGTCTCTTCCTTTCAGTGTTCCTCAAGGCCTCGTTGATGCATATGAATATGAAGGCGCGGGTGAGTGATGGGCTTGCGCCTGTGGCCAGGGTGTATATGCCGGTGAGGGCGACGGTGCAGAGGGATCTTGCCCGTCTGGCGGCAGGGCTGTTCCCGAAGACCGAGCAGAGCCTGAGTATCAGCCCGTACAGTATGCCCAGATGCAGGCCTGACAGGGCGAGTATGTGCGAAGCCCCGCTTTTCCGGAAGAGTTCCACAGTCTCCCTGTCAAGCCGGCTCCTGTCGCCGCAGATCAGTGCCTTGACCAGGGCGGCGCAGGCTTCGTTTTTGAATCCTATCCTGTCCACTGCCGCTGAAAGCATGTCTCCTGCCCCGCTTGCGAATCCTCCCGAGCCTGCCGCGGAACTGAAGGCCGAACCGGCTTCCGATCCCAGCATGCAGAGGCATCCGGTCAGCAGGAAGAGCAGGGCGGTATAAAGGTAGCTCCGTATCCTGAAAGCCAGGGCGGAGAGCAGCATCATGCACAATGCCGGGTACAGGAATGAGCACAGAATCCAGGCGTCGGATGTGAGTCCGGCCAGGCATGGGGCAATGGCTATGCCCGCAGCGAAGGGGATGGCGAGCATCCCTGTCCTTCCGTTTTCCATAATTAAAGTAAAGGCGTTCGAGTTGTTTGCTAAAAATAGTTAATCTTTGTAAATTTGCGCGTTTCTTGACTGAAAATCTGAAAAACAAAAACAATATGATCATTCTTGTTATCAATTGCGGAAGCTCGTCCATCAAGTACCAGCTCCTTGATATGAAGGGCGATGATGTCTATGACCTCATCGCCAAGGGTATAGTCGAAAAGATTGGACTTGAGAGCGGCATCTTCCAGTATGCCCGTACGGGTTACGACAAGATTGTCAGGGAACTGCCTGTCCCTGACCACAAGGTGGGTATGGAACTCGTGCTCAACGCGCTCACGGACAAGGAGACCGGAGTGCTCGACTCGATGGAGGACATCGAGGCTGTGGGCCACAGAATCGTGCACGGCGGCGAGTATTTCCATGGCAGTGCCCTCGTGGATGAGGATGTGCTGAAGAAGATAGAGATCTGCTGCGACTTCGCTCCTCTCCACAATCCTGCCCATCTGCTCGGCATCAGGGCGGTGCAGCACGTGCTTCCTGAGGTTCCCCAGGTGGTTACCTTCGATACCGCATTCCATCAGACCATGGCTCCTCACGCATATATGTACGCACTGCCGTATGAGTATTACGAGAAGTACCGCATCCGCCGTTACGGTGCGCACGGAACCAGCCATCAGTTCGTCTCACAGAAGGGCGCCAAGCTCTGCGGAGTGGATCTGGAGAACTCCAAGATCATCACCTGCCACATAGGCAACGGCAGCTCCATCACCGCAATCGTGAATGGCAAGGTGATTGACACCTCCATGGGCTTCACCCCGCTCGAGGGTATGATAATGGGAACCCGCTGCGGCAACATCGACGCCAACATAGTCCCTTACATCATGAAGAAGGAGAATCTCACTCCTGACCAGATGACCGAACTGATGAACAAGAAGAGCGGATTCCTGGGACTTTCCGGGAAGACTTTCGACGCCCGTGACATGAATGTGCTCGCCAACGAGGGCGACCCTAAGGCCAAGCTCGTGCTCAAGAAGCTCACCTTCGACATCATCAAGAACATCGGTATGTTCGTTGCCGAGATGAACGGAGTAGACCTCATACTGTTCACCGGCGGTATCGGGGAGAACAATTCTCGCCTGCGCCGTCGCGTCTGCGAGAACTTCACCCACCTGGGACTGAGGTTCGACTATGACACCAACGCCTCCGGACAGAAGGATGTGCTCATCTCCATGCCGGATTCCAAGGTGAAGGTGGCTGTGATATGCACCGATGAGGAGCTTGTGATAGCCCGCGACACCATGCATATCGTGAACAGCCTGGAAGACTAGGTGTCATGAAGAAATAACCCCTGCAGGGGGTGCTTTCAGAGTCCGTGGAAGAAGTCCCTTGCAGGCAAAGATGAAGAATAGCTGCGGCGCAGGTCCGAGAAGAGAGTGGAAATGATCTTCGAGAACCCTGCGCCTTTCCAGTTGCTGGCGTTGGTGATCATGATCCAGCATTCCCCGTCGGGGAAGTACTTGACCAGGGCGCTGGTCCCCGAGAAAGACCCCGAGCGCATCCAGCCTGATGAAGGTTTCGTGTCGTTCCAGCCGAGGGAGAAGGTGGCTTCGTCAAAATATGCCACCATATCCTTTACGCTTTCCGCCGACACCACGTCACTGATGCCTTCACGGCCGTCTATGGCTGCCACGAACTTCATCAGTTCCGGCACTGAACCGACCCAAGCTCCTGCGCCCGAGAGCGCATGGATGTCATTCCCTCCGTAGCAGCGTGTCACCATCCTGCCGCTGCAGTTGTATTCAGGGACAGGAGGCTCGTTGGAAGGCACATAGTACCTGACCTCTCCGGGCCATCTCTGCGCATAGTAGTTGTTCGCGATATGGAAGTCCTTGATTCCAAGAGGCTTGAATATGTTGTCGCGGGTGAACTCCTCGTAACTCTGGCCGCTGCATTTCTCGACTACCTGGCTCAGAAGCAGATACCCGAAGTTGGAATATGCCTGTGACTGTCCCGGCTGGAACCTGAGCCTGCGCTTGAGCATGCAAGAAATCAGGGTCTCGTTGTCCGGAGCCTCGTCCAGTCCGAAGTTGGACATCACCGTCCTGGTGGAGAACATCGGATCGCCTCCGCTGACTGTGAAGCCTCCCTGATGCCTGAGCAGGTGTTCCACCGTGATCTTGTGGTAGTTGCGGTCCGAAATCGATTCCGCGTAAGGCATATCCGAGAGTAAGCCCCCTTCCCCGAATATGTGGTCGTCAAGGCTGAGCAGGCCCTTGTCCCTTAGTATCATTATGTCCGTCGCAGTGATGAGTTTCGAGACCGAAGCCATGCGCAGCAGGTTCGACGGCTGCATATGTATTCCTTCCGCCTCGTCCGCCCAGCCGTATCCCTTGGCATATAGCAGTGAGTCGTTTCTCATTATCGCCAGGGATGCGCCCTTGATGTCCCATTTCTGGAGGAAGGCGTCGACTTTCCTGTCCATGCCCTCAAGCTCGGAGACGGCGGACAGTTCGTTGCTGAGAACTTCGTTCAGTTCGGATTCGCGCGGAGCAGCGGGCTGAGCTTCGCTCCTGTCGGGCCATACGGCAAGGACCAGTCCCAGTGCCGCCACTATCACCGATGATGCCAGTCCGGCCCTTTTCCAATGTGTCTTCATAAGAGTCCTTTCTTCTGTGCGGCGTTGATAATCAGGTCCGCAGTCCCTTCGATACCGAAGAGGCCGGAGTTGATGCAGAGGTCGTAGTTCGATGCCACGCCCCACTCGCGGAAAGTGAAATAATTGTAGTAGGTCTGCCTGGTCCGGTCTTTCTTCTCCATTAGGCCCTGGGCTTCCTTGACGCTGATTCCGCACCTGGCGCTTACCCTTTCCGCCCTCTCTCCGGACGGGGCTGAAATGAACACGCTCAAGGTCGGCATATCCCTGAGTATATAGTCGGCGCATCTTCCGACGAATATCGCTGATTCCCTTGCGGCGATGCCGCGTATGACCTCGGCCTGTATGCCGAAAGTCTCGTGGTCCCTGACGTAGCTGCCTCCGATGTCGGAGAACCTTTCCGGGGAAAAGAATGCCGGCATTGAGAAAAGGCTTCTCTTCTCGTCGCTGCGGATGAAACATTCCTTTCCGAGTCCGCTGGCCTCCGCAGACTTGGCAATCAGCTCGTTGTCATAGACAGCTATGCCGAGCCTCTTTCCCAGCTCCTGCGCCACGGCCTTTCCGCCGCTGCCGAACTGGCGTCCGATAATGATCAAAGTTTTCTTGTCAGGCATATTTCATTGTATCTTGCTGCCGAGTATTGTCGGGTCCTCCCCGTCCTTCAGCCTTTTGAACTTTCTTGTAAGGGATATGGCCATCACCAGGGTTATCATTGAGGAAACCGCATCCGCTAACGGAAAACTCAGCCACACACCTTCCCTTCCCACGATAAGCGGCAGCAGGTACAGCGAAGGCACCAGGAACAGCAGTTGCCTTGCCAGTGAAAGGAATATGGACTTGTGGACCATGCCCAGGCTCTGGAAGAGATTGGTAGAAACCATCTGGAAACCGACCAACGGAAGCATCAGGGTGATGATTCTCAATCCTTTGTCCGCGATTGCCTTGAGCTCGGGGTCGTTGGTGAATACGGATACGACCAGGTCAGGGAATACCTGTGAGATTATGAAACCTATGCTCATCACGGTCACGGCGCACTTGATGGTGAGCTGGTACACTTCCTTCACCCTGCTGTATTGCCGCGCTCCGAAATTGAATCCTGCTATAGGCTGCATGCCCTGGTTCAGTCCCATCGTAATCATTATCGACAGGAACACTATCCTGTTCACTATTCCGTATGCCCCTATCCCCAGGTCACCGCAGTATTTGAGCATCTGCTGGTTGACGAACATCGTGACTATGCAGCTTGCGGAATTCATCAGGAAAGGACCCATACCTATCATAAGCGAGTCTTTCGCCACCCTCCAGTCCAGCGCAAACACCTTTTCAGGAAGATGTATGGGCTTTTGCCTGTCAAGGAAATACCTGAAGGAATATGACAACGACATCAGCTGGCACAGCACCGTGGCGAGGGCGGCGCCCTGAATGCCCATATCCAGGACGAAGATGAAGACCGGGTCGAGCAGGCAGTTCATCAGGACGGTGAACAGCGTGAGCCGCATCGCAAGGCGCGGATTGCCCGAAGCCCTGAGCAGGTTGTTCAGTCCGAAGTAGAGATGGGTTACCACGTTGCCGTAGAGTATGATCTTCATGTAGGCCCGCGCGTAGGGGAGGGTGTTGGCACTGGCGCCGAAGAACCCGAGTATGGGGTCCAGGAACAGCAGGGCCACCACTGAGAACAGGGTGCCGATGATGGTGTTGAGGGACACCAAATTGGCGAGAACCTTGTTCGAAGCCTCATAGTTCTTCTGGCCCAGCAGGACCGAAAGAATCGTGGAGGCGCCCACTCCTACCAGCGTGCCCAGCGCCGTCGAGAGGTTCATCAGCGGGAAAGTCACCGCAAGTCCGGAAATAGCATATGCTCCCACATCCCTGATATGGCCGATGAATATGCTGTCCACCATATTATACAAAGAAGATGCAGTCATGGCGATGATGCCCGGGACTGCATATTCTTTCAACAGGGTACTGATTTTCTTTGTGCCGAGTTCGGCAGTAGCCGTCATTCCTGCCATCATTCAGGCTTTTGGGTGAGTTCGATTTCGAACAGGAGCGGAGCATATGCGGTTATGGCTTTGCCGCTTCCGCTGGAGCCGTATCCGAGGTCCGAGATGAAGATGCCGACGGATCTGCCGTTTTCCTTCATCTCCCAAAGTATCTTCTGGAAGCCTGTGATTGGAGTGGAACCTTCAGATGAGGAAGAAGTGTACATCTTGATGTCTTCGGATTTCTCTCCCCAGACTATCTTGATCGGCTTGTAAGCCGCCGAGGCACTGTAGAGGTCATATTTCTTCGCCGTGTCGCGTATGGTGGTGTCGAAGACCTTGCCGTCGAGGGTGCGTCCCGTATAATTGATGTAGACGGTGGTGTCGTCAGGAAATTTGTCTGTGTTGTCCGGAGCCTTCAGCTCCTTGTAATAGAAGCCGTATGAGAGGGAGTCCAGCTGTCCGAACTGCTCCCTGTTGAACTTCTCTATGGTTGCAATCTCATAGGCGGTTATGTCGTTTGTGGCATCCTCCAGGGTCAGTTCATAGATGACGGTGGTTCCACCGTCCGTGTCGTAGAAATATCCATCCGCGTCATCGTAACGCTTGTTGGTCTGTAACCATCCGGGAATCAGCACCTTGCGTGTCTGGCCTATCCTGATGCCCTTGAGGACCTCGTCCAGTCCGGCGGTCAGGTTCCCGTTTGCGGTGTACCATACCTTCGGCCCGTAGTAGCTGCTCTTGGAATAGCTGCCCAGCTGCTGGGCAATCTTCGCCGAGGTGGTCTGTGAAATCTGTCCGGTCATGGACGAGACGGTATAGTTCACGAACACATAGGTCTGTCCGTCATAGACAGCTCCGTCGCTTGCGCTCTCCTCGAGTATGTAGGCCCCGAGTTCGGTCTTTTCGTACTGGGGATAATTCTTTTCCACCCACGCCTCTATATACTGGCGTGACTGTTCGTTGGAACTTGTCTTTGCCTCCTTCGCGCAGGAGGCGGCCAGGAGCAGGGCTCCCAGGATGCATATTCTATTCAGTTTCATATTCATTGTTCCGATATGCCGACCACCTTTATCTGATAGGCCAGCGCTGACATTGCAGGAATCGTGCCTGAACTCCTGTCGCCATATCCGTACTTCGCGGAGAAGAGTATCACGCATTCCTCCCCGGCCCTGACGCCCTCGAGTCCCGCCTTCAGGCCGGGAAGCAGCTTGCCCTCGCCAAGGCTGAGCGCCTTGACCGTAAATGCTTCGCTGTCCGACGTGTCCCATCCGGCGCTCTCCGCAAGGGCGCTGTCATTGGTGGCGAACATCGAGGAAAGCTGGAGTGAAGTCCCTCCGGTGAACACGAATCCGGCGTAATACAGGGATACCATTCCGTCCGCGCCCAGCTCGGGACCTTCCCCCTCGCTCAGCACGACCCTCACGCTGCCTCCGTTCATGACCGAACGGCGTCCTTCATCCGCACTCAGGGCGGCTGTCACGAACTTGTCTATATCGGCTTCCTGGTTGGCATATGCCAATTTTTCACTTTCGCCAGTGCAGGCTGGGAGTGAAAGGATGGCGGCTAGCAGCGCGGTTGTTGTCCTGAATGTCCTTCTCATCTGAAAAACTCGGCTGTGACTTTCTCTATATATGCCGCTGCGGAAACCCTGTCGGTTGCAGGGATGTCTTCCGGGCAGCGCAGGCGTCCTCCGGCGGCCAGCTCGTGGCCTCCGCCGTTGAAATATGTCTTCGCGCAGGAATTTGCGGAAGTGCCCTCCTTCGAGCGTATGGAAATCCTGAATCCCCTGTCCCCGTCCGCCTTGACGAGTATGCTCATCCTGACTTTGCCTATGGCGAGCGGCAGGTTTACGAAGCCTTCGGTGTCGCCGTCCTTCAGCCCGAAACGCCTGACCGTGTCGGAGGTCAATATCATATATGCGACACCGTTTTCTGTGATGGTCATCTCGTCCTTGAGCAGCCATCCCATCGCACGCAGCCTGTTCTCCCTGTGCCTGTTGAAGATCATCGAGATGATTCTGTCCCTGTCGACCCCGGCTTCAAGCAGGTCGGAGGCCATCATGAGGGTGGAAGGGTAGACGGAGTTCGCGAAATTGTTGGTGTCCGTGGTCATGCCTGTCATAAGGGCCTCGGCGGCGTCATGCGGAAGCCTGGAAGCATCCCCGCAGGTTTCAGGCAGGGCCATCAGCACCCAGTAGAGCAGTTCGGCGGTGGATGAAATTCCGCATCTGGATATCACCAGGCCGAAAGACTCCCGGTCGGGGCTGAGATGATGGTCTATCATCACTTTGTGTCCGCGGAAGGAATCCACTTCCTCCTCGAGGCATCCCGTCCTGTCGGCCTTGTTGAAGTCCAGGCAGACCAGCAGGTCGCTGGAGGAGAATCTCTCCGCAGCCTTCTCCCGGTTTTCGGAAGCTATGGTCATCGTCTCCGCCCCTTCCAGGAACATCAGGACCTCTCCCGGAGAATCCGGAAGCACGACTTCCGCGTCCTTGCCCTGTTGCCTGAGGAATGAACGGAAGGCCAGGCAGCTGCCGACGGCGTCACCGTCGGGGTGGGTGTGGCTGACCACGGTTATGACCGAAGAACCGGCAATAATGCCGTGGAGCGCCGCCGCGTCAGATTCGCTGACTATTCTCATCCTGTTCTGATTCATAATTTCACTTCCGCAAATTTAATCAAAATATTGTTTTTCATAAATCAATTTCATAACTTTGTCGGAAGTATGATTCGCCCAAAACGATTATAACAAAACACAGATAAAATGAACAAGGTATTAAAAGCAGTTTTGAGCATAGTGCTTTTCTTGGCAATCGCAGGACTGGCATATGCCATCGTGAACAGCATCATGGAACCTGTCAATTTCAACAAGCAGGTTGAGGCACGCAGGTCGGTAGGCGTTCAGCGTCTCAAGGACATCAGGACACTTCAGGTAGCTTACAGAAGTGTGAACGGCAAGTTTACCGCTGACTTCGACTCGCTCAAGACGTTCTATGAAACCGGCAAGATGGAAGTTGTGATGCAGATCGGATCCAACGATGACTCACTCGCAGTTGCAAACACCGAGAAGCTCAAGAAGGCCAACAGGAAGATCACTCCTCAGCAGATGTACGAGCTCTACCAGAAGGGCGAATCACTCGTGTTCTCCATCAAGAACAGTATCAATGTGAAGGATACCCTCTTCCACAACCGTGCAGACTTCAACATCGACTCCCTCAAGTACATTCCGTTCTCAGGCAAGCAGATGGTCGAGATGGAGGCTGTCCAGAAGCAGGTTTCAGGTGTGAACGTACCTCTGTTCGAGGCCAGGATGCCTTACAGAAAGCTTCTCAAGGGTCTTGACAACCAGCTCCGCATCAACCTCGATGCCGAGTGCCGTGCAAAGAACTCCTACGAGGGTCTTCAGGTCGGCAGCATTTCCGCTCCTAACAACAACGCCGGAAACTGGGAGTAGTCCCGCGGCTTCCCTCATCACGGGATTTCCATATCCCGTCCTGAATAAGGAATATGAACGAAAGACCATATAGCAGAATATCCATTCAAGTCTCCTTGAGTGGATATTCTTTTGAATTGGAGGAGGATGGAAAGATTTCCCGCTCCGGATGGCTGAGCTCCGACAAGGTTTTTACCACCAAGGAGTTCCTCCGCCGTTATGACAGGGTTGAGCTTTCCCTGCTTACACCCAAGGCGGCACTGATTCCGGAACAGTTCTTCGACCCTTCCTCCGCCCGTGCAGCCCTGGCGGAGACGGTAAGAATCAGGGAGACGGACCTGGTGGAATATGTAGCCGTCCCGCAACATGCCGCAGTGCTGGTGTATTCCAATTCACTGGATGAGACCCTCTCCAGGGTGCTGTCCCAGACCGTGCTTGACAAGGCAGGGAACCCTTCGAAGGTCTATCCCGAACTTTACCGGCTGCTCTGCGGTCTTCCGTCCTGTACGGAATACAACAAGATACTGGCTTCCTATATGGACGGCTGCCTGCATCTTGTGATAGCCCAGGGCAAGACCCTGCTGCTTGCAAACGCATATGACGCACCGGATTTCACAACGGCCGAGTACTACATTTTCCTGGCCATGAAAAGTCTCCAGCTCAATCCGGAGATGTCTTCCATCTGGTTCCGCACCCCTGTCAGCGGGGAGCAGGAACTCTCCCTTTACAGGTATTTCAAATCAGTCGAAAGGTTCTGATGCGCATAATCGGAGGCAGACTCAAGGGCAAGACCATATTGCCGCCCAACGGCTTCGCGGCCCGTCCCACCACGGACTTTGCAAAGGAAGCCCTGTTCAACATACTTGACAATGAATATGAATTCGATGACCTGAAGGTCCTGGATCTTTTCGCCGGCACCGGATCCATATCATTTGAATTCGTCTCGAGAGGGGCGGGGCATGTCTGGTGCGTCGAGATGAATCCCCAAAATGCAGCCTTCATATCATCCCAGGCCAGGGCGCTGGGAGTAGTCAGGAACATAACCGTGGTCAGGCACAATGTCTTCGAGTTCCTGCCCATATGCAAGGAGAAGTTCGACATAGTCTTCGCAGATCCGCCTTATGCCATTGAAGACCTTCAGACCATTCCGGACAAGGTTCTGGCGCAGAACATAATACATCCCGGCGGATATCTCATACTCGAGCACGGGGGCGAGCACGACTTCAGCGGCCACAGGCTCTTCCTGAAGGAAAAGGCGTATGGCCGTGTGCATTTCTCTTTCTTCGAGATGCCCCAGGAAAGCGAGTAGATTCTATCTCTTTCTCTTTTTTGAATTCCTCAGGTGGTAAGCACTCTCCACTAGCATTTCGTCGGCGAGTATGCCTCTCATGGCCAGCACGTTGAGTATGATGCTGATGAGAGGGAAGACTGCCGTGAGCCTGAACACCACCACGTCGTGGGTGGCGATGAAATCCACTGCAAGCCAAATCTGAAGGGCGAGGGTGATAATGGCCGAGAGACCGGCTGTCCTCATCTGGAACACCCTGAACTTGTAGGTGGTGAGCGCCAGCACGTCCAGCAGGGCTGCGATGACTATGAGTATGATATAAGGGAAATAGCTGCAGTAGCTGATCCTTTCGATTACAGAAGCGTCAGCTCCGACCGTCACGGCCTTGGCGCTGAAGGCCATTGCCACCATCAGTGCCGTGGAGACGGCAAGGTATAAAGTTTGTATTCTCTGCCACATGTTCTTTCACGTTTGGACTGCAAAAATAGGAAAAGACGCGAAATATTTATACATTTACCTGCATTAGTTCCGCTTTCGGAGCGGGACTTCCAAAAATTGACGACTTATGAGAATAGCAGAATCAGAGCTCATAATCAATCCTGACGGTTCCGTTTTCCACCTTCACCTCAGACCGGAAGAACTTGCGGACACAGTCATACTCGTCGGGGATCCCGGCAGAGTGGATATGGTTGCATCATTCCTGACCGACATCGAATTCCGCCGCGCATCACGCGAATTCGTATCCGTGACCGGCAGGTATGAGGGGAAAAGGATGACCGTTCTTTCCACCGGTATAGGGACTGACAACATCGACATAGTCATGAACGAGCTGGACGCCCTCGCGAATGTGGATTTCGCCACCAGGGAGGTCAAGCCGGAGCACAGGACCCTCACCATACTCCGCATCGGAACCACCGGAGCCATACAGCCGGACATCCCGCTCGGTTCCTATATCTTCTCGCACATATCAGTCGGATGTGACGGCCTGCTCAACTGGTACTCATGCAGGGACAAGGTCAGCATATCCGATATGGAGGAGGCCTTCGTACGTCACGTGGGCTGGGACCCGCATCTGCCGTCGCCATATTTCGCAAAGGCGGGGGAGAAACTCATAAGGGCTTTCGAAGACTCCACGGTGAAGGGCGTCACGATTTCCGCGCCGGGTTTCTACGGACCTCAGGGCAGGGTGCTCAGAGTTCCACTGGCGATGAAGGATATGCTGGACCGTTTCGAGTCCTTCCGCTTCGGAGAGTGGCGTATCACCAATTTCGAGATGGAGGGTTCCGCCCTGGCAGGTCTTGCCGCACATCTGGGGCATGTCGCAGGCACGGTATGCTGCGCCATCGCCAACAGGCATCTCAAGAGCAGCAATCCGGACTACAAGCCTCAGGTAAGGGGCCTTGTCGAACTTTCGCTCAAGAAACTCGCCGGGCTTCAGGCTTAGTAATCTGAAGCAACTTATTCTTTTCAGATTACTTGGCAAACTTCTGATGACCAGGATCCGTCGAATGTCTGGCAGGCTGCGGGAACGTGATGCAAAAATATTCAAAAAGTCAGGCTTGTGCTGTGGTTTGGCACAAGCCTGACTTATTTTTGCATCAGTTACTTAAAGACCAAGAGCCATGAGAAATACAGACAACAGCTTCGAGAACCTCGGTTCAGTGATTTCTTCAGATGCATTCGCAGCCCTCAGGGAGATGATGGAAGACCTCGACCTCGAGATAGTTGATGTCGTCACTCCGTTTTGAGTTCCTCGACTTCGCGGACCGTCACCATCGTGCCGTCCTTTTCTGGATTCAGGGTCACCTTCAGTTCCCTGGAAGCCTTTTCCGGCCTGATGCCCAGTGCCCGGTCGGTAATTATGAACTCGGAGACGGGATCTTCTATGTAGCGCATGACGGCCCTCTTCAGCGGCCTGGCGCCATATGACGGATCGAAACCCGCATCGGCGATGAACTTCTTCGCGGAAGGGCTTATGATGATCTTGTAGCCGTTTTCCCCGGCTCTCCTGCGTATGGTCCTGAGCTCGATGTCGATGATCTTGCCTATGTCCTCACGAGTGAGCGAGTTGAAATGAACCTTCTCGTCCACCCTGTTGAGGAATTCAGGAGGGAAAGCCTTCTTCATGGCCTTCTCCACCACGCTTTTCCTGTCTCCGCCTGAACTTCTTCCCCTGGTGCTGAATCCTACCCCGCTGCCGTAGTCCTCGGCCTCACGACTTCCCACATTGGAAGTCATTATGACTATGGTGTTCCTGAAACTTACCGTCCGGCCCTCGCTGTCTGTCAGCCTTCCGTCGTCCATTATCTGGAGCAGCAGGTTGAAGATGTCGGGATGAGCCTTCTCTATCTCGTCCAGAAGCACTACGCAGTAGGGTTTCCTCCTTACCTTCTCGCTGAGTTGTCCTCCCTCCTCGTGACCTACATAACCCGGAGGGGCTCCGATGAGCCTGGACACGGAGAACTTCTCCATATATTCGCTCATGTCGATGCGTACCATATTGTCTTCGGAGTCGAAAAGATATTCCGCCAGGCACTTCGCCAGCTGGGTCTTGCCCACGCCCGTGGGACCGAAGAACAGGAAGGAACCTATCGGTCTTCCCGGATCCTTGAGGCCTGCACGGTTTCTCTGGATTGCGCTGACTATGGTGTCGATTGCTCCGTCCTGACCTATTATCCTGGCACAGAGCCTCTCCTTCATCTTCATCAGCCTGTTGCCCTCGGACTCCGCCACCTTGTTCACAGGAATCCCGCTCATCCTTGAGATGACAGTCGCGACGTCCTCCTCCATCACGGTCTTCCTGCCGCTTATCCTGACCATGGAACCGGCTTCGTCCAGGGCGTCTATGGCCTTGTCCGGAAGAGCGCGACCGCTGACATACCTCTCGCTGAGGCTGACGCAGGCTTCCACCGCATCATCCGAATATGCCACCTTGTGGAAGTCCTCGTACCGCGGTCTGAGTTTCTTGAGTATGGCAACGGACTGTGCGGCGTCTGTGCTTTCCACGGTCACTTTCTGGAAACGCCTGTCCAGGGCACCGTCCTTCTCGACTATCTTGGTGAATTCGTCCAGGGTGGTGGCGCCTATGCACTGGATTTCGCCCCTGGCAAGGGCCGGCTTGAGCATATTCGCGGCGTCGAGGCTGCCCTGGGAGCCTCCGGCGCCGACGAGGGTGTGGAACTCGTCTATGAAGAGTATGGTGTCAGGCTTTTCCCTGAGGGTGGCGATGATGTCCTTCATCCTCTTCTCGAAGTCGCCCCTGAACTTGGTCCCGGCGACCACGGAGGCTATGTCCAGGGATACTATCCTCTTGAGTGACAATGCGCCCGGAGCCTTGCCCGAAGCTATCATCATCGCTATTCCTTCCACGATTGCGGACTTGCCCACGCCGGGTTCGCCTATGAGCATGGGGTTGTTCTTCTTCCTCCTGCCCAGTATCTCTATGACTCTGGCAATCTCCGCCTCCCTGCCCACTACCGGGTCCAGGGCTCCGGCCGCTGCCGCCGCAGTCAGGTCATAGCCGAACTCTTCCAGCGGGTCCTTCGCCCTGACGGACTCCTCACGGGAACCCTCTTCCCCGGCTTCGGCTTCCCCCTCTCCCGAAGGCTTGCCCGTACTCCTGCGGAACATCCCGTGTTCGTCCATGAAGAGCGAAACCTTCGAATAGTCTATGCCTATGCTTCTGAGATATGCCTGGGCGTAACTTCCCGTGGTTCTGCAAAGCGCCAGCAGAAGATGCTCCGCGCAGGCCTCGTCACTGTGATGTCTGGTTGCCTCCAATATGGTCAGGCTCAATACGTTCTGTGCTCCGCGGGAGAAGCTTATGCTCTCCAGTTCGGAGTACGGTATCTTCTCGTTCGTGAAGATCCTGGAATCGATGAAGGCCTTCATCTGGTCGATGTCGGCGGCAAGCCCCTTCAGTGTGAGGAAGGCATTGTTGTCCCTGTGTCGGATCAGTCCGAGCATCAGGTGGTCCGGTCCGATGCCGTAGCTTCCGGTCCTCATCGCCTCCTCTCTGGAATAGGAGATTATGCTGTTCAGTATATCTGAGATTCTGATATCCATATCTTGTTGATGATGAAAGAGATGGCCGCGTGGTGAAAGAAATGGAGCAAGGCTGGTGCGGCCTGCTTTGCCCCAACATACAAATGTAGCAACAATTCCTGGAAATACATCCCGGAGTGCATTTGTCTTAGTGATTTTTTTTGCGTACATTTGCGTGTTAAAGCGAATGTTTAGAAATGTCTGAAATTGAAGAGAAGAAGACCGGGTTGATCGAGCCTGTGGAGATTGACCAGGAGATGAGGAGCGCATACATCGACTATTCGATGTCGGTGATCGTGTCCCGAGCTCTCCCGGATGCCAGGGATGGCCTCAAGCCGGTTCAGAGAAGGGTTTTGTTCGGAATGGACGGTCTGGGCCTGGGATACGGCAGCCAGACCAAGAAATCTGCAAGGATAGTCGGTGAGGTGCTCGGAAAGTTCCACCCTCACGGTGACTTAAGCGTATATGATGCCATGGCCAGGCTGGCCCAGAGTTGGAACCAGCGCTATCCGCTGGTGTTCGGCCAGGGTAACTTCGGTTCCATGGACGGCGACCCTGTCGCTGCGATGAGGTACACCGAGGCCAAACTTGAGAAGATAACCGAAGGCGTGCTGGGAGACCTTGACAAGGACACCGTCGATTTCCAGCTCAACTTCGACGACACCATACAGGAGCCGGTGGTGCTTCCTACGAAGCTTCCGCTTCTGCTGCTCAACGGATCCTCCGGTATCGCGGTGGGTATGGCCACCAACATGGCACCCCACAATCTGGGCGAGGTGTGTGATGCCATATGCGCATATATAGATGACCCTGAGATAGATACAGAGGGACTGATGAAATATGTCAAGGGTCCTGACTTCCCGACCGGAGGCATAATCCAGGGCCTGCAGGGCATACGCGACGCCTATGAGACCGGCCGCGGCAAGGTCGTAGTAAGGTCCAGGACCGAGATCGAAGTCGACGACAAGGGTCGCGAGACCATAGTCGTGACCGAGATACCGTATATGGTCAACAAGAGGGAGATGATCGAGAAGATCGGCCAGATGGTCGAGGACAAGAGGCTCGAAGGCATCACCTACGTCAACGACGAGAGCTCCCGCGAGGGTCTGCGCATAGTCATCAGGGTAAAGCAGGGCGCCAATTCCAACGTCGTCCTGAACACCCTTTTCAAGTACACCCAGCTCCAGTCAAGTTTCGCCATCAACAACGTGGCGCTTGTAAAGGGTCGCCCTATGACCCTGAACCTCAAGGATATGCTGAAAGTGTTCGTGGAGTTCAGGCACGAAGTGGTGTTGCGCAGGACCAGGTTCGAACTAGACAAGGCCCAGAAGAGGGCGCATATACTCGAAGGACTGCTCAAGGCCATAGACGTGATCGACGAGGTCATCAGCATAATCAGGAATTCGAAGAGCATCGAGGATGCCAAGAGCTCCCTTATGGAGGCCTTCGGCTTCAGCGAGGCCCAGGCAAGCGCCATTGTCGAGATACGTCTCCGCCAGCTCGCCCAGCTCGAACGTGTCAAGCTCCAGTCCGAATATGACGAACTCGCCAAGTTCATCGCCTACTGCCAGGAGGTTCTCGCGGACGAGAAACTCCAGATGCAGGTAATCAAGGACGAGACGATGGAACTCAAGTCGAAATATGCCGACGCGCGACGCAGCGAAATCGTGATGAGCGCAGACGAGTTCAATCCTGAGGACTTCTATGCGGATGAGGACGTGGTCATCACCATATCCCATCTCGGATACATCAAGAGGACCCCTCTCACCGAGTTCAGGACCCAGAGGAAGGGCGGAGTCGGAATGAAGGCAAGCTCGACCAGGGACGAGGACTTCATAGACAAGATATATGTGGCCAACATGCACAGCACGATGATGTTCTTCACTGCGCTCGGACGCTGCTACTGGCTCAAGGTCTATGAGATACCGGAAGGCTCACGCACGTCCAAGGGACGCGCCATCCAGAACATACTCAACATACCTGACGACAAGATCAAGGCCATCATCAACGTCCAGACACTCAACGATCCGGAATATGTCAACAACAATTACGTCGTTCTGGCGACCAGGAGGGGTATCATAAAGAAGACCAGCCTGGAGGCATATTCAAGGCCTAGGGCGAACGGTATCAACGCGATAACCGTCAAGGACGGGGATGAGCTGCTGGAGGCTCTCATCACCACAGGAAACGACCAGCTGCTGCTCGCCGCAAGGAAGGGACGCTGCTGCCGCTTCGAGGAGACTGACGCCAGGGCACTGGGCAGGACCGCCTCCGGAGTCCGTGGCATAAACATTGATGAGGATGACGAAGTGGTCGGAGCAATCTGCTACAGTCCAGGCGCAGAGGATGCCGCGCAGCACACCGTGCTGGTGGTCAGCGAGAACGGATACGGCAAGAGGACCGACTTTGACGAATACCGCATAACCAACAGGGGAAGCAAGGGCGTGAGGACGCTCAGCATCACTGAGAAGACAGGCGAGCTTGTAGCCCTCAAGAATGTAACCGACAATGACGACCTGATGATCATCAACCGTTCGGGATTGACCATAAGGATGGCTGTCTCCGACATAAGGACTCTGGGCAGGGCGACCCAGGGCGTAAGGCTGATCAACATCAAGGAAGGTGATGCCATCGCCGCCGTCTCCGTAGTAAGCAAGAATGAAGATTCCGAGGAGGAGACCGCCGCCCCGCAGGAACCTGAAAGCACAGACAGCAATCAATAACAATTTCTAATCACAATATCACCATGAAAAAGATTTTTATCGCATTGGCCATGATCGCTTCCATGCAGATCGCCGGTGCACAGGTAAAGTCCGCAGCGGACGCCCAGAAGGCAATCGACGCAGCAAAGGCTGCTGCAGAGAATCCCAAGAAGGCTACCAAGGCTGCAACCTGGATGAAACTCGGAGACGCTTACGTGGCTGCATATGATGCACCTGCCGGCAATCTCTGGCTTAACGGAACCAAGCAGGAGCTTGCCATCGTGATGGGCAACGAGAAGCCATCTTCAGTGGAGGATGTCGTGGTCGGCGGTCAGCAGTTCACCAAGGAGGTATATGCTGCCAAGGATCTCTACTTCAATCCTGCAGGACAGCTCTCAGCCATCAAGGTGACCAAGCCGGTTGACCCAAAGGCTCTCCAGAAGGCTGTTGAGGCATATGCAAAGGCTGCAGAACTCGACCCTAAGTCAAAGGCTGCTGAATCCCTCGCTTCAGTAAACCAGAAGTTCGTGAATGAGGCTTACACCGAGTATGTGCTCGGCAACTTCGCAGCAGGCAGCCAGCTCTTCGAGGAGGCGGCAAAGGCTCTCAAGGCTGTCGGCCAGACCGATACCCTTTCAATCTACAATGCAGGTTTCCTTGCGCAGAACGCAGGTGACAAGGAGAGGGCAAAGGGCTTCTACCAGCAGTGTCTCGGTCTGGGTTACTACTCAGACGGTGAACTCTATGCAAAGCTCGCTGACGTTGATCCTGACAATACCAAGAAGTACCTTGAGGAGGGTTTCTCAAAGTTCCCTGAGAGCCAGAGTATCCTCATAGGTCTGATCAACTACTATATGTCAAGCGAGGAGAGCACCGACAGGCTCTTCGAACTCCTCGATGTAGCGAAGAAGAACGAGCCGGACAACGCTTCCCTCTACTATGTCGAGGGCAATATCCACACCCAGCTCAAGGATTATGAGAAGGCTGCCGCAGCATACAAGCGTTGCGCCGAGGTGAACCCTTCATATGAGTTTGGTTACATCGGAGCCGGCATCATGTACTACAATCTCGCGGTTGAGCTTCAGGAGCAGGCTCAGGCTGAACTTGACGACGCCAAGTACATGAAGCTTGCAGCAGATTTCGAGAAGACCCTCAAGAGCTGCATAGAGCCTTTCGAGAAGGCGTTCGAAGTCTCCAAGGACGAGCAGATCAAGCTCAGCGTGGCAGAGTACCTCAAGAACGCATGCTACCGTTTCCGTGACGAGGATGCGAAGTATCAGGCTGCTTACGACAAGTATTCCGCAGTAGTTGCGGGCAACTGATTCCGGCCGACCCCCTGAGGGGTACCGAATCTGACAGACAGAGGCTGACCCAAAAGGTCAGCTTCTGTTTCTTTTTTGGGGGCGAGACGTTCAGGAGGATAACAACGGAAAACTAAATCCCTCCCACTCCTGCGGAGCGGGCCCGACCCTTTAGGATTCTTCCTGTTCCTTTCTGTCGAAGGCTTTGACAATTTTTGT
>JAEDLE010000040.1 GCA_016295455.1 Bacteroidales bacterium
TGCTTATGCGTCTAATGTTTCAGCCGGGTACGGCAGAGCTTTTTTGAATTGACAGGCTCCTGCAATGCCAGGCGGCAATTGGCAGAATCTTGAGTGAAAGTGGATTATGGCAAAGGCAAAGACAGAAAGTGCTGCAGCGGTCAGCAACGCAATAATCAGGGACATAAAGGCAGGCGTGTTCGCGCCGGTCTATCTTCTCATGGGTGAGGAGGCATACTATCCTGACCTTGTCTGCGATGCCATAGTCCGCAATGCCCTGGATGACACCGAGAGGGATTTCAACCAGAGGATATTCTACGGTCTGGACTCCCGCGCTTCCGACGTGATGTCCGAAGCCTCCCTTTATCCGATGATGGCGGAGCGCAGACTGGTTGTTCTCAAGGAGGCCCAGAATATGGATACGCTCGAGGACCTGGCCCGCTATTGCGAGGACCCGCTGGACAGCACCGTGCTGGTGATATTGATGCACGGGGCATCCGCCGACAAGAGGCGCGCCCTCTACAAGGCTGTTACAAAGAAAGGCGTTGTGCTTGAATCACCGCTTCTGAGAGACTATGAAGTTGAACCTTGGATACGCTCATATTACTCATCCAGAGGGCTTTCCATTGCTCCGGACGCCGCCGCTCTCCTGCTTGAACACGCCGGAACGGACCTCTCACGCATAGCCACGGAAACGGACAAGATGCTCAAGAATCTCCCGGAAGGGACCGTTTCCATCACTGCCGCGCACATCGAGAAGAACATAGGCATAAGCAGGGAATTCAGCATATTCGAATTGACTCGTGCCCTGTCTTCCCGTAACCGGGCGTCCGCGCTGAAGATAGCCGCGCATCTGGGGGAACAGCCGCGTTTCGCCATGCCTATGGCGACGGCGATGCTCTTCTCGCATTTCTACACCATACTCAGATATGCCGCGCTGATGGCCGGGAATCCCCGTGCGGACCAGGCGACAAAAATGAAGGTTCTCGGTAAACCGGCCTTCCTCCTGAGGGAATATGATGACGCGTTGAGACGCTATTCCCTCAGCTCCCTTTCTGTCATAACCTCCCTTCTTGAAGAATATGACTACAAGGGAAAGGGAGGAGACGGTGCTCCGATACCTGACTCGGAACTGCTGGTGGAGCTTGTTACGAAAATATTGAATTCTTAAAATATTTATTGCGAAACAATAAATAATTACTATATTGCCCAAAAATTAACCAACTACGAAAAATGGGACTGATCGAATGCAAGAACATTTCCAAGTCATTCGGGGAGAAGGTGGCGCTTGACTCCGTATCCCTGGACATCCCGAAGGGAAAGATCTTCGGGCTTCTTGGACCGAACGGTGCCGGAAAGACGACACTGATCAGGATTATCAACAGGATCACCATTCCTAACTCAGGGCAGGTTTTCTTCGACGGAAGACCCATCACTCAAAGAGACGTGGAAAGGATAGGCTACCTTCCTGAAGAGAGGGGGCTCTACCGCAAGATGGAGGTAGGGGAGCAGGCCATGTACCTTGCCCAGCTCAAAGGTATGACGGCAAGGGACGCCCAGAAAGAACTTAAGCTATGGTTCGAAAAGTTCGGGATCCAGGACTGGTGGAAGAAGAAAGTGGAGGAACTTTCCAAGGGAATGGCCCAGAAACTCCAGTTCATCACCACCGTCGTGCACAAGCCTGACCTGATGATACTCGATGAACCTTTCTCAGGCTTCGACCCGGTGAACGCCGAGGTCATACGTCAGGAGATACTCCGCCTCAAGAATGAGGGAGCGACCATCATACTCTCGACCCACAACATGGAATCCGTTGAGGAACTATGCGACAACATCGCGCTCATCAACAAGTCCAGACTCGTCATCACCGGAGGCGTCGATGCCATACGCCATGAATATGGCAACAACAATATCGAGTTGACATATACCGTTGAAGGTGATCCGATTGGACCTGTTGATGGTGTGTATGACGTCCTCTCGGACGAGAATAATGCCGGAAGGCATACGGCGGTTCTTTCGCTTGCCGAAGGCGTGGACAACAATGCGGCGCTTGCCGCCATACTCGGGACAGGAGTCACCGTGAATTCTTTCAAGGAACTCGTTCCGCGCATGAACGACATATTCATCAAACTGGTAACGGAGGGCATCTGATATGAACATGCACATACTTGGAGTGATCATAGGCCGTGAGTACACGACCAGGGTCAAGAAGAAATCATTCATAATCCTCACCTTTGTGGTTCCGCTGCTCTTTGCAGCCCTCTGCATCGTGCCGTCAATCATAATGGTCGCCAGCAAGGATGAAGCCAAGACCGTGGCCGTAGTGGACGAGTCCGGCATAGTGCTGCCGTACCTCGAGGACAACGACCTGGCAAGTTTCGTGGACTGCAGCTCGATGTCCGTGGATTCAGCCAAGGCCGGCTATTCGGCACTGGGAATGGACATACTTCTCCACATATCCCCGCTCGACAGCGCGGCAAAGACGCTGAACGTGTGGTCATATTCCGAAAAGCCTATGGGCGTGGACCTTGAGACCAGTGTGGAAGCCAAGGTCAATGACGCTGTAGAAGATTATAGGATAGCAAGTTATGGCATCGATAACCTGGATGTTATAATGGATGAGGTCAAGTCTGATATCAATATCAGGACCTACCGTATGGACGAGAGCGGCAACGAAAGCATATCCTCTTCCGAGGTTTATATGCTCGTGTCGATGGTGCTCGGAATCATCATATACATGTTCATAGCGATGTTCTGCGGTACCGTGATGTCTTCGGTGATCGAGGAGAAGGCCAGCAGGGTGGTCGAGGTGCTCGTGTCTTCGGTGAAGGCGACCGAACTGCTCTTCGGCAAGATCATTGGTGTGGCTCTCGTCGCACTCACCCAGTTCCTGATGTGGATAGTCCTGACACTCGTGATAGTCACCGTGGTCGGAGGCATAGTGGGCTTCGACAAGATTGCCGGCAGTGGCGCTGCTGCCGATCCTGCGGCCATGATGAGCTCGATGGGCGTGAGCGCCGATGATCTCGAGGCTGCAGGAATGGGGAATATGGCGACCATGGACGTGAACGCGATAGTGGAGGAGACCGGTGCTGAGGCGATACTCTCAACCCTCGCCGACCTGAACTACACCCAGATCATCATTTCCTTCATCATCTTCTTCATCTTCGGCTACCTGCTCTATGCTTCGCTTTTTGCTGCCATAGGTTCGGCGGTCGAGAATGAGGCGGACACCCAGCAGCTGCAGATACCTGTGACCATACCTCTGCTCATAGGATTCTTCATCGCCATATATGCTTTCAAGGCTCCTGACAGCGGTCTTGTATTCTGGGGCTCGATGATACCGTTCACCTCGCCTATAGTCATGCTCGCCAGGATTCCTTACGGAGTGCCGATGTGGCAGCTGATAGTGTCAATGGTGCTTCTCATCGGAACCTTCGGCCTCTGCGCCTGGGCATCTGCCAAGATTTACAGGATAGGCATCCTGATGTTCGGCAAGAAGTCCACATTCAAGGATCTCTGGAACTGGTTAAGGCAGAAGTGATGAGACGATTTCTGACCATTCTTTTTCTTGTGTCGCTGTGCATGGGCGCGGCGGCCCGGGATTTTTCGTGGAAGAGGGTGCGTGTGGACGGAAGCGTCACCGGAGTGAAGGCCGCCGACGCCGGGAATGTCAGCGAGGCCCTCGGATATATGGACGGACGCTGCTATGTGGCGCCGGACGGGCGCAGATACCGCCGCGGAGCCACCGCCAGAACCGCCGCCCTGCTGCTCGGCGCACAGGACAGGATGAAGGACCTGAAGACCGTGATAGCATATGCACCCGAGGATATGGTGAAGGCTTATCCTGAGTCGTCCCTTTCCAACTGGTTTGTGGACACGCTTATGGACAGCGTAAGCGTACGCAGCGGGAAGAAGGTGCATTTCGGGATAGTCAATTTCGGAGGTATCAGGGTTGACATAGCCGCCGGCAATGTGCTGAAGGACGACATTGTCTCGATGTTCCCTTTCAAGAATAATCTCTGCTACCTCGAACTCAAGGGCCGCGACATCCGTGCTCTGCTCGAGAAGATGGCCGCAGGCCAGTGGCAGGTGATAGGGGGCGTGAGATGTGTCGCCAAGGACGGCAAACTGCTCTCTGCCACCATAGACGGCCAGGAACTGGATGACGACCTCAGCTATGGCGTTGCCACCATATCCTTCCTGCTCAACGGCGGAGACGGCCTCAATGTGGCACGCAACAGCACCGGACTGGAGATATATGACGATTATGTCCTGGACGTGATGCTCCCTCATGTGGAGCAGCTCACCCGGGAGGGGCGTGAACTGAAGTATTCCACCGACGGAAGAATTCGGATACTTGACTGATGTTTGACATGAAGGGAAAGAAACTTATCACAGTTGCCATATTCCTCGGCCTGGCATACTGCCTTCAGGCGCAGGAACTGGTGATAGTACATTTCAACGACACCCACAGCCATTTCGAGCCTGTGAGAGGCGGAGCTGAAGCCGGCCTGGGAGGCGTAATTGAAAGGGCAGCAAGGCTTGACAGCCTCCGCAAGGCGGTGGGCAGGCGCAATGTGCTCCTGCTTCACGCCGGAGACTTCAATCAGGGTACATCCTATTACACCGAACTCGGCGGCATGCTCGAAGTCAACACGGTCAATGCAATGGGCTATGACTGCGTCAACCTCGGCAACCACGAGTTCGACAACGGAATCGAAGACCTTACCGCCAGGGTGGCCAGGCTGAAATGCCCTGTGGTCTGCGCCAATTATGACTTCTCCTCATTCGAACTGGGCAAGTACGTGAAACCATACTGCATAGTCCGCCGCGGAGGTCTCAAGATAGGCATCATTGGACTTCTCACCGACATCAGCAGGGTGGTGGACAGGAACATCTCCGACCGTATTCCCGCCCTGGATGCCGTGGAAGTGACGAACAGATGGGCGTCATACCTGAAGAACGGGAAGAAGTGCGACCTTGTGATCGCACTGACTCACATTGGCTTCGAGGGAGAAAAGTTCACTGACCCCGAACTGGTTGCGGCAACGGAAAACGTCGACCTGGTGGTCGGGGGGCACAGCCACACCTTCCTTGAGGAAATCCGCTATTTCGAGAATGCTGCGGGCAAGATGGTGCCTGTGGTCCAGAACGGTTGCTGGGGAGAGTGGTTCACCGAACTCAGGGTCAGATGAACTCGCTGTAGGACACTCCGTCCTCCCAACCGGTAACCGTAACCGCTATCCCGACTTCGATTTCGCTCAGGTCCAGTTCCACATCTGCCAGGTCCACGGAATCCCAGGAGTACCCCGCTTTGTCCAGCAGGGACCCGACGTCGACCGTCGCCAGCGAAGAACCGTCCTCGGCAGTGACATCCATCGTTATGCTTCCGTCTCCCTGTCTTGGGAGGCGGATTCTGCATCTGCCCTCCTCAGGGACCGTCTTGAAGGAGTATTCCCCCTCAAGCGGTTCCATCGAAGGCAGGCTCAGCCCGTTGAAATCGGCATTGACGCTGACCTGGCCTACTCCGCTCCGTCCTGTTCCGTCCTTGGCGAAAACCACATCCAGCTGCATATGGTGCTTGTGCAGGAAGACCTTGTCCAGAACCGTCTCGTCGCGGGTGCTCAGAATCTTTCCGTAAGCGAATATGCTGTCTGCCTGGTTTCCCGGGGCGGTCTTGATGGAGTGCCTGTTGCTGACCATAGTTCCGAGCGGTATGCAGGCGAAGTATTCGGCAGTGTTCCTGCCCGTCCTGCAGGACCATCCGGAAGGGTGTTCGGCGGACCTGATCATCCCCGAAAAGTTCTCCTCTCCGTCTGACCAGACCTTTATGCTCAGGTCGGCTCCGAAACGGGGGCAATCCGACACGTCAAGAGTCAGGATACAGGGGCATCCGCTCCTGTCCTCCCTGACGGAACAGGATGTGCAGGCCACAATCAGGACTGCCGTCAACAGGATTTTTGGACTGTCCATATCTTGCTTGACTGCGGAAGTGACCTTGTTATAGCGTTTCGGTGTAGGACGCACCGTTACCCCATTCTTCCACCGTTACGGAGAAAGTGGCTGAACCCTTCTCTATCTTGGTGTTCGGGTCATCCGAGCCCAGTCCGGTCACAGTCAGGTCGACTGAATATGACTTGTTCCTGGCCATAGCTTCCTTGTTGAGAACCACAGGGTAATACTGAGTCTTGCCGTTCACGGTGGCTATGACGACAAGTGCAGTGCTCTGGGCCTGGAAGGCCGAGTTGAAACCCTTGATTCCGCTGAGGTTGGTGTTGGGATAGGTGTAGAACAGCCAGCTGCCCTGCGTCTTGTTCGTGACTCCGTGCGCGATGTTCAGCGCGGAGCCGTTGTAGGTCAGCGCCGGCACCGATGCCATGTAGGTCTTTCCGTCGATGATATGTTCCTTCACCAGAGGGTTCTCATCCTTGCGTCCTTCCTGGTTGTACCAGGTCGTTGCGGCCGCGCTGCCCGCCATGTTCTGGTTTCCGACCACATTCGACAGGTACACTCCCTGGATCTTTAACTCGCCCAGGGCCTCCGGCATGTTGTTGGTCACCGAATCTAGGCTTATCCTGGAAACCAGCCTGCTGACCGTTATGTTGCAGCTGCTGTTACCCGCCGTGACGGTGTGTTCTGCGCTGCCTGTCATCACGAAACTGTCGGCGGCGTTCGAACCCAGAGTGAGGGCTGTTGCCTTCAACTCGCTTTCAGTCAGTACTTTATTGAGGTTCGGTCCGTTGACTACCGCCCAGATCTTCTTCGCTCCCAGAGTAGTGGTGATGCTGCCGGTAAGCGAAGTCTGAGAGATGTATGCATTCAGTACGCCCTGGCTGTCGAACACCAGCACCTGCAGTTTGTTCACCTTTTTCTCTCCATCTTTGGCTTCCGTGTAGGACCTGGTCTCCTGTGCGGCGACAGGGCATTCGATGTTGAATTCGATGCTGCCTTCAACGCTTTCTCCGGCCGTGCTGCCGAGATCTTTGCTGCAGGCGGCTGTCATCATCATGGCCGTTGCGGCAATGATGGCAAAGGAAATTCTCTTTTTCATTTTGTCTAGTCTTTTGAATTGGTTGGTTTGATGATAATTGTGTCAAAGTTGTCCGGCGACGAATTCCGCAAGCTCAGGATCCAGATTGGCCCGGTTGACATAGCTTCTGTCGGCTTCACACGCCGCCCTGTAGCTCCTTGCCGCCTTCTCCTTCTCTCCTTTCCTGGAATAGAGTATAGCCTTGAGGTACTCGCCCCTGCCGTCAGTCCTGATGTTCTCGAGTATGGCAAGAGCACTCTCCTCGTGGTTCATCGCACAGTGTGCAAGGGCGGCGTTGTAGTCTCCGTAAGGCCGCAGCAGCGATTCCGCAAGCTGATAGTTCCTCTCCCTGAGGGCATCCAGTCCCTTCCGGTAGACCGTGTCCGGCATATCCGTGACCACAGTGTCCCTGACCGTTCCCTTCAGGTGAAGGAAGAACCTGAACCTGACCTTGCGCAGGGCGGGGTAGTGATGCTCCTTCAGTCTCGGGTAGTACTCTTCTGTACGCAGCAGCTCCTCCCGGCGGTCGGCGTCTTCCACTTCCATCAGGGCGCGGAATCCTGCCTTCTGGCTGTCGCTCAGCTCTTCATCCATGAACACCGCCTCCTTGAGGCTTTCCCAGTCCTCTCCGCCGCTGGCGGCACTGAAACCGACCTCCCGGAGACCAGTCCCAATGTTGCCGTCCAGGTCCATCACTGCTCCGTCCGCAATCAGCACGGAGTCCCTCACTTCCTGCATCATCTCCCGGAAATATGCCGACACGGATGCCGCCCTGCCGTCTGACAGCCGCCTGTTGAGGGCTTCGCTGCCTTCGGGTGAACAGCTTGCCTGGACCACTATGGAGTCCAGGTCGTATATGCTGTCCGTCATAAGGGCCGCAAGCCTCTTCCTGATGGCGAGCTCTTCGCTGCGGTTGGACCCGAAATCAGGGTCCAGACCTGTGTCTCCCTGCCTGAAGCGTATGTCGCAAAATGCATTGTCCGTCCTTCTGCTCTCCCTGACTATGCTCAGGTATCTCTCCCTGTCATCCATCAGGGTGCTCAGGGAACTGATGTAGAAAGTGAGCCTGCCCGGAGAAGGCATATGGGCAATCCTTCCGTCCTGGCTGACCATTTCCCCCGTCAGAGAAATCTCCGCCTTTCTCAGGCCTGCAGGGGCATCCATGCTGTGCACATAGCGGTAGATGAGGTCGCCTCCTTCCTCCGCCACGACCGTATCGAGCCTGAGTCCGTCGGCCGCAAGCGGGGTCCTGACATGCCTCCTGAAGACCTTTTCCCTGGATGCCATACGCCTTTCGTGCCTGTGCACCAGCAACCATTTGGTGTAGTGGTCGCAGGCTTCCTTTCCGGTGACTCCGAAGGCGGACTCGAAGAGGGAGTCCGAGACGAAAGTGCTGTCATCGTGGAAACGGTATATGCCGGGAAGATTCCTCATCACGAAAGTCTCAAGCTGATGCGCCATCACGAAACGGCTGGAGTCCGCGGCGAGAGAGGCGAGGAAACGCTCGTACTGCTGGTAACCCCTGAGCTGGGATTTTCTGAACTGGGACCCTGTCACGCATATGGTCTCGAGTTCCGTGCTGTCTCCCAGCGCATGGAGCACCGGTATGAACCTGAGCTGCCAGCGGCTGTCCTGGATGTCCCCGGGTATGGTGATGTCGAAACGCAGGTTTACCTTTCCGTTGCGTTCCGCCACGTTCCTGAACCTGGCGGTCACCTTGGCAGCCTGAATCACGTCACTTGCCACCATATCCCCGTTTTCATCCATTTCCGCCTTCATTATCAGCAGGTCCGTGCCGTCGTCGTCCTGTACGTGGAGTTCCTCCCGGGGGGCATCAATCTCTTCGTCAGGGCCGGCCTTGGGCAGCTCCCGGTCTTCCGTAAGCGTGAGCGCCACTCCGCTCCCGGCCTTCATCACCCGGCGGTATTTCTCCTGGGTGCCGCAGGCAAGGCAGCACATCAGGATCAGGGAGGCCAGAATCGGCTCAGTCTTCATCTTCCACGATTTCCATCCTGGAGGCGATCACCTCGGTGATCTTCTTGACTGCACCGTCGGCACCCGTGAATTCCCTTTCCCTCATCCTGCCGGTCACGTGCACGGTCTTGCCTTTCTGCAGCAGTTTGAAATCCTCGGGCATGTTCCTGCCCTTCCAGGCGCACACGTTGAACCACATGGTCTCGATGACGGCGTTCCCGTCACGGCTCTTGTAGATGTAGTTGGTTGCCACGGACAGGTTTGCGCTCTGCCCGTCCTCGAAGTCGGTGATTCTTACATTCCCGATCTTCCCTTTGATTTCGATGCGGTTGATCTGTTCCATAATCTGAAAATTTAGGTTTGTCGCCTCACGGACCCTGCCGTAAGTTGCCGGCAAAGGAAAGCAAAGGCTCCGGCATTTGAAAGCCCCAGCGGCTTTCCGACCCGAACTTGACATAATCCTTTATCTTATGCGTCTTTTCTTTACCCCGGCAGTTTTCACCCCGGCGGGTAAGGAATCCTGAAAGAGGTAAAGATTCCTGCTTTGTTCGGGGACAGGTTGCCATATTCCCGAAAGTGCTTCGTATAATTGGAAAAAAGAAGGATTGAACGTATGGGCTACAGGTATGAAGAGAATGATGAGGACAGGAAGTGCCTTCAGTGCGGCACTCCCATAGTCTATGGCCGGTGCGACAAGAAATTCTGCAGTCTCAGCTGCAAGAACCGCTTCCACAACAGGGAGGTGCATTCCGCGTTGAGGCAGAGAAAGAGGGAGGAATATGCCCTGGAACGGAACTACAGCCTGCTGGAGGCCCTGATGCATCTGAAACTGACGGAGGCGGAACTGTCGGACCTGGTGATGATAGGCTTCAGGCCGGAATTCTACACTGAGGTCAGATGGTCCGGCAGGAGGAAGACCATATGCTGCTTCGACATAAGCTACGGGGTGAAGGAGGGAAAAGTCTTCGGAATATGCCGGGAGAAGGGTGATGCAGAGGACTGCAAGCGGAAAAATGCCTATCTTTGTCAGGAACCATATGCGGAGGACAGCGGGGAGAGCGAAGGCTTCGATCTTGGCTCCGGCTATGGGGGACCTTGATGTAATATGTTATGAATGAATTGAATCACAATACTATACTCGCGGCTTCGGATGCAGCGTTCGGAGCTCCACGTTTCGACCTTTTCCGTGAGGAGGACTACCTCCCGGCGTTCAGGGCGGCCATAGCCACCGCGAAGGCGGAGGTGGACGCCATAGTTGACGACCCGCGTGAAGCGGATTTCCGGAACACGGTACTCGCGCTGGAATATGCCGGCAGGGATCTCAGCCGGGTGGAAGCCCTGTTCTTCAACCTGCTGGAGGCGGAATCCGACCCGAGGATGCAGGAAATCGCGGAGGAGATTTCTCCCGAACTCACTGAATACGGCCTGTATGTGAGCCTGAATGACAGGCTTTTCGAAAGGGTGAAGCAGGTTTACGACCATCCTTCGGAACTGGATACGGCATCCCGGAGGCTGCTGGAAGACACCTACCGCTCATTCATCAGGAACGGTGCCGCTCTCGGGGAGGAGGACAGGAAACTCTTCAGCGAGCTGAGTTCGAGACTCTCCGTGCTTGAACTGCGCTTCGGTAACAATGTGCTCTCAGCCACCAATGCCTTCATTCTCCATATTGAAGACGAGGCTGAGCTTGAGGGCCTTCCGGATTACCTGAGGGAGGCGGCAGCCCAGGAAGCCGCCTCCAGAAATCTGGAGGGCTGGGTGTTCACTCTCCAGTTCCCGAGCTATTCCCCTTTCCTCAAGTACAGCGCGCGCCGCGAACTCCGGGAGAAAATGTGGCGGGCCTACAATTCAAGGGCACTCGGCGGTGAATATGACAACCGTCCCGTGATACTGGAAATCGTGCAGCTCCGTATGCGCATAGCCTCTCTTCTGGGCTACCCTGACTATGCTTCCTATGCCCTTGAAAGGCGTATGGCCGGCAACCGCACAGAAGTGGAACATTTCCTTGACAGGCTGATGGAACCTGCGCTTCCGAAGGCCAGACAGGAGCTTTCCTACGTTCTGGAATATGCCCACGCCAATGGTTTTGAAGATCCTGTGCTGATGCCTTGGGATTTCCCTTACTGGGCGGAACGATACAGGCTGGCGGAATTTGATTTTGACGAAAGGCTGCTCAAGCCATATTTCCGTCTCGAGGACTGCGTCAAGGCTGTTTTCTCCCTTGCCGGGCGGCTTTACGGGCTTGACTTTGTCCGCCGTGACGACATTCCGGTTTACCACAAGGACGTGAAGGTCTATCAGGTACTGGATGAGAACGGAGAGCATCTGGCTCTCTTCTACGCTGATTTCTTCCCGCGTCAGGGCAAGAGGGGCGGAGCCTGGATGACGGCTTTCAGGGAGCAGTATTCCGAAGGAGGAGTGGACTGCCGTCCGTTCATCAGCATAGTCACGAACTTCACCAAGCCGACTGAAAGCTCTCCTTCCCTGCTCACTCACGGGGAACTCACCACCCTGATGCATGAGTTCGGCCACGCCCTGCACGGGATGCTCTCCAAGGGAGTATATCCTTCACAGTGTGGAACTTCCGTTGCCCGTGACTTTGTGGAACTGCCTTCCCAGATAATGGAGAACTGGGCCTTCGAGGAAGAATTCCTGGACACCTTTGCGCGTCACCATATCACGGGAGAGAAGATTCCTCACGAATACATCTCAAGCATAGTCAGGGCCAGGAACTACCTGTCGGCATATTATCACGTCAGACAACTGCATTTTGCCCTTCTGGATATGGCATGGCACAGCCTTGACCGTCTTCCGGAGCAGGGGGTGGAGGACTTTGAACATTCGGTCCTTGGGGAATATGCCACCCTGCCTCTGGTGGAGGGTTCCTGCATCAGCACTTCCTTCAACCATATTTTCGCGGGAGGGTATTCGGCCGGGTATTATTCTTACAAATGGGCCGAAGTGCTTGAGGCTGATGCGTTTGACTTGTTCTCTGAAAGGGGCGTGTTCAACCCTGAAGTGGCGGACAGCTTCAGAAAAAACATCCTCGAACGGGGTTCGTCCGAGGATGAGAGGTTACTTTACAGGAATTTCAGGGGTCACGACCCTGAGCCTGAAGCGCTTCTGCGCAAGCTGGAAATCATCTGAGTCGCATCTTGATCCGGCTCAGGCTTTCGTCTTTTCCGGGTTCTTGAACAGGATTGCGAAGAGTATGGCCACCACAAGGGCGTAGCCTGCGAAGATATACCAGGCGGTGCTCCATCCGGCGCTGTTCTCAAAGCAACCGCAAGCCTCCACCACCTTTCCGGCGGCGAGGGTTCCGATGGTGGCTCCGAGGCCGTTGGTCATAAGCATGAAGAGGCCCTGGGCGCTGGAACGTATGTCAGGCGAGGTGTTCTCGTTGACATAGAGGGAACCGGATATGTTGAAGAAGTCGAAAGCTACACCGTAAACTATGCAGGAGAGAATGAACAGCAGCACTCCCGGCATCTGAGGTGAACCTGCACCGAAGAAACCGAAACGGAATACCCATCCGAACATCGCTATGAGCATCACGTTCTTGATTCCGAAGCGTTTCATGAAGAACGGGATGAGGAGTATGCAGAGGGTCTCCGAAGCCTGGGATATGGCCAGGAGCGCATTTGAATTCTTCACGGCAAAGGTGTCGGCGAGAGCCGGATCGGAAGCGAAGGAACCCAGGAAAGTGTTGGCATATCCATTTGTGATCTGGAGCGAAGCGCCGAGCAGGGTGGAGAAGATGAAGAACAGCGCGAACTGCCTGTCCCTGAAGAGGGAGAAGGCGTTGAGGCCGAGGGCGTCGATGAATGACTTGCCCTGTTCCTGATTCCTGTTGACCGGGCACTGGGGCATCGTGAGGGAATACGCCGCCATTATGAGCGAGAGCACTCCCGAAGACAGCAGCTGGGTGTGGGAGTCCTGCATTGCCACTCCGTTGAAACTGATCCAGTTGGTGGCGAGCATGCTGCAGATGAAACCTACGGTTCCGAATACCCTGATAGGTGGGAAATCCTTGACCGGATCCATTCCTGCCTGGGACAAAGCGTTGTAAGCCACTGAGTTAGCCAGAGCGATGGTCGGCATGAAGAAAGCCACGCTTATGCTATACAGTACGAACAGCGGCAGGAAGCTGACCGCATCTCCGGCGCCCATGCAGTAGAAACTTGCAGCTGCCATGAATATGCCGGCAAGGCCGTGGCACATCGAAAGTACTTTCTGTGCAGGCATGCGGCGGTCTGCGAGTATGCCCATAAGGGTGGGCATGAAGATGGACACTATGCCCTGCATCGCGAAGAACCACTTGATCTGGTTGCCCAGACCTATGTTGCCGAGGTAACGTCCGAGCGATGTGAGGTATGCTCCCCAGACTGCGAATTCGAGGAAATTGAGAACCGTCAGCCTGACCGTAAGTTGCTTGTTTTTCATAAATGAACTGTCTCTTGAAATGTTTTTGTTCCCAAATATACGATGTTATCCACAAAGACTCCCACTTTTTTCCGGAAAAACGAAGATTTTGCGTAAGTTTGAAATTTGAAGAGAAAGTAAGAGATGAAGTTTGAAAAGACAGCCCAGGATCCCTGCTCGAGAGCGAGATGCGGAGTTCTGACCACGGACCACGGACGTATAGAAACGCCCATATTCATGCCGGTCGGGACCGTCGGTTCGGTCAAGGGCGTGTACCACAGGGACCTGAAGGAAGACATAGAGGCTCAGATCATACTGGGAAACACCTATCACCTGTACCTCAGGCCGGGACTTGACATACTCAGGTCCGCCGGCGGCCTGCACAAGTTCATAGGCTGGGATAGGCCGATACTCACCGACAGCGGAGGATTCCAGGTCTTTTCGCTCACTTCCATCAGGAAACTCACCCCTGAAGGCTGTACCTTCGCCTCGCACATAGACGGTTCGAGGCACTGCTTCACACCTGAGAACAACGTTGATACCCAGCGTGTAATCGGCGCCGACATAATGATGGCTCTGGATGAGTGCTGTCCCGGGGACGCGGACTATGAATACGCCCGCAAGTCCTTGAAACTCACGCAGGGCTGGCTCGAGCGCTATGCCAGGCGTTTCCACGAGACAGAGCCTCTCTACGGCTACTCCCAAACCTTCTTCCCGATAATTCAGGGCTGCGTCTATCCCGACCTCCGCCTCCAGGCAACCGAACACGCTCTGAAATATGCCGACGCGGGCATAGCCATAGGCGGTCTTGCCGTAGGAGAGCCTACGGAACAGATGTATCAGATGCTCGAGACCGTGTGCCCGGTGCTCCCGGATGACGGAATGGCGCGTTACCTCATGGGTGTCGGCACTCCCGCCAACCTGCTCGAGGCCATTGAGAGGGGTGTGGATATGTTCGACTGCGTGATGCCTACCAGGAACGGACGCAACGGAATGCTCTTCACCTGGAACGGAATAATGAATATGAGGAACAAGAAATGGGAGAACGATTTCTCCCCGCTTGATCCTGACGGTGCCTCGTTCGTGGACAGCCATTACACCAAGGCTTACCTGAGGCACCTCTTCGTGGCCGGGGAAATGTTCGCCGCGATGATAGCCAGCGAGCACAACCTGGCTTTCTACCTCGACCTTGTGAAAGAGGCGCGCAGGCATATTGCCGCAGGTGATTTCAAGGCTTGGAAGGATGTGACAGTCAAGAAGATAATGACAAGACTATAGCATGATGGACCTCGGACTGAAGAAACTCGACCGCTATATAATGAAGAAGTTCATGGCGACCTTCTTCATCGCGCTCATCCTTATCATAGGCATAGTCATCATCTTCGACATAAGCGAGAAGATCGACAAGTTCGTGTCGAACGAGGCTCCTCTGAAGGCGGTTGTGTTTGACTATTACCTGAACTTCATCCCATATTTCATGAACATGTTCAGTCCGCTGTTCGTGTTCATCACCGTCATTTTCTTCACTTCCAGGATGGCCGCGAACTCCGAGATAGTGGCAATCCTGTCCTGCGGCATCAGTTACCACAGGATGATGAAGCCGTACATCATCTCGGCCGTGCTGATAGCCTTGCTTTCCCTCAGCCTCAACCTGTGGGTTATACCTCGGGCTAACGAGAAACGCAATGATTTCGAGTCGACCTATGTGAACAAGAAGAACCAGTCCGGTACCAAGAACATCCATTACCAGATAGCCCCGGGCCAGTTCGTCACCATCGAGTCCTTCAGCAAGTGGAACAACACGGCATATGACTTCACCCTCGAGTCGATCGAGGACAACAGGATGCTCTCCAAGATAAGCGCGCAGTCGGCGGTGTGGGACAGCACCGGAGGCAGATGGAAACTCAAGAACTACGTCCACAGGCATTATGTCGACGGCATGCTGGCGGATCAGGTGCAGGCCGGAAAGCAGCTGGACACGCTCATCAGCCTCAGCGTGGATGATTTCTACAGGAACAAGGAGACCGTGGAGAACCTCCCTTACAAGGAACTCGAGAATCTCATTGCGGTGCAGAAGATGAGAGGCGACGCCAGCATACAGTACTCCCTGATAGAGAAGCATCAGCGCTTCGCCCTGCCTTTCTCCGCCCTGATACTCACCATTATGGGCGTTTCTCTGTCTTCCAGGAAGAAACGCGGCGGCATAGGCTGGAACATGGCTATAGGCATAGCCCTGAGTTTCTCCTACATCCTCTTCCTGCGCTTCAGCCAGATGTTCGTGTACACCGGCGCCCTCCCTCCGGGCATAGCCCTGTGGCTCCCGAACATACTGTTCGCCATAATAGCCGCAGTGCTCTACCGCATTGCTCCAAAATAAAAATCCGAAACCGATGAAAGTCAGAATTATCAACAGATCTTCCTTCCCTCTTCCTGAATATGCCACCGTCAATTCCGCCGGGATGGACGTGAGGGCCAACATCTCCGAAGCCGTTGCCCTGGGACCGTTGGAGAGGGCGATGATACCTACAGGCCTGTATATGGCCATACCTTCGGGCTACGAATGTCAGGTCAGGCCGAGGAGCGGACTGGCCGCAAAGCACGGGATAAGCGTGCTCAACGCGCCCGGAACCATAGACGCCGACTACAGGGGCGAGGTCAAGGTGATACTCGTGAACCTCTCGAACGAAACCTTCGTCATCGAACCGGGAGAGAGGATAGCCCAGATTGTGGTGGCAAGGCACGAGAGCGTGGAATGGGAGAGTGTGGAAGTGCTCGACGAGACCTCCAGAGGCGAGGGCGGATTCGGAAGCACCGGTACAAAATAGCATATTCAAGATGGATACAGCATCATTGTATGACGTCTTC
>JAEDLE010000041.1 GCA_016295455.1 Bacteroidales bacterium
GCTCCGTCCTGCTCTTTGTCCTCCCTAAAATGCAGAAATTCGGGATTGCGGAGGCTGCCGAGGTCGCCGGCGAGATCAGGAGTTCCGGTATTGACGCAATGTGAGCTATGGCTCAGGGATTCTTATGCATACGGATTTTTGATTATTCTTCATTATGGACTGCAACAACGACCACATATACTCCGACGCGGAGGCATTGTTCTCCGTAGGAAAGCGTTTTCTTGAGGGCGACTGCCTCGAGAAGGACCCCGTGAAGGCGAGAGACCTTCTCTCCCGTGCCGCATCCCTCGGTCACAGGAAAGCGCAGGAACTTCTTCTTTCAATGGAGGAGACTCCTTCTGAGGATTCTCCTGAAGCCCGGGTCTGGGACGACATGGTCTCCGGACGGGAGTACGATGCGACGCATCCATATCTTCTTGAACGGCTCAACGCCACCAAGGACAGGATCTGGGAGTACAACAAAATGCGTCCTTCAATGCTGAAGGAACGGAACGAGCTGCTCCGGGGCCTCCTTGGAAAGAGTGATGGGGACACCTTCATCAACCAGCCGTTCTACTGCGATTACGGAAGCAATATCCGCGTGGGCAGACGTTTCTTCGCAAACTTCAACTTCACGGTGCTGGATGAAGCACTGGTTACCATTGGGGATGATTGCTTCATCGGTCCGAACGTCAGCATCTATACGGCCTGTCACAGCACTGACCCTGTCGAGAGGAACTCCCGCAGGGAATGGGCGAAGCCTGTGACCATAGGGGACAACGTCTGGATAGGCGGTTCCGTGACCATCCTTCCCGGGGTTACCATCGGAAGCAATGTGACCATAGGAGCCGGGAGCGTCGTGGTGAAGGATATCCCGGACGGCTGCGTTGCCGTGGGCAATCCCTGCAGGGTCGTGAAGTAACCCGGCATATTCCAGAGCATAAGACTTTTACAGTTCCTGACGGGACACTATTGACATCATATATGAGAAAGTATCTTCTTTTTACAATTATTGCGATGGCGGCAACGCTTTCCGCAAACGCACAAAGCCTTGACAAGATGCAGTGGTTCAACGAACCGGAATACTATAGAATAAAAAACGGCACTCTTGAGATGGACGTGCCGGCACAGACCGACTACTGGAGGATTGCACACTATGGATTCACGGTTGACGACGGTCCATTCCTCTACACCACTGTAGGTGGAGAGTTCGAAGCCAAGATTAAAGTGAGCGGTGACTATAAAGTCCGCTTTGATCAGGCGGGAATGATGATTCGTCAGGACCACGAGAACTATGTAAAGTTCGGCATTGAGTTCGTTGACGGCAAATTCAACATTTCCACCGTAGTCACACACCGCACCTCCGACTGGAGTGTAATCGAGCTAAAGGAACCGGTGCCTTATCTTTGGCTCAAGGCAGTACGCCGCCTCGATGCCATCGAACTCTTCTACAGTTTCGACGATAAGGAATACACAATGATGCGAACTCTTTGGATGCAGGACAACTGCCCTGTTATGGTCGGCCCTGTCGCAGCATGCCCCGACGGCCAGGGTTTCAAGGCGAAGTTCTCAGACTTCAAGGTCAAGCATCTTCCTGACCAGAGGCGGGTTGAGTGGTTGAAGAACAACCAGTAACAATGGCAGCAGTTCAGGAAAATGATCCTTACTGCTTCGCACCGACCTTCCATCTCACCCTCCAGACCCCGTCATTGAAGTCGTGGCTGATGATGCGGAACACCCCTGTCTCCGAGGTGCTGCCCACGTGCGCACCTATGCAGGCGCAGTCTTCGTAAGCGCCTATACGGACGATGCGCAGTGTTTTCGGAACTTGTCTCAAGCACCACCGTTACAACCACGTGATTCCTCTGCAGGCGTGTCAAGCATAGCTCTGTAGGCCGTGCTTGTCTCGCAGATACCCGCTACGCATATCTAAGTAGAGGGACAGCGTGACAAGATTCGGTCCATCATTCTCTCGCCCTGCCGGGCGACAAGGGAAACGGCTTCAGGATGGGCCACACATACGGTCAGGGCCGCACCCTGACATTCAGGATACCGCGTGACAGGTACGGGAATTTTCACCCACGCATCCTCGCAGTGCTGAGGAGCCAGGAGGAAGAGTGCGAGAGACTTGCAGGCACATTGTACAGCAAGGCGAGCATATCAAGATTCACTGCAAGCGCAGCGGCTCTCTTGTTCTTTCTACTCGTTATATATCCTGTATTTGATGTCTCCATAGATCGAGATGCCCTCTCTAATATAGTCTCCATCGATATTATAGACGATATCGCCAGTCAGGGAAATACCTTTCCTTATATAATTGCCATCGATATTATAAACGATGTCACCGTACGGCGATTGCCCTTCTCTGATAAAATTACCGTCAATAGTGTAGATAATGTCGCCCCAAGACACTTGTCCCTTATGGACGTGGTCACCGACGATATTATAGAGAATGTCTCCGTACGGTGCTATACCTTCTCTGATTAATGTTGCCATGATTTTCAACAATAATTCGTCAACAATATTCCGTTCTAATAGTTTTACAATCGTATCCGGGTATCCGGTTCCTTATTCAGAGATGATACCTTTCTTTTCCATCTCTCCTATGCACCAATGGATCACGCAAAGCAGCATAAACACCAGCGAGCGGATGAGGTAAGGGAGTTCCCCGTTATTGACTGCTTCACGGAACTTGATGAAGGCCCTGTCCAGATCCTCCTTGCCTTTCGGATTGTTCGGTTTAGGCCACAATTTACACAAAACCGGCGGAATGACAATGAATCTGGAGGCAGATTTATTGCGTAAACCTGCCGGATTGCCTCATAAGGTGAAATAGAGAATAAGACCGGCTCCCAGTATGCCGATGAGATGCCAGATGATAAAAGGGATGGACCTGTTGCAAAGAATGGCAGAACGATACAGATTCACTTCTTCATCGTGTTCAGGAGCGAATTGCTTCTCTTTCATCCATTTTTCCTTCATCAGCATTTCTACCTGATCGGAACCCTTTGACCGGATTATGAGCCGGCTGGCAGGAAGAGAAAGCAGGAGAAGCAGGCAGGCGGCTCCGCAAGTCCAGGCCGCACCCGGTCTGGAAAGGGCATTGAACAGCCTGAGCACGGCAATGACCATAAAGGCAGATATCGCAAGCAGGCAGATGCCGTGGAAGATCAGCCCCAGCCATCCGTACATGAGGCGGAAGCGGGTGCAGTCCTTCAGGACCTGAAACCCGGGAGATGCAATGTGGTTGTAGCTGTCGATGACGTCTGACAAGTCCCTGACGGCCACTATGCCGCTGACAATAATGAGCAGGATGACAAATCTTCCCATATCAGTATTTTGATAATATGACACCTTGTCCCAGCCGGGTGACGGCATCTTTCAGATCCAGAACCGCCCTGACGACATCGTCCATGATACCTTCGCGGCCCAAGTCCTTGTATCTGACATAGAAACGTAGATTACCGGCAGGCAGTGAGACAACGACTTTGGCACGATACCTCTGACCGGTGACCTCAGCTGTCAGACCTGCCTTCTGAAACTCGGCCGAGATGAACTCCCGGGCAGTTATCGCATTAATCTCGGAAATGCGCCGCTGCTTCATGTACCGCTGCTGAACAGCCAAGGTCCGTTCTGTCAATATCGGAATGAAGTGAGCCGTGAATGCATCCATATCTGCAAGCTCTTTCTTGCTTAAGGGCAGATATTGGCGTAAACCTGTTCCCGTCCTGTAGAGTTTCTCCAGCCGCCTGGTCTCCTCCTCTACACACTTCTCCAGCCGGAATACACCTGAGGACCGGATGCTTTCCAGATATTCGGGAACGGCACGGAGTGCATCTCTTATGATTTCTTCTTCAGTGAGTCCGTTGATTGTTTTCATCTGTTTCTATTTGAGTTCCATTGTACAGACACGTCCGGAGCGTTCCATCCACCCGTGGGCATGTTCGTAACTTTGCCGATTGTTGCATACCCAGACAATCCTGCAGCGCATATTATCAGGAATCAGTGGTTCGGGAGCGTAACCGTCCGTGAGGATCACCAGGCCGTCATACTCATGTTCGTTGGCATAGTTGATGGGCTCCTGGAACGAGGTTCCGCCGCGGCCGACAACAGCGATGTCACGCATGACCTTCTTAAGGGACTGAACCACACGGACTCCGCAGTCAAACTGGATAACATCCACCTGGGAGAAGCCATAGCGGAATGCGCTGTTGATGACGCCGTAGAAGTAGGACAGGTCTTCGGAAGATATGGATCCGCTCACATCCACCGCCACCAGCAGCTTGGTGTTGAAACGGCGGATGGACCCCATATTGTCGAAGCCGGTGCGGCGGTTGGGGCGCATGCGGGTAAGTTTGCGCACCGAGGAGAGGATGCTGGCACGGAAGCCGGACAGGACATTCCGCCAGTTGATGCGGGAACGGGTGGACGCCTGGAGCATCTCGGCGAAGCTGCCGGCCAGAGAGCCCCAGTCCTTTGTGCTCTCAATGATACCGTCGATGAGGGCAAGAGTGAGTTCGTCCTCCTCCCAGAGCTCGGACAGCGCGGTTTGCCGCTCGGCCGAATCGCCCAGCTTGTCGGAGCGCCAGTCGGATTTGCCGTCACCGGACTGGGGCTGACCGCCGGAAGGCGGAAGGAGCTCCTGGATGCGGCGGGAGTACCACTCGTAGGCCTGACCTTCGGGCAGTTCATAATCTTTCGGGCGCTCGATATTGAAGTTGCCGAATCGGTAGTTGTCACCGATGGTAAGGTTGCTGCCGACAGCGATAGCCTGCTGGCAGCAGGCATCAGGCTTTCGCTGGTAAGGATGTTTCAGCAGGATACGGACAGCCTCGGTACGCAATGCCTGGTCCAGAGCCGCATCACTCATTTCGTCCGTATAGGTCGGGTTGTACTCGATTGTCTTCTTCCCTGAGCGGACTGGACAAGGCATTGACCGGTTCTCCTTTATGTCGTGAGTGCAGATTACCTGGAAGAGTGCAGGCTCGGAAATGAACCAGCGTTCCAGAAGAGTTGTGATTCTGTCTTTCATCAGCGGATGCTCTTGACGTACATGACCATTGCCATAGTGAGTACCTGGCACTCGCGGGCCATGAAGGACACGGCCTTGGGATAGGTGCCCTGGACATAGAGGTTGGCGAAGTGAGCGGCGGCTTCCTTCTTCTCCTTGGAAAGGAAGGTGAAGTAGGCGTCGATGTTCTTCTTGGCATTCTCCTTGGCCTGGCCGGAGAGGTTCTCCACCTCCAGATGACGGAAAATGCCGTCGTTGACCACAGAGAGCTGGTGCAGCTCATATCCCTTGAGGGTGGGCAGATGCTTCTCAAAGTTCTGGAGCACCTCACGACCGCTCAGAATCTTCCTGGCAGAAACGCTACCTACAACCGCGCTGGCGGCTTTGGGTCCGACAATGGCGGCGATGGCCTTTGTGACGATGGGGCTGATGTCACCGGCTGTCTTGAGGATGTCGCTTACGCGCTTCCAGCCACGACGGTCCGGGGTCTTGTCCAGACCGGTGTCGGCGCCTTCCTTTGCGTCGGGATTCTTGTCCAGCCACATAGGATTCTCGCGGATGAAATCTCGGACACGGGCATCTACGCCCACCTTTTCAGCCCAGAGAAGCCATTCCTGGACAGTCGGGCGGAATGTCACCACGTTGAAGCGGCTCACCAGGGCAGGGTCCAGGTCGGTAAGCTGGTACTGGTCACCTGCATTGACGGCGGAGATAATGCGGCTCCCGTCCGGAAGTTTGCGTCCTGCTAGGGTACGGTTCAGGGCCAGGTCCATTATGGTCTGCAACACCTCCGGGCGGGCACGGTTGAGCTCGTCCAGAAACAGGACGACAGGCTTGCCGTCCAGCGGGAACCAGTAAGGCGGCATGAACTCCGTCTTGCCGGTGGTGTCATTGCGGTTGGGAATGCCGATGAGGTCACCGGGATCACTCATCTGGCCAAGGAAAAGGGGGACGACCTTCATTCCTTTGCCGGAGAAGTACTCGGTGAGGATTTCGGACTTGCCGATACCGTGATTGCCGACAAGCATAAGGTTCTGGTCGGCTGGAGTGATGTCAAGGAGGCTTAGAAGCTCCGTGGTAGTAATATTGATGTTTGCCATATTTCAGCTGTTAAAGTATATGCGTGATTCCTCGTTATTTCTTTCACTATACTGCATATCTGAAGCCCTTGGGAACTTCTCCGAAGATGTTCCTGAAGTGGTTCGAGACATGATGTCTTGTCTCATAGCGAGCCCCGTTACCTCTCCTCCTTCTGCGGGAAGCATTGCTCCAGAAGTTCTGCGCGACACGCTTTTCCATGATACGGCGTATCTTGCGGCAGGTTGCATTGTCTTCGATGCCTATTGACAAGTCTCCGAGTCTCTTTCCGTCAAGAAAACCCAGACGCTCTTCAGCGATGGCTGAACTCTGCTTTTTGATGAATCTCTTTTCAGAATAAAAGGGTGCAATGCAGTATTTCATAATCTGTATGTTTTATGTTTCATATAAGTATACGCCGGACTGGAATAAATCTTTCATCGACTCCGAAATAATTTTCTTATTTAAAATCCGATTCTTGCCCGTTTGCAGTTTCCGGACAATGACTCTTCGTCGCAGTACTTGCGGAGATCCGCCAGGCTGGCTTTCTCTCCGGAGAGCACATATCCGACTGCAGCCTTGCGGGCGATGTTCTCTATATTGCCGCCGGAGAAGGCATAGCTTCTGCCAAGTTCGCAGGCGTCATCATCAGTGATGGCTGCGATCATTGACTTCCATATCTTTGTACGGGTTTCCGCTTCGGGAGTGGAGAATTCCACCTTGAAGATGAAACGTCGGGCAAAAGCCTCATCGCAGAAGTTGCCTGCCAGATTGGTGGTGGCAATGAGGATACCGTCCAAGTTCTCAATGGCCTCCAGGCAGATGTTCTGGATGGAGTTCATCATCTGGTCGACACTGTCCTCAGGATTGTCGATGCGCTTGGAGAAAATCGCATCGGCTTCATTGAAGAAACTCCTGATGACGTCTTCAGAGATCGCCAGAGAGTCCATGTCCTGGAAGCCGTTCTCGCCGCCAAAGCATACGATCATAGTCGATTCTGTTTTCCTATTGTGTATACGCCATGTGCCAGCAATTCTTTCACGAAACAGGCAAGAATAGGATATTTGGCAAAAATGCCTATATTTGCATCCAAGATTGCTGCAGTTCTTCATAGTTTTGAGAAAAGAGGTATAACCGATTTTAATATTACGTTACATTGGGCTTATCTCAATGAAACTTTATGGTTAATCTAAATAAATCTTGACTATGAGTACTAAAAACAAATTTGCTAACGCACAGCTCAACGACATCATTGACAACTATAGGGGTGAAACCAGAGATTGGTGGAAACTTGTAAATGAAGATGCCATCTATGAGACTATAGGAGAACATGAGTTCGAAGTGTATGTACGCCTCTTTGGGGCGGAAGACGCGCACTATAGATGTGTTGGCAAAGCAGTCTAGGAGGATGCCCCCAAAAGGTCATCCTCCTTTTTTGTCTATTGCCCATAAAGGCGGCTCAACCGGAGCCGACATCCGGCAGCTACGATCCGAAGATGCGCGAGCTCGCTGAAATGGCTCAGTCCGCCGACACCGTCAGCGAAAGCACGTTCGGGACATTCAGATTGTCATACCCCTCGTCCATAATTGCGGCATTGGAAAAGACGGTCACCCCGTCGCTGAGGGCTCCGTGTGACTTGTGAATGTGGCCGAAAAGGTGCAGACGGGGACGTACCACCCGCACTCTCCCGAGCAACTCCCTTGAGCCGTACAGGATGCTTCCGTCCCTGTCGAGTATGCCGTAGGGAGGAGTATGGGTGACAAGGACATCCGTATCCTCGGGAATGGCGGCATATAGTTGCTCCTGCTTCCCGCTCACGCAGTCCTCCATGAACATAGGTACTCCCCAGAAATTTAAGCCCTCTATCTTCACACCGCTGCCGCATAGGTAATGGACGTTGTCATCAAGGCCGTCCAGATGGGCACCGTAAAGACAAGCGTCGTGATTGCCGGCGACCAGTACCTTGTGCCTGTAGGGAAGGTCGCAGATCCACTCAAGGAAATCAAGTGTTTCTGCCTCGGATCCCGACATCGTGAAATCTCCGCTGTGCACGAGGATGTCCGCCTCAGGGAGGTCCCTCAGGCGGCGGTGGACACCGTGGGTGTCGGACATGTGCAGGATTCTCACAGACCTGCCTGTTGCTTCAGATAGTGTTCCCTTGAGTTGCCCGATTTGGGTTCTTTCAGCAGTTTCATTCAAGATCACACGGAACACAGTGCATTGGGGAAGAACATTGAATGAGACTCTTCTTTCGTCGCAACTCCTTCTCACCTACGCAATGAAGGAGCTCCGGGTGGCCTCCGAGAAGGCCGACAGGGTAATTGTTTGTTTCCATCGCTGTCTGTTGTTTGAACGCAAAGGAAACACGCTCTGCTGCAATTCTGCGGCAGGATTCTCTCCTGCCATGTTATTGCAGTGGCATATCCCACATTTGCATCTGGAAGACGAAGGTGTCATCAGTCTACCCTTCACTCTTCGTGGATCAGTACACGAGGGTCGGAACCATCCGCGAGGAGCCGGACAAGTGGGGATTCTTCCTCACCAAGGATGACGGAGAGGATCACCTCTGCTGCATCCTCAGGGGACGGGATGTGCCGTCTCTCTACAGAGGACGTCTCACTCTTTAATCACAGAAAAGGGATTGCACCACACGATGCAGTCCCTTCCTTTTTGCGGTTCAGGAATTGAAAAGCAAAGCGGCAAGTTTATCGTCTCCCGTGGATGACATCCACGATGCCGTACTGTCTAGCCTCCTCCGAGGTCATCCAGTAATCACGGTCTACATCCTTCAGGACCTTCTCGATAGGATTGCCGGTGTGGTAGGCCAAAATCTCGCAGAGGGTCTGCCTGGCCTTGACGATCTCCTCGGCGACGATGTAGATGTCAGAGCATGAGCCTCTGGCTTCTCCGAGAGGCTGATGGATCATCACTTTGGAGTGCCTGAGGATGGAACGCTTCCCTTCCGCTCCGGCACAGAGCAGGACTGCGCCCATGGAGGCTGCCGTTCCTGTGCAGATGGTTGCCACATCTGGCTCGATGATCTGCATGGTGTCGTAGATGGCAAGACCACTGGACACGTGACCGCCGGGAGTATTTACATACAGCTTGATGTCCGCCTTGGGGTCAAGAGACGAAAGGAAGAGCATCTGTGCCTGGATGATGTTCGCCACGTCATCATCGATCGGGCAGCCAAGAAAGATGATCCTGTCCATCATCAGGCGGCTGAACACGTCTATCTGGGTGACATTGAGCTTTCGCTCCTCCATCACGCACGGGTTGATAGATGCATTGATGGCTGACGCATAGTCGTATATCTTCAGGGAACTTAGTCCACGCCCTCCGACGGCGTACTTCTCGAATTCGTTCATACTTGTCATGCGTTAAAATCCAATAGACTTCCTTGTTGATGCAGGAGAAGCAATCATCTCCTCCCCGCAGTAAGCCTTGATTTCCTCGAAACCGGGCTGTTCACCATAGAGGATATAGGAAATCTCCCTCTTGCGTGTGATGTTCTCGATCTGGCCACCACTGAAATCATAGCGGCGTGAAAGCTCTCGGCTCTGCTCCTCTGTGAGTTCAGGGATCATCGACAGCCATATCTTCGACTTCACCTCGGGCTCAGGCTTCTTGAACTCGATCTTGTAGAGGAAGCGTCTCTCGAAGGCCTTGTCGAGATTGCCGGTGAGATTGGTGGTCGCGATGAGGATACCATCGAGCTTCTCCATCTCCTGCAGGATGATGTTCTGGATACTGTTTTCCATCTTGTCGACCGCATTGGTGGCGCCATCCTTCCTGACTCCGAAGATTGCATCGGCTTCGTTGAAAAGCAGGATAGGTGCCGTCTTGGCCTTCTCCACCATTGCACGATACCTGTCGAACACACTCTTGACCTGCTTCTCGGACTCACCGACCCAGCAGCTCTTGATCTCCTGCACGTTTATCGGTACCAGTTCGCGCCCAGTCTGACGAGCAATCTGATAGACGGTCTCAGTCTTTCCAGTTCCCGGGCCACCATAGAAAAGGCAGCTGAAGCCGGTACGGAGCCCCTTTGACTTGAGACGCTCACAGGTCTGCCTGTACTTCTCATCGGAGAGAAGATCGGTAAGCCTCTGCACCTGGTCCCTTTCAGAACTGTTGTAGAAGAGCTCCTTGGCAACGATGTCCTCGATTCTGACGGTCTTGAGAGGGACTCCTCCATTGGTCTCACGGCAACCTCCAATCTCTGCGAAGAGCCTTTCCTTTACGCTGTCCGCCAGATGGAACTGAGTTGGACTGGCTATGCCATCAATTACTTTGGGTACGGCAATCTCATCTGCAGCTATCTTCAGGGTCTTTGCCCTGAAGTTACGTTCAAGGTAATGAATCTTGGACTTGTAGTCGACCACATCCTCGAAGTCATGCCAGCAGACATTGTCATCATTCTCGAACTGGTAGCGGTAGATGAGTGTATAGAGGATCAGTTTGGAGTCATGGTCAGTAAGGCCAAGAGACTTGACTTCATTCACGAAATGGTTCTGCGGATTTGCTTTCAGCAGATCATCTATCTCCTTTACGAAGTCTTCTTCATAAAGGTCGTCCTCAGTTACTCTATCATAGAGAGTATTGATCATCTCCATGATCTGATCGGTATCCATATTCTTCCTATCCTTATCATCGATACGTCCGTGCTTCACCAGAGCATTCACAACGTGCTGGGGAATCTTGATCTCGTTCTCTTTCTCATCACGGCGAACAAGCTTCTTATTCTCGAGCGCAGACAGATCGCTCTCGTAAGAATACAGAGTCATTCTAGTCACGCCAAGGTCCTCGGCAAATTCGACCAAGTTCTTTCCTCTGCGGCAGTTGTGTTCCATCAACATGGAAAAGAGCACGGCCTGCATAGCGGTTATGTCCAGTGATTCAGACACGAAGGCGATGGATTCCTTCGCATCAGAGAATACATTCTCATTGAAGACATTCTCATCCTCATCTTCCTTAGACTTCACAGTAGTCTTCTTCACAATAACATCCATACATGCAAGAAGATTTCTCTTCTGCTCCGGTTCATCGAGAACGATCTTACCGTCTTCCTCACGGTACTGCACCTTGTTCTCATCGAGGACTCTCTTCTTGTCCTCCAGGCTGAGTCCTTCATCCTCCAGGACTCTCTTCAGTTCTACTGCTTCCATACTGTTCTTCGATTTACAACGCAAATGTCGTCCGTGCTTCTGCAAAAATCTTTCATTTGCAGAGGCCAAATAAGCGCGTCTCTGCCTCGGATCCCGACATCGTGAAATCACCGCTGTGAACGAGGATATCCGCCTCAAGAAGGTTCCTCAGGCGGCGGTGTACCCCGTGGGTATCGGACAGATGAATGATTCTCAGTTCCATGGTGTATAGTTAGTGATTTCCGAGATCCTGATGAGCATTTCCTAAAGTGTCATCATTGTACTCGATTGGTTTCACGGGACAAAGGAAACAGCTTTCTCTGCAAGAATTTGGCAGTCCTAATTATTCCTGAGCAAGCTTCTGTCCTGCCACATTATTGCAGTGGAGTGTTGCATATTTGCAGCATAAACACATGGAGCAATGAAACATTCAGGAGATTCATCCCAAGAACAGATGAAGTGGTTCGAAAATATGGAAACCATAACCACCGCCTCCAACATACTTGTCGCCGGAGGCCCGAAGCAAGGCAAGAGCACGGCGATAAGAATAATAGTGGATGCCCATCATCATTGATAGGCATCCACATAGTTCTTTATGTCCCTTGGACGCATCAGGAAATTATATATCTCGCCCTGAAGTCCTGAACGGCGATTGTCGTTGACATGCCAGTCTGTGTTGTGGGAGGCATATGCCGTAACTCCATTGTACAGATCCCACACAGTCATGCTCGCAAGAGTCTCGTGAGGGCGCAGCCCTTCCTTCCCGAAGCCTCGCTGCTGGTAGTAGTTCAACTCCTCATTGTATGGGGCCAGTTCCTTCAATCTTTCCGTTCCTACCATGTAGCGGCTCAACAGTTTGTGCACAAATCCCAGTTCCGACAATGACGCACGGGTGTTGATTGCCGTCAGGGCATGCTCACGAAGACGTTCGAATGAACTGTCCAAAGCCGATTCATCTTGCGGCAAGGCGAGCATACACTTTATCGACGTATCATCCAGTGAGAGCATCTTTGCTTCCACCTGATGCACAGTCTCTATCTGTCCATTGGAGCAGATCAGACGCTCGTAATACCTGCCGAGCTCAATCTGACCGAGATTCCATCTGAGGAAATACGAGTTCATCAGGAAATCCTCCCCGTCAGTCACCGCCCGCACATCAGGTACATTGCATCCCATGTGAAGGGTGACACCGCTGGACAGACTGTCGCCTTGCTCGTACTCCGTCGGGAACATATTGTTCTGGTCCATGAACATCTCGGCGAAGTCGAAGAAGTCGTCAGAGGTTATTACGCTGTCCTTCACCGGTATCACATTCACAACGGCCTTCCTTTCAGGGTCTGCCACAAGGGCAACCTTGCTCGGATTGGCTATGGTGCTCGCTGAGGCGAGGTAGTTCCTAAGGTCCTTCACCCCTTCCTCTCCCCTTGCTTTTGAGACAATCTGTTTCTGGTCACTCCTGAAACCGGACATCTCGTCAAGGGTTTTTGCGACATTGTCAGTGGCCAACACCTCGGTCCCCATCACCGAGTAGAGATTGCGGGACAGCGGCATGCCGTCGTTCCCGTTATCCTCAAACCGGCCTATGTATTTGATGGCGGCCCTGTCAACGAGCTTGAACGGCAGCTGACTTTCCGCCGCACGCTCCTTCAGTTCATAGAATTCATTCTGTGTCATACGTTCATGGTCTTTATGTTGTCAAACAATCTGTCGAACTTTTCCGCATAGCTGCGCATACTGTTGCCTGCCTCCGACTGAAGGCGACGTATCTGCCTGTCCTGATTGAAGCGTTCCTCGTTGTAAAACACATCCCCGGTCGTGCTGAGATCATAATAGAGTCTCACCCCGACATCGCCCCTTCTGTGCTTGGAGAAGACTGCATAGCGGTCCGAATAGACGTTCTTCGGGTTCTCCAGCCGCAACTCGAGCATCGCCGTAATTGCGTGCTTGAGACGGTTCGAACCGATGAATGCGCCGTTTTTGGTCACTTGCTGGATCGTCAGGAAGGTGGTATTGACACTGCGGCTGTTCTGAGCCTTGTTCTGCTGCTTGATAAGTGAAAGCAGCATGGACTCAGCCTTTTTCTGGGTTATGTTCTCCTCTTCCTTGACTATGCCCTGCAGTTCATAGAATGAGTCTATTGCGACTATGTCCCATCCCCGGTCAAGGATTTCTGTCAGCGTATGGTAATTGTGCGTCTGGCAATTATCGTCGAACTCACTTTCCACGAAGAGAATGTCTAAGTCCTGAAACTTCGGGAAACGCTTCACATAGACCGCAAGGTCGATCTCGTTCATCTCCGCGCTCACGAAGAGCACACGCACGCCCGGATTTTTCAGTCGGATGTCTGCAAGCATATCCAGGATGATGGTCGTCTTGCCCATGCCCGGGTCGCCGATGACCATATAGTTCACACCCTTGGGAAGGCCCTTGTAGCTGCAAAGCAGCTCGTCAAGCACCGTTCCTGTGAGGTAATTGCGAAAAAGGGACTCATCCAGTTGGATGTCCCTCATCCTTACTATTCTTGCTGGCTTATCTTCCATATCATCCTGTCTGATTCGCTGCAATAATAGAATCCCCCGGTGCAATTGCTCGGCAGTCGGCATTCCGTTCAGACTTCCCCGGAATATCGAATTACTGTTCCACTTCTCCACGCATGCATTACTTTGGCAGTGAAAGACGTTATCTTTGCACAAATCATCCGACTATGCCGACAAGATACATATGTGATACCGACCACTACAACGAGGTCATCGCCCGTTGCGCCTCGGTGAAGTCGTCCCTCTGGATAGGGACTGCGGACATAAAGGACCTGCACGTCAAGGTGGGTTCCGACAGCCTGCCGTTCCTCGCCGTCCTCGCAAAGCTGATCCGCAAGGGTGTGGGCGTGAGGCTCCTGCACGCCAAGGAACCGGGACCAGTCTTCCGGGAGGAATTCGACAGGTATCCGTCCCTCTTCACTGGGCTGGAGAGGGCCCTCTGCCCGAGGGTGCACTTCAAGATCTTCGTATTCGACGGGAAGGAGGCCTACATAGGCTCTGCCAACCTGACCGGCGCGGGGATGGGAATGAAATCCGGACGCAGGCGCAACTTCGAGGCGGGCATACTCACGGACGACCCGGCGCTCGTCGCTGCGGCAATGGACCACTTCGACTCGGTATGGGCAGGCTTCAGATGCCGGGACTGTGGCAGGAAGGATTACTGCGGAGACCCTATCGTGAAATAGCTGCCATGCTTTTGCAGTGGGGAAGGATACCTTTGACGGACATCATTCAAACATCAACACCATGTCAAGAGTATTCAGAGTGACCCCGAAGAGGATCAAAAGGACTAACGGTCAGGTACTCACGCCTGACATGAGCGTCGTGGTGACAACCAAGACACACGCCACATCACCGTTCACCAACGGTGCACAGGAACTAAAGGAGGCGTATATGCGCCTTTACGGGTTCGACTACCAGAAGGCCTGCTGCCACCTGAGCGACTTCGATTTCGAAGTGCTCGACTGATGCCGCGGAGTTCCCGTCAGCAACAAGGGTCGGAGAGAGATTTCCGGCCCCTTTCGCTGCCGCTGACCTTATGTACTCCCTGACTGGACCGAGGGAATCCTGAATTGGTCTTTCAGGACTATGGAAACGGAATCATTCCGGGCATGCACTTTTCTTATGCTGTATTCCCCCTTGCCCTCTGATGCTTCCATCCCGTCCGTGAAAACCTCAATCAGTTTGTAGTATCAGGGGACCATCATACCCCGGCAGGGGTCAGTATAACTGGATGGTTTTTAATATATTCCGCTATTTTCGGAAGAATAGTATCATAGAAATGATTTCGCCTTTCAATTTGTCTTCCTCTTGCAGCGGGATGAATACAAATGACTGCATAGCACAAAATGTCCTGATAGCGGAACAACCTTAGATTTTGCCTCACTTCTTCATCATCTATAGACTCAATTTCCGAAAGGTAATCCTGGCATCCAATCGGAGCAAACTTCCCCTGAAACAAAATGACATCAGGCTTCAAAACAAGAAGTTCCGAGAGTGTGTATTCACTGCAATTGCGATAATACTCCTCGGGCAGATGGTCCGAAGTGCCTTTTCTACAGCATTTACATGTATTAATCATCGCCATGTAATGGACAAGATTATTTGGGGCTTGTTCATCAAAAAATAATGCCAGCGATTTAAAGGTTCCTCTCATATGAGGATTTCTGTTATTACCTTCTGCATCAGAAACGACATTTCTGGTTCTATCTTCGATAGTATCAGCTCCCCCATTACCGCAGTCCAGAGAGGCTACAACAATACGCATCTTTTCACCATATCTACTTCCAATATGGCATTGCATTCCTCTAGACAATTCTCCTGGACATTTATCTTGATTCTTGCAACAGAACTGCTCTCCAGGTATGATACCTCTTGACTCATAATACTCTTGGAGTTTCTTTTTCAATTGCTCAATCTTCTCCGAATTGCTTGGCATAATATAATTCTTTTTGGTTATTGTATTTTGTGAAGGTATACAAATATATAATAAATTTATCAATCCGCCAATACCGTCAGCGAAAGCACGTTCGGGGCATTCAGATTGTCATACCCCTCGTCCATAATTGCGGCATTGGAACCGGATATTTCCTCTTCCTCAAGAGTAGTTTGAATGAGACTCTTCTTTCGTTGCAGCTCCTTCTCACCTACGCAATGAAGGAGCTCCGGGTGGCCTCCGAGAAGGCCGACAGGGTAATTGTTTGTTTCCATCGCTGTCTGTTGTTTGAACGCAAAGGAAACACGCTCTGCTGCAATTCTACGGCAGGATTCTCTCCTGCCATGTTTTTGCAGTGGCATATCCCATATTTGCAGCTAAATGACAGGAACGATGAAACATTACGGCGATTTATATGAGCAGCAAATGAAATGGTTCGAAATCATCAATGCTCTTGACACGCTCCAGGAAGAAGAGAGAATAGAGAAGTACCGCGCAGAGGTGCAGAAGGTGGAGAAAAGC
>JAEDLE010000004.1 GCA_016295455.1 Bacteroidales bacterium
TTATGATTCGAAATCAGACAGGAATGGATTATCTATGAAGATTCTGCACGCGTGTGAGTGCATTGTCGTGGATATTACCGCTGTAGAACATCAGATCCCAGTGGTGCCTGTTGTCGGGGTGTATTCCGGAAAATAATGGGCTCTGTTTCATCCATTTGCAGTACTTTTCAGGATTGATGTCGACCATCAGAACCTGACTTTCCCCGTTGACATATACATTACCTTTATCACCGTCGTAGTTGAATTGAGCTGGTGTACTGTCTGTGCACCAGTTCACTGGATTTATACAGGTGGCGGCTCCTTCACTGACAAGTTCCCATATCCCTTCCTCTGAAGCGACAGAGTTGAATGAAATCGCGACCTGTGTGTCTGAAGAGCCGGTCGCGGCATTGATGTGCGGGTCTTGAAGATCGTCATCGCTGAGCCTGTAGCCAATCAGATATGCTGCAGCCATATGGGAAAAAGTCCGCTCATCCATATTCATCATGATATCTCTCAGCAACATGGCACCTTGGCTGAAACCGGCGAGCACGAAGTCCCTGCCATTATTCACTTCTGCCATATACCAATCGAAGAAAGCGCATACCTCTGCTGCAACTTCTTGATACACTGAATCAAACTGCTCCTTTGGCAGGCCGGTTCCGCTGAATGTGAACTGGTGGTAATACGGTGCTATCAGATTGAAATCGCCCTGCGAAATGTGGCTGTCCACATATGCGAACTCCTTGTCATAGTACTTCCTGTCAGTCTCATTCAATTCGGCGATATAAGCCGGCTCGCCATCAGGCCCCTCGGCACGCATCACATTCGTGGATACCAAATAAATCAGGTCAGGCTTCTCCTCCGAAATCTCCATTCCATTGTCGAAGAGCTCGAAAGCATCAGGCTTGCCCTGAGTGCAAGCACTTGAAAGCAGGCATATTAGAATTGCAATTCTTTGTAATTTCATAGGTGGACTATGTTTTTACAACTATTTATCTGGATGCGCCGGACAACCACCATCCAAGGGCAGCCGACAGTATGCAGAGAATGTTTGATGCTGATATGTAAAGTATTAATTGCCAAAGATTTCCATTTTGAAATAGCCTGACACTCTGCATTGAGAAAGTGGAGAAAGTCGTAAACCCTCCGCATAGGCCGACGGTTAGCATCAACGCTAGCGTTTCTCCTTTGACGCTACCGCTCAAATATCCGATAGCAAACGAACCAACTAAGTTAACTGTAAAAGTAGCGATGTTGCCAGAAAGATGTAACGTGCAAAATACCAGTGTTATACAATATCTAAGCATGCTTCCGAGCGCTCCGCCCAGACCCACTGCCGCCAAATTGAACAAAGTCTTCATATACCGCGAATCTAGTGAAAACTTCAGATTGTTGCAAAAACGTAGTCCACCTATGAAATTCCAACAATCGAACAACCCACTCTTGGAAAATGGCCTGAAATATGCTAATTTAGGGCTCGCAGTATTTGCCCTTCAATAGTCTGGCGCTCATGTTTGAATATGCTGACACTTAAGGAAAATGCTGTGTAAATCGTTGGGATATAAATAATTATCACTTAGTATTATGAGTAAGGAAAATACTCCGACCCCTCACATCGGGGCGAAATATGGAGATGTCGCCAAGACCGTGCTGATGTCCGGAGACCCGCTTCGCGCGAAGATGATAGCAGAAAAGTATCTTGAGAACCCTGTACTTTACAATGAAATCAGGGGAATGCTTGGTTATACCGGTACCCACGGGGGAAAAAGATATTCAGTACAGGGGCACGGTATGGGTATACCATCAATAGGCATATATTCATATGAACTGTTCAACTTTTTCGATGTGGATACCATAGTCCGTCTCGGAACCTGCGGCGCTCTGGATGCGTCAGTGAAAGTAGGTACAGTCATCTTGTCGGAAAGGGCCATAACTGATTCCAATTATGGATATCAGTATCATCTTCCGTCAGATTATCAGGCTCTTGCATCTCCTGAACTAGTTGAAGCGGCTGCACGCTCCGCTGAGAAACTCGGTATCCCTTACCTGAAAGGTCTCGTATGCTCTTCAGATATTTTCTACAATGATCAGGCTGTTCAGGATGAATGGGCAAAGCAGGGAGTCCTGGCCGTAGAAATGGAGGCATATGCATTGTATGCAAATGCATATATGGCTCATAAAAAAGCACTTACCATACTTACAGTGAGTGACAATATCGCTACGGGTGATGCGCTTACCGCCATGGAACGTCAGGTGGGACTGAAGAACATGATAGAGATAGCATTCGACGCGTTCTGATGAAAATGAGACATCAAATGGTTTTTTTATTGGGAACCTGAATGCCGGCCTACACAGTACAGGCTCGGCGCATTTACCTCTGACGGCCGTCCTACCGTGATAATGGACGCTTTCACGGAATAAGGGATACGGAACCGTTCACCGAAAGTCTCAAATATTACTTTATTAAGTTCCGTTACACGCAACAAAACCGGAAGATTTGAGGTGACACTTTCCGCAAGTTCCTTATATAGGGGCCTAAGAGGTGTTGCACACTTGAGGGGAAACTCTTGAGTGTGCAATTTTTTTGTCAGCATTCACCATCATCAAGGCTCTTTTCGCCGTTTGCAATAAAACGCTGCAAATTGTTGGAAATTCATAGTCCACCTATGAAATTCCAAGAATTTGTCCTCAGTTCCAAATGAGCTTGGACGTGTCATAGCCCCTCCGTATTGCATCGGCCATAACCATATCCAGAAGTTCCTGGGAAGGTTTTCTGTCGCGCGAGAGTATCCAGAGGTAGTCGTCATCGGAACCGCCGACTAGCATGATTTCGTAGTCTTTGTCAACCTTGAGTATGCGGTAGTCGGAGTAGAAGAAGAGGAAGAACGATACCCGCAGGCGGGCGGGATCGGTGTCAGGCCAGGGTTGGCGTGCGATGCCCTTTGCGACTTTTAACTGTTCACCCTTGTAACCGATGTTGATGACGTCGATTTTTCCGTCCCCGCGGAGAAGATAATCAGCGGTCACTCCGACGAGTCCTCTTTCGAAGCTGTGATTGAAGCGTGCAATTTCATACCAGCACCCAAAGAGTCTGGACAATTCAAACGAAGGAACAGGGGTGTTGTCAGTATCCTTTGCGTGGATACAGCCGGGCAGCAATGTGAACATAGACATTGCTGCTAAAAACTGAATGAAGCGTGTCATAGTTTAAGGTTTTGATATTCATATGACTACGCTTGCAAAACCGATGCCTTGCCTATTGGTTCCGCCTTAATCTCCAATAAAATGCGAAAATAATTGAAAGAGCGACTCCGAATATGGGTGCGATTATCGATGCTTCCGGTCCAAAGGCTCCACCGGTAAATAGGTCAGGCCCGTCGACTTTAGCTGTGAATATGCTTGCGGCGGAATGGTAGCCAGAAACGTTGAACCCGAAAATGTTGCCCTGAGTGAAGTTCCATGCCCAGTGTATGCCTATCGGAAGCCAGAGGTTGCCGGATGCCTTGTACGCCATGCCGAGCATCAGACCGGCAGTTATCGCTATGGATATTGAACTCCAGACAGTTGCACCGCTGTTCATGATATGGATGAATCCGAATACAAGTGCCGACACGGTCAAGGCTGAGGCCGTATTGTACCTTTCGTCAATGTATCTGAATAGAAAACCTCTGAAAATCAACTCCTCCCCACAAGCTACCAGTAAGTAGTCCGCAAGGGATATGGCAACCTGATTCCATTGAGGAGCAATGCTTTCGATGCGGTACATACCCATCAGGGCAAGTATTCCGGTGATGCCTGCAAATACCAGAAAACCGACTGCAAGACCTGTCGCCAGACCGGAGGCTGAGGATTTGACTGAAATCTCTTCAGGCCATCTCTTCTCCAAAACTCTGCACCACAATGCATAAGCGCCCAGAAGAAGCAGGGAGGCCGTCACCGGAAACAGGATACGTACAAGTGTGCCGGCTTTCAGCAGGAATACACTCTGACAAACACCGTATAGTACAAAAAAGAGTGTAACTGAAAATACAGTCAGCAATGCCCATCGCCAAAATGGGAATCTCTTTGCCAGAAGTATCATATCTTTCCAATTTAATGAATGTTGGTCTGAAAACCAAATTCTGTACCTGATCCCGATGACGATTGTTGGAATTTCATAGTCCACCTACGTTTTTCCAAAACAGTAACGTAGCATTATCTTCACAATTGCGAAAAGCATTGGTAATATGGCGACGGTACTTTTGCGGCGAAATAAATAGTATTGACGTGAAAAATTTCGTAGTGGCAGAGTTATTGATGCTTGCGTGCTTTGTCTGTCAGGCGCAGACGGTTTTCAGTGGTAGAATCATTGATGGAAATACCGGGGAGGAACTTATCGGAGCCTCGGTGCTGGAAAAAGGGACCACTTTTGGAACAATTGCTTCGGAGGATGGTTCGTTCGCTCTTCAATTGTCTGAGGGTGAGCATGTTCTGGAAGTATCATTCATAGGTTACCTGACTGTTGAGTATTGTGTGACAGTCGCCGATGGCAAGTGCAAGGTCATTTCCATAACCCAAACTTCCAATCCTGACGGAACTGCCGGTCTGGGCACTGTAATAAGTCTGTATCCGGATACCAACTTTCTGGAAACTTCGGTCGTGACCGGAAGGAAAAATCTCGAGACGGTGCAAGCCCTTCAGAATGAACGCCGTGCAAGTGCCTTTGCTTTGGAGAACCTCGGTTCGAAAGAAATGGGCGTCAAGGGTCTTTCAGATGCCAAAGAAAGCGTTGCCAAAATATCCGGAATATCTTTTGCTGATGCTGGACAATTGATAGTCAGGGGGTTGGGAGACAGGTACAGCACCACAACCCTTAACGGTTTGCCAATCGCATCGCCTAATCCTGACAATAAACTGATACCTCTGGACATCTTCCCGTCAACTACGATCCAGTCGGTCACTGTATGCAAGGTGTACGAAGCCTCGTCGTTCGCGGACTACTCCGGCGCACACATCGATATCAGCACGAAAAGCGGCGGAACTGACTATCTGGCTTTTTCACTCGGCAGCGGCGGCCTTTACAACACACTTTTCTCAGAGTCATGGAATATGGTATCGCCATCCCTGTTTTCTTCTTACAGGCTTGACAGTCAGGCAGAAAGCTTGCCATATTCGGAGTTTGCAAATTATGCTGTATCAAAGAATATTTTCTCGAAAACGCCTTTCACCGTCACGAATAGGAAAGCCCTTCCGGACTTGAATATGACTGCGGGTATGGGCAAGGTATTGCGCTTCAGGGGCCAGGAGCTGAGCCTTACGGCCAATCTGAGTTCCAAGTGGTCAGAGAAAATATCGAGAGATGCGTTCCTGAATACTTACGAAGCTTCCGGAATGCTGAAAAGCAATTTTCAATACTCTGATTATCAGCAGAAAGAGGATATCGCTGCGCTGATTAACATAGAGCAGACCATGCGCAGTTCAGACCTTGTCAGTCTGACTGCCTTCTTCGCACGCAATGCTTCGCGCAGTTTCTCCGCAAAGACCGGAATTGACTATGAGGACAGGGATCTCTTCGGCGAAAGCCAGACTGACCATAGGTATATGCTGACTGATATCCAATTGACAGGCAGCCATTTCTTTGGGCGCTGGGATTTTGAGTGGGGCGTTTCGGGGGCTTTGACCCTGAGCGATGAACCGGACAGGAGGCAGATGCTTTTCCAGAAAGGATCTGACGGCATGTTGCACTTTTTTACCAACAATCTCGAGACCTACAGATATTTCGGCAGTCTGCGTGAGAACGAATATACGCTTGACCTGAAGTTGGCATATCACCCGGATGATTGTTCCAAATTCAGGTTCGGTCTGACCGCTAAGGACAAGACTCGCGAGTTCAGGACGACCAGGTTCCTCTATGACCTGAGTTCATTTACTGAAACTTTCGACTTGAATATGGCAATGGATATAGACTATCTCATTGGTTATGAGGCATATTCGCAGAATGCTTCACTGATGCATAGGAAGCAGAACAAGCGTGATAGGTATGATGCCCTGAATATGATAGGCGCTGCTTTCCTGGAGTATGACAGGACTTTTGCCGAGCGTCTGACGCTGAATGCCGGTATACGCTTCGAGGCGAGCCGCACAAGGGTCGATTACAATGACGACGTCGAGGACACGTCGAGGCTGCTTAATGCATATGACCCTTTCTTTGCACTCAATCTCAAGTATAAATATGCTGACGACCAATATCTCAGATTCTCTGCATCCAGGACAGTGACAAGGGCATCCTTTGTGGAGATGGCTCCGTTCCTTTACCAGCAGAGCTATGGAGGTGTGATGCTCAGGGGTAATGCTTCGCTGAAGAATGCATTCAATTATAATGCAGATCTCAAATGGGAGTATATCAGTGAGGATTCCGCTGATCTGCTGGCAGTTACTGCATATTTCAAGTGGCTTGAGGAGCCGATTGAGCGTATTCAGAGATATTCGGGCGGCGCTCCGGAACATTCATTCCAGAATGCTGAGAACGGGCTTGCCGCAGGAATTGAGGCCGAACTTCGCTTGAATATGGCAAAGTATCTGACAATCAGTGCCAATGCCTCATATATGTACACGAATGTCAAACTGCCGGAAGGAGGCGTATATACCAATGCGGAACGTGGTCTTCAGGGAGCGTCGCCATATCTCGTGAATGCAGACATCAGTTATGCCCCTGAATATGGTGACGGCCGCAAGTTATCCCTGGCTCTGCTTTATAACCTTCAGGGACCGAGAATCCATTCCGTGGGCCTGTCCGGTCTTGGAGATGTGATTCAGATGCCTTTCCACAGCCTTGATTTCAATGCTGTATGGTCCTTCTCCGAGAGATGGAGTCTGAATGTCGGATTACGGAACATACTGTGCAGCAGGACTTTGTTCCGTCAGGATATTCCTTCGACCGGACAGACGGTCGATATCGAGGGCTGGAATGAAGGATCCGGATTCAGCCTCGGAATAAGTTGGAAACTGTAAAGCCATCCGGGTTGGCATATACTCGGAAATGTATATAAATCAATCAAATCTATGAACAGATCTTTTTATTTCGCTGCTATTGCAGCTGTGGTCGCAGGAATGGTTTCCTGTGGCAAGGACAAGCCGGAAGAGAATGGAGGAAACGAAGAGAATTTGGATCTCTCAGGTCGTGTGACTGAGAACCTTACACTGAAATCAGGCTATGATTACCGTCTTGTGGGCAGTCTGCAGGTTGTTGCTCCGGCAGTGCTGACCATTGAACCTGGAGTCACTGTGACTGCAGCCGACAATGGTGAAATCAATTATATACTTATTGAGCAAGGAGCGAAGATAAATGCCTGTGGAACAGCTGATTCTCCTATTGTTCTTACCGCTGAAAGCAAGAAAAGCGGAGCATGGGGCGGTCTGCATATCTGCGGAAAGGCTCATTCCAACAAATCTGCCACGGCCGGTGAGTCGCTGACTTCTGAAATCGGCAATGCCATATACGGAGGCAATGTGGAGAATGACAATTCCGGTGTTCTCAAGTATGTGCGTCTGGAATATACCGGCTATAAGCTTGATGCTGAACATGAAGCGAACGGTCTCTCCCTTTATGGCGTGGGCAATGGCACAAGCATTTCATATGTGCAGTGCTATATGGGTTCAGACGATGGAATCGAGTTTTTCGGCGGCAGCGTGAATGTTGACCACTGTGTGGTTGTGGACTGTACCGATGATTCATTCGACTGGACAGAAGGATGGAACGGAAAGGGTGAGTATCTGGTTGCATATCAGAGTGACCCTACTTGTGACTGCCTTATGGAATGTGACAATAACGGTGATGATTTCAGCGCTTTGCCGGTCGCTCATCCAACACTCAGGTATGTGACCCTTGTCGGAAACGGATCTGATGAGAACAAGAGGGGAGTGCGTCTCCGTGCCGGTACTGAGGTCACTCTTGAGAATGCCCTTATCTGCGGCAAGCCGAAATGTCTGACCGCCGAGACCCAGCAGACCCTTGAGGCTTTGACAAGTGGAAAATCTGTGCTCAGGAATATCTACCTCGAAACAGTGTTCGAAGAGAAAGTGGAAGACGGTCAGTCAAGTATCTATGGATCTGAGGATTTCCTTGCCGACGGTACCAACAGGGAAAATGCGGCCATCAGCCTGAGCAAACGCTATGTCGGTACCATTGACGGCAACGGCGCAGTGGATGCATCAGACGATTGGACAGCAGGCTGGACTCTCTGATAATCGGACCTTGCAATCTGTTGGAATTTCATAGTCCACCTATGAAATTCCAACATTTTTCATATAGTCTTGCTCTTCTTTTTCATATAGTCTTGCTCTTCCACCGGCCGCTGCGAAGATACAGGCCGCAGGTCAATGCCATAAAACCGCCGTATACGGCTTCGGACAGCCAGCATACAGCTACGTCGCATTTCATGATCCCTATGACGACAATGCAGAAAATCAGGTAGATGAGCAGGGAAAATGATTCAAGTATAAATGAAGTTCTGGTGTTTCCGGTCCCTCCCACTGCCTGGAAGAAAACCGATGCCGGAATGGTCAGAATGTAACTTGCACATAGAACCAGCATGGATGGTATGCAAGCCTGTGTCAGTTCCGGAATATTTGTGAAAATGCGTATTATCAACTGTGGGAATATGCTGAAAAACAAGAGTATGGGCAACGTTGCCGCATAGGCGGTCTTGAGCATTTTCCATATGAGATTCAGTACGTTATCGCTATGTCCGTGTCCTATCAGGTTGCTGGTCAGAGTGCTGCATGTGGATGAAAACGCCATCAGTACCATCCATACGAAGCCGGATATATTCCTGACGATGTTGCTGATTGCCAGCGACCTTTCACCGAGATGCTCTATGAAAAGGAAGAAAATGAACCAGGTTGAGATAGACAGGAAATTTTGTATCATACTCCACAAGGAAACTTTCAATATGCCTTTCAGCGTTGTCCAGGAAGGTACAGGAGGCCTTCTGAGGCCATATTTATGAGTGTCACAACGCCTGAATGTGTAGATGACAAAGAAAGCCAGGGATATGAATTCAGATATGGTTGAGCCGATGGCCGCTCCTCTTATGCCGAGTGCGGGCAATCCGAGTTTGCCGAAAATGAGTATCCAGTTGAGGCATACGTTCGACAGCATCATTACAAAAGAGTTGATGGACAGCACCTTGGTTTGGGTAGTGCCGATGTAGAAAGCCCTAAATACCGCAGTTGAGAATGCGAAGACCAGTCCGAGGACTCTCCATCGTACATAACTCAGTGCAGCATCTCTGACCTGTGGGGAACTTACCATCAGTCCCATCAGTTCGGGAGATACGGCTTCTGAAATCATGGTGGTCACAATCGCCAGTCCCAGAGCAAAATACAGTCCGTGGTAGAATACATTTCCGGTCTGGACGTGATTCCCTTCACCGTTTCTTCTTCCTATGATAATCTGAACCCCTATGCTGAATCCCAGGCCCAACATGAATATGACCAGATAATAGACGCCGGCAATGGCCGAGGCGCCCAGTTCCAGTTCGCCGACTCTACCCAGAAAGGCCGTGTCGGTCATTCCTATGACTTGCTCGACTATTGTGCTGACCAGTATCGGGAAGGCAATCCGCAGGATTTCGCGGTATGAATAGTGTTCTCTGTTTTCCATAATCGTCGCAAAGATAATTGGAATTTCATAGTCCACCTACGTTATTCCAACGTTTTTTCCGCCGTGGCATGTTTTTATAGTGCTGTCACACGCTGTTGATAACACTTGTTTTATAACATGCATTATTTAAAGAAAAAATCACTATATTGCAGGTTATTATTTGAGGATTACTTAATCATGAAATTAATTGAACTGGTTTATGTCAGTTTTGAATGAAATCTCTTTGGCTATCAGGGAGATAGTTGATCAGCAGATGAGGCTGTTGAAAGATCTTCCGGAAGAGGTGGTCTCCGGTCGCTTCAATGTACAGGACAGGAACATCAAGATGCTCCTCGGGCATATGGTGGATTCCGCAAGCAACAATCAGCAGCGTATGGTAAGGCTGCAGTATGCACCGCGTTGCGGTTGGTCCATGCCGGATGCGAACGTCGGTATGCTCGTTTTCCCGGACTATACTCAGGACAATGACCTTTGGATCTTTCTCCAGGACTACCGCAGTTATCCTATGGAGGAACTGCTGCAGTTATGGAAATGCACCAACCTTCATATAGCCCATCTCATCGAGGCCATAGACCAGACTAAACTTGATAACTATTGGATTGATTATCAAGGAAATAAATGCACTTTAAGGAATATGGTCTCGGGCTATCTGGACCATCTTCGTCTGCACGTAGGCCAGATCCGTGACCTGCTTGAGCATATGAATACCACGCGGCTGGATTTCAGGCGCTGGCGACTTGACGATGCCCGGCGCCTCTACGAGTTGGCAAAGGATCCCGAACTCGGCCCAAGAGCCGGCTGGGCTCCCCATACCGGTGTAAAAGCGAGTGCCGATGCGCTCAGGGATTTCCTAATGAATGACTGCACCTGGGCAGTGGTGCTGAAAGACACGGGGCAGGTCATCGGAGCTATAGGCTATCATCCTTATGGTCAGAGTGTTATACCAATTGGAGAAGACGATATCGAGGTCGGTTACTGGATAGGGAGGGAGTATTGGAACCAGGGCTACTGCACCGAAGCCCTCAATGAACTGCTGCGTTACTGCAGGACTGTAATCAAGCCGAATGCCATATGGGGAGACCATTTCATCGACAATCCCGCCTCCGGCAGGGTGATGGAGAAATGCGGCTTCAGCGACATCGGTGAGCTCTGCCAAAGTTCTAAACTCTACAACAGCGAGGGGCGTCCGCTCCGTATACTCCGTTATATCAGGTAATTAAACAATAGCGGTGGGCACGGGACGTGCAACGTGTGGACACTTGTTGAAAACGTAGTCCACCTATGAAATTCTAAAGAAATATGGGTACTTCGAAACTTACGTCATTTGATCTGTTCACTTTGAATATGGCTATAAAGGGAGCATGGTTGTATAGGAATGCTCCTGATTTTGAGGGTATGAAGAAGGCTCTGGCAAGGCTCTCGGAGCTTTATCCGCAGCTTGGGGGCAGGTATGACGGGAAGTCAAAGTCTCTGGTATGGGCTGATGGCCAGACCGTGACTCTGCCTTTCGCCAGCTGTGACCTGAGGGCTTACTCCGTGGATGAACTCAAGGGGAATGCGAAGGTCTGGTCTCTGGTCAAGGAGTATGACCTGAAAGCATTCAAGTCAGGCAAGGCAATGCCTTTCAGTGCGTTGCTCGGTTATCTGAAGGATGGCGCCGTGCTGTATGTTCAGTGCGCTCACGCGACTATGGACGGTGCGGCTTTCTATGAGCTTGTAAATCAGTGGGCTGCGCTCTACAGAGGGGAGGCCGTGAGGCCAATGGTTGCGGATCCGTCACAGATCCCGGCTGAAGATTGCTTGTCCCGCGAGGAAACCCTGCGCCAGGTTTGCGAAAAGGGGTGGATACGGGTTCGTTTCAGGCAACTGTTCAAGATGATCTGGAATCTGGGACGGAACAAACGGATCAGGACGACATATGATATCGAGGTCAGCCAGAATGAGATACAGCGGCTGAAGGAATTTTCTGGCGCCGGCACCAATGCGGTTCTCGCTGCCATCGCCATACAGGCTTTGAGCCGGCATATGCCGAACTGTCGTCCGTTCAGGCTGCTTTTCGTTGCCGACCTGCGCGAACGGGTCACGGGCATAAGCAGGGATTTCTTCGGCAACGCCTCCCAGCCGGTCATCGCTGAGGGACTATTCGACCCGAAGGACGAGACCGCGGCCCTCGCCTCAAGAATTGATCTTTCTCTGGGGAATATGCTGACGTCCGGCAGGGTGGAGGAGAATGTGCGTCTTTCCCTCTGCTGCTCACATTACGGTCTGCCGTATTACTATTTTGACGCTTCGGATATGAACAGCGCTGACCCTGGTACGGTTTATTTCAATAACCAGTTGAAATTCAGGCCCTGCGAGCTTGAATGGGGACATGGTCTGCCGGAGTATGCCTTTCCTAATGAACTTACGGATATGGTAAAGTTCTGGCAGCCAGTCGCTTCGGGTCCGGTCCGCATCATTTTCGGCGGTCTCGCCTCAAAGATAATGGAGAAACCGACAGCCTGAGTACAACCTGTGCACGTCGGCATGGCCCGTCGGAATAAGTGCTCCCGTTCCGGCCTGGAACTGCGGGTTCTTTTTGGCGGAGGCGAAAAGCCTGACCTGATTATTTCAGGAACACGAAGAACACGGCAAGTATCAGCAGTCCGAAGGCAACGAAATGGTTCCATTGCAGAGCCTGTCCCTTGAAGCAGACCATCACGACGAGCGTGAATACCGTCAGTGAAATGACTTCCTGTATCACCTTGAGCTGTATGAGGTTGAATGGTCCGCCATTTCCCGTGAACCCTATCCTGTTTGCCGGAACCTGAGCGCAATATTCAAAGAAAGCCAGTCCCCAACTGAAGAGAATGACCGCAATCAGCGGCCATCCGTCAGAAATCTTCATCTCCTGCAGTTTCAGGTGCCCATACCATGCGAAAGTCATGAACACATTCGATGCGAGCAGCAGGAGTATCGTATATAATCCTTTCATTTTCAATTGTATATGCCTATGCGGGCAGGCAGGAATCCCATCAGCCCGCATCCCCTGACGGGTGCAGATTACGGCCAAAGAAACATCGCACACATATTTGTCGCTTGTGTGCGCCCGTCCCGGCACTCTCTGGCTGACAACCCGGTTCCAACCCATCGGAACCGTCCATCTTCCCGGGACCAAAGGTCGTCAATCCATCGGAACCGTCCTGTCAGGCTTTCCGGTCGTCTAGAAATCGGAGTCCTCCCTGTCCGGAGTTTCGTCCGTGAGGCAGTTGGTCCTGATATAGTCCACCACCTCCTTCAGACCGTCGGCAAACTTCTCGAAATCCTCCTTGTAGAGGAAGATCTTGTGCTTGTCGTAGCTGACCTGTCCGTCCCTTTCGACCTTCTTGCTCTCCGTGATGGTGAGATAGTAGTCATTCTTTCCCCTGGTTGACTTCACGTCGAAGAAATAGGTCCTCTTTCCTGCCTTCACCGGCTTCGAATAGACCTCCTCCGATGATCTGTCACGGCCATAGAAGCCGTCTGTGTCATCCCTGTACATATCAAATGTCTTTAGTATTTGCCAAACTATCATTCCAAATGTATGAATTTTTCGGGAAATCCGCTATCTTTGTAAGAATAATTTTGATGCGATTGTCATATGCTTAACAGAAGAATACTCAGAATCAAGGCGTTCAAGGTGATGTATGAATATGCTGTCAGGGGCGGTATGAGCCTTGGAGATGCTCTGAGCGAACTGGAACAGTCGTGCCAGGCGACAAGGGACCTTTATCTGTATATGCTTGCGACTGTGTCTCCGCTCACCCGTGAGGCCCGCAGGAGGATAGACGCGGCGAAGACCAAGTTCAATCCTACCGAAGAGGACCTGCACCCCAACGAGAAATTCGCGGACAATGCGCTTGCACCTATTCTTGATTCGGACATTGACCTGAAGAAGCTTCTGGAAAAGAAGCATCTTTCCTGGGAACAGTATGACATATTCATCAGAAATGTGCTGGATTCCGCGCAGGAGAAACCTTGGTTCAAGAAGTATATGGCAACTCCGGGCTCTTCGCTCAAGGAGGATTGCGCCCTGTTCAGGAAAATATTCGAGAATGAGTTCGAGGACAGTCCTGAACTTCACGAGATACTCGAGGAAAAGTCTCTTTATTGGATGGATGACCTGGGCTATGCCCTGATAAGGGACTGCACAACCCTGGATGCTCTCGGTGAGGGAAAGCCCTGGAGACTTCCCGAACTCTACAAGAGCGATGAGGTCAAACAACAGAATCCCGCCGCTGAGGTGTCGAGTGACAAGGTTTTCGTCACAAAACTGCTCAGCAACGCCTTCTCAGGCTATGAGGCCACATTCAACAAGGTCATCGAGTCCGTGCCGGACTGGGACAGCGACCGCCTCTTCGCTGCGGATATGGCGATAATCGCCCTCGGTGTCGCTGAGTCTTCCACTTTCAGCGACATCCCGCGCAACGTGACTCTCAACGAGTACATAGAAATCTCCAAGTTCTACTGCTCTCCGAAGAGCCGTCAGTTCATAAACGGCCTTCTGGACAAGATGACTGCAAAACAGGAACAATAACATAAACAAAGAGATATAATATGAATATTCTTACTCTTCCCCTCCAGGCTCAGGCGCCTGCACAGGGTTCTGGAATGGCTTCGATGTGGATAATGCTCCTCGCCATCTTCGTGATAATGTATTTCTTCATGATCAGACCTCAGCGCAAGCAGCAGAAGGAACTCGAGAAGTTCCGTAATGAACTGAAGAAGGGCGACAAGGTGCTGACTGTAGGCGGCATATACGGTACCATAGACAGTGTTGCCGCGAAATATGCCATCATCAAGGTGGACGGAGACGTAAAGATCCGTGTCGACAAGGCTTGCCTTGTGAGGGATATAACTGATACACAGTCATAAGAGTCAGCAATTCAGGATTAGGACCATGCTGCGGGACAAGCTGCGCAGAATGCTTCGAAATGACGGGGGGGACCTGAAAATCATTCTTGTGTCCCTCCTGCTGGCTTTCAGCATATGGCTTGTCTATAATCTCACCCTGAACTATACCAAGGTTGTCAGTGTCCCGATAGTCGCGAGAAGCAATATCAGCGGGTACAGGCAGCAGTCTACGGGCAGTTCGACCGTTCTGGCGCGTTGCCATACGCGCGGCTTCGACCTTATCAGGCTGGGGCGCAAATCGGAGGACAAACCTATGGTCGTGGATTTCGATGCCTCGGATTTCAGGTCCAGTGGCGACGGTCTCTTCTATCTGACATCTTCCGAACTGCAGAAATACACCAAGGCGATTTTCGGGGACAAGGCCGGAATGGAATCATTTGTCACCGACACCCTGTTTTTCCGTTTCCAGCACGAGAACAGCAAGGTCGTGGCTGTCAGCCCGGTGGCCAATATCAGTTTCGAGGCCCAGCATATGTCTCCTTCGGGACTCCGCCTGCATCCGGATTCGGTTACCGTATATGGTGAACCGGCGTTTCTCGACAAGATTGACCGTGTCTATACCCGTTCTTTCAGTCTCGAGGACCTGAAGTCAGCCGCCCACGGGGAGGTCAGGCTTGAGGGTATCAAGGGCGTGCGCATGTCCGATGAGTCTGTGGAATATGCCGTGGATGTCGTCAGATATGTCGATCTGAGCGCCAGGCTGGACCTGGAAGTCCGCAATGTCCCTGCCGGACGCACGCTCTATGTGTATCCTCATCAGGCTGACGTGGTGATACGCTCCGAGTTTCCTCCGGTAGGAAATCCGGCTGAAAAGCTGGTGATATATATTGATTATGAGGACTTTGCAAAGTCGCGTACAGGTGAGTGCATCGCTCGTTTCTCCGAGTTTCCGGTGGGGGTGATCTCCTGCAGCAGCGAACCGGAGGTCTTCGAGTGCATGGAGAGTGACAGGTGATGAAGGCAGTGGCGGTCACCGGTGGAATCGGCAGCGGGAAATCCGTTGTCTGTGCGCATCTCCAACGCTGCGGTGTGCCTGTCTACGACAGCGATTCCCGGACGAAGACCTTGTATGACCGTTGCCCGGGTTTGATTGAGGAAGTCGAGGAGGCTTTCGGAATGTGTTTCCGTGACGGAGACGGCAGACTGGACCGTCGGGCGCTTGCAGCCGTGGCCTTTGCGGACAGGGCTGCTCTTGAAAGGCTCGAGTCCATAGTGCACCCGAAAGTACTGGAGGACTTCATTGACTGGCGGGACTCGTATCCGGGACAAGGATGGCGGGGATATGCCGGTGCGGAACCTTTCGTGGTGATGGAATCGGCCATCATACTCGGCAAGCCGGCTTTCCTCTCGCAGGTTGATGCCGTGGTGCTGGTCACTGCGCCACTTGAACGGAGGATAGACAGGGCGGTCAGGAGAGATGCCTGCCCGAGGGAGGACATAATTGCCAGGATGGCGTCGCAGGAAACAGTTGAGGACGGGGTTGATGCTCTGATAATCAACGATTCCGACCTGGAAACCCTATACAGGCGCACCGACAGCGCATTTAGTGGATTGTTTAAGATAATAGGATAATAATATGGAAAACCAGAACAAGACAGAACTTGTAAGAATCATTTCAGTATCAGGTCACCGCGGACTTTTCCGCTATGTGGCCCAGGCCCGCAACGGAGCGATAGTCGAGGCTCTTTCAAGCGGAAACCGTATCTGCATAGACATGAAGAACAGGATCACCTCCCTGGAGGACATCAGCATATACACCGATGAAGGTGAACTCAAGCTCCGCAAGGTGTTCGAGAAGCTTCATGAGGTCCTCGGAGAGAATGACGCTCCTACTGCCAAGGCTTCTGCCGATGAGTTGAAGAAGCTTTTCGCCGAGGCTGTTCCTGACTATGACGGTGACCGTTTCTATGTTTCGCATATGAAGAAGGTTGTCGAGTGGTACAATGAACTGAAGAAATATGCTTCCCTCGACTTCGCGGATGAGGAGCAGGCTGCCGGTGAAGAGGCGGCTGAGGCTGAGGCATAGTGTATGGCAATATGATGGAACACAGGGAGATACTCCAGCCCATCACCTTGGGCTGCTCTAAGAATACCGTCGACACGGAGCACGTGCTTGCGCGCTGCGCGCAGCGGTATGAGATAGTGCCCGAGGATTATGCGGGCAGGGTTGACTGTGTGCTGTTGAACACCTGCGGCTTCATCGGAGATGCAAAGCAGGAATCGGTCGAAGCCATATTCTCCGTAATAGCGAGAAAGAACGCGGGGCTCGTCGGAAAGGTCATAGTATTCGGTTGTCTCTCACAGCGTTATATGGAACAGATAAGGGACATGATTCCGGAGGTTGACGAGTGGTACGGCGCGAGGGATCTGGAACCGGTACTTAAGGCGCTGGGCGTGGAGAATGTCAGGCCTTCCGGCAGCGGCAGGGTCCGCAGGGATTCCACGCTGCCATATGCATACCTGAAGATTTCCGAGGGCTGTGACAGACGCTGTTCGTATTGTGCGATTCCTTTCATCAGGGGACGTCACCGTTCCGTGCCCATGGAGGAGATTGTGCAGGAGGCGGGGGCTCTGGCTGCTGAAGGTGTGCGGGAACTGATATTGATTGCACAGGATACGACCTATTACGGTCTGGACCTTTACCATAGGAGGGCACTTGGGGAACTGCTGGGCAAACTCTCTGAAATAGAGGGAATTGAATGGATACGGATCCATTACTCATATCCGGACAGTTTCCCGGAGGATGTGCTTGACCAGATGGCTTCCAACCCCAAGGTATGCCGTTACCTGGACATCCCTCTCCAACATGTTGCCGACAAAGTGCTGTCGAATATGCACAGGAATGTGGATGGAGCCTGGACCCGGGAACTGATCGCGAAGATGAGGTCGAAGGTTCCGGGCATAGTGCTCAGGACCACGGTGATAGTGGGACATCCCGGTGAAGGGAGGAAAGAGTTCGAGGAACTGCTGGACTTCGTGCGGGAAGCCCGTTTCGAACGCCTTGGAGCGTTCAGGTATTCCGAGGAGGAAGGAACCTATGCGGCTGAGAATTTCAGGGATTCGGTGACGAAAAAGACCAAGGACAGGCGCTACGACAAGTTGATGACACTCCAGCGTGGTATATCATTTGCTTACAATCAGTCCCGTGTCGGGAGTGAGATCCGGGTGCTGGTGGATTCCTTCAGCGGGGAGTACCTCGTCTGCAGAAGTGAATTCGAAAGTCCGGAAGTGGACGGTGAGATACTAGTACGCTATGATGAAGCCATGGGCGTGCCTGTGGAAAGCATGCCGGGGCGTTTCATCAATGTACGTATAACCGCGGCCGATGATTATGACCTTGCGGCCGAATTTGTTAATTGATACGTTGCTATGAAAAAGTTGACCATCCTTGCGACTGTGGTCGCGGCTGTTGCGGCTTTGAGTTCCTGTGAGCCGGAAGTTTTCTCCATGCTTGTCGATATGCGCGGCGTCCCGTCTTCGGGACTTGACCTTGCGGGCCGCAGCATCTCGGTCGTCTATATGGATGACCTTTCGGGCAAGGATACGGTCTTCAACAAAAATATCGCCCAGGGCTTCGCCAAAGCCATAGAGCAGGACTATTTCGACGGCAGTGAGGCCGTTGCCATATACAGTCTTGAGAAGGACATGGCTGCGGACTATGCTTCGAGGGATACTCTCGTGAACATTGCGGTGGAGTCCGGGGATGATGTTGTCTTTCTGTTTGATTCGCCTGAATATGAGGCGCTTCAGCTTGAGTCAAGGAAAGCCCTCAAGAGCGATGAAGGGAAGATGGAAACTGTTCACGTGAAGCTTCCGTTCCGTTTGAACATGTATGCTTATGACACGCTCGGCGAAAGGGATACGGTCCGGGTGTTCTCGGGGCAGAGTGTAATCGAACAGGATGTGATTTGCCCTCAGGGATCTGATGAGGCGGAGATACTCGACGCATTCAACGCATCTTCCGCCGAGGCGGGGGACAGGACGGGCACAAGGGCTGCAGTCCGCTTCCTCCCTACCTGGACTGCCCGTGAGTTCGCTTTCTACCACAGTTCATTTCCTGCTGCCTGGGATCAAGCCACGCTCGCTGCCCTTCAATATGACTGGCACAGGGCGATTGAGTTGTGGATGAGCATGCTCAAGACCGGGAATGTGACCAAGAGGGCTGCTCTCGAGTACAACATCGCCAACGCGATGTATATCATGGGAGACAGTGAACTCGCAAGAAAGTGGTCCGACCTTTCGTCCAAGGACTGTGACCTGCCTCTGAACCAGAAGCTCAGAAAGCAGCTATAGTCAGTCTTCGTCCCTTTCGTATATGGCCTTGTTGTTCTCCGACTCCCAGATTTCCACTTTGTAGGCATTCTCGACCTGGTCGCATATCCAGCGGGCTATGTTTTCGGCAGAGGGGTTGAAGTCGAAGATTTCGTTCAGGTTCCTGTGGTCCAGGGCTCCTGAGATATCCCTTTTTATCTTTGTGAAGTCCGTGACCATTCCGTCTGCGTTGAGGGTCTTGGACTTGCAGTGTACTATCACTATGTAGTTGTGGCCGTGCAGGGCCTCGCATTTGCTTTCATATGAGAGGTTCAGGCTGTGTGCCGATGAAATCTCCATTCTTTTGCTTACGTAGTACATACGCTCTGTCTTTTATCTGGTTTTGAATTATCTCATGCCACCGCGGACTATGCAGAATCCCGTGTCATAGCGGCCTCCATTGAAACACCCGTTGCCGGCGAAAGGCTGTATTGACGGCGCCGGAACTGAAGCCGCTATCCTGTAGCTGCCGTTCTTTATGGTCACGCTTTCCCTTGAATCGGGGGCTATGGTGACGGTGCGGCTGTCGACTCCGCTGAACATCACGGTCAGCATCATCCCTGTCACATTCTCTATGACTATGGTGCTGGTCTCGGAGAAATCGTCCGGTTCTGTCCTCTCTATGGCGGGTAGGGTATTATGACTTCCTTTGAATATGTCATTGACACTCAGGTCTGTGAGTCTTTTCTTCGCCTGTGGGACGTGTGCGCCGCCGGGGAAGCGGGCGAGATATTTCCTGTAGGCGTCGGCCGTGTCGAGTCCGCTGGCCGCATCCCAGGCAAGCTTTTCGTCCTCCCACTTCCTGTCCTCGAAGCGTTTTTCGATGGCTTTCATCTTCTTGTCATCATAGTTTCCGATCTGAGTGGGGAGGGCGTCGAAACCGACCGTATTGCCCTTGGTGTCAAGGAGTTTCCCTGAAGTTCCGGTATATGTGTTCCCGATTTTGCCGCGGTTCCGGTTTTCTTCTGTTTTCCTGACGGGCGGAAGGCTCTGCGCTGTCAGCTGCAGGCAGAGTACAATGAAAGATATGACAGTAATGATGCGTTTCATCTTGCAAGCGGAAACCTTCCCGTTCTGCAAATATAGCAAATGGCGAAATTCAAACAATGACCGAACGGATTCTTCTTTCCGTCCAGCAGGGCTGACGGAAGCGGCGAGAATAAGAAACAGGTTCCTTGGAAGTTCTACAAAGGACAGCCTTCAGCCGGTGAATACAATGAAGAGACGGGTCTTGCTTATAGCAAGACGCACAAAAATAGCGTCCAAACAAACTATTTTTCAGAAATCTGCATGCCTGTAGCGATTTTTTCAGCCTTAAACGTTGATTTTTCTCTATATTTACGGCGTTGAAAACTGTTCAGTTTTCCGTGAGCATTCTGTTCAAATTTCGATTAGCATCTACAGAAAGTTGAAGACGCTGCCAGTTATCGTGTTTCTTGCCGATTCGGAAGATGCCGCTGACGAAAAAACCCCTCGAGCCTCTTCTGACGACACTGAGTGAACCTCAGGCGTTGAAGAAACTCAAAGAGGTTTCTATCAGGGCAAAGGAGGAACCGTAAGCCGGTTTCTGTTTTTGTATCTGCCATTTATCTACGCAACCTACCCCCTGACATCGGACGGGCAGTCCTCATCTGTCAGTATATTTGGTCTTGCAGGCCCAGCGGCTGTACCCGACCGTCATCGCTGAAGGCCGTCGTGAGCTCTTGCCTCACGTTTTCACCCTTGCCGGCAAGCCGGCGGTAATTCTCTGTTACAGACCATATGAGATTACTCCCATCTGCGCTTTCCGCAGCAGGGCGCCCTTTCCTGTCCGGACTTTCCTCACCGAAAAAACGGCGCGGCAGATCGTCCCTCCTTTGTATATGTCAACGTACAAAGTTAAGAAAAATACTTGTCCCTGACACAAAAATGAGTTAATTTTGCCTTTCCTGACTATGCTTATGAGAAGGATTACCATAATAGTCATACTGATGCTGGGCCTGCTGCAGTCCTGCTGCGCCGGCGTCAGAAAGTATGGAGTTGAAGTGGTGAAGGAGTATCCGCACGACAGCGGAGCCTACACCCAGGGCCTCTTTTTTCAGGACGGTCAGCTCTACGAGAGCACGGGTCAGTACGGCAGTTCTTCCTTCCGCAAGATTGACCTCGCCACGGGAAAGGCCCTTGAGAAAGTAGATTTCAACCGCAAATATTTCGTTGAGGGTTCGGTCATTCTCGGGGACGAACTGTTCATCCTTACCTGGGAGAGCCGCGTGGCCTTCATCTATGACGCCGCTACACTCAAATACAAGTCGTCATATTCATATCCCAGAGAGGGCTGGGGATTGACGACGGATGGTGAGCAGCTTATTGCAAGTGACGGAAGTTCAAGGCTTTACTTTATGGACAACAGGTTCAAGGTCCTCCGTACCGTGGACGTTACCCTGGACGGAAGGCCGCTGAGATATCTCAATGAACTGGAATATGTCGACGGCAAGATATGGGCTAATGTCTATACTACCGACATGATAGTCATTATCGATCCGTCCGACGGCAGGGTGACCGCCACCGTGGACTGTACCGGGCTGCTTCCCAAGGCGCTCAGGGACAGTAATACGGACGTTCTCAACGGAATCGCATATGATGCCGCGAATGAACGTCTTTATCTGACGGGTAAGAATTGGAAGAGAATGTACGAAGTCAGGCTGAAGGAAAAGAAATAAACGGAACCGTAGTAAGAAAACAGACAGAATCACCGGCAGTGCCGGTACTTGTAAATATCAATTGGCGGGGGTACTTGGCACAGTCCAGGTTGAGAGAGTCCCATGAACCTGATTCGGGTAATTCCGACGTAGGGAAGGCTTAATTCTCAAGCGCATTGCGCGCACTCTCGCAGAATGTAAAAACCAAAACATTATGCGAGTTTTTTTATTTACCGCAGCTCTCGCGCTGCTTTCCATCCCTTCGTTTGCAGATGGGGTGGCTGATTCCGGGGAACCGGAGAAGACGGAAAGGCTTGACAGCGTAATCGTGTCCGTGTCCAGGGCGGGCAGCCGTACGCCAGTCACCTTCACTATGATGGGCAAGGAAAGCCTGAGGGCGTCCAACCCCATGAACTCACTGCCTATGGCTCTCAATCTGCAGCCGTCGGTGGTCAGCTACAATGACAACGGAACAGGTCTGGGCAATTCCGCAATGACCATAAGGGGCTCCAAAGGTTCGCAGATCAATGTGACACTCAACGGAATCACCCTCAATGATGCTGAGTCTCAGGAGGTTTTCTGGGTGAATATCCCGGCACTTCACAGCCTCATTTCTTCAGTCCAGGTCCAGCGCGGTCTCGGAACTACAGCCAGCGGTCCCGGCGCATTCGGTGCAAGCATCAATATGAACACCGCATCTGTCGGTCCGGATCCGTTCGCTTCCGCTGAAATCAGCAGGGGTTCTTGGAACACCCTGATGACCACGGTCTCAGCCGGCACGGGCCTCACTTCTTCAGGTCTCTATGCCAACGTGGCATATGCCAAGGGTTTCACGGACGGTTACATCAGGAACGGAAAGGTAGATTCCCAGTCCCTCTTCGCCGTACTCGGCTGGCTCAAGGGCAACAATTCACTCAGGCTGACTTATCTTATGGGAGACCAGACCAGCGGCATCACCTGGAACGGAATCGACATCGATCAGTACAATAAGGACAGGCGCTACAATGACGCGGGAGAGTATTATGATGAATATGGCAACGTGCATTACTACGACAATGCCGTCGACAGCTATAAGCAGCATCATATCCAGCTGAACTATACCCACAGCTTCAGCGACCGTCTCACCTGGACCACCACCCTCAACTATACCAGGGGTGACGGCTATGACGAGTACTACAAGGAGGACAAGAAACTCAACAATTACGGTTTCAGTTATGATGGCGGGAACCCGAAGAGCGACATCATCTACCGCAAGGAGATGGCAAATGATTTCTATGTTGCCAACACCGACCTCAGGTATGATTCCGGTTCTTTCCGCCTGACTGCAGGTGCAAGTGCGTCAAAGTACTCCGGAGACCATTTCGGTACTGTGCTCTGGGCTGCTCTCCCTGGGGATGAGTTCGACTATTCTTCCCTCGGACAGGGCAATGTCAGCACCAACAGCTGGTACTGGAACGTCGGTGACAAGAAGGATGTTTCAGTGTTCGTGAGGTCGGAGAAAGACCTGGCTGACCTCGTTACCATATACGCTGACCTTCAGTACAGACACGTGGGGCTGGATATGCGCGGCGCCGACGATGACGCCGTTGACATCACATATCAGGACAAGTGGGATTTCTTCAATCCGAGGTTCGGCGCGAAGTTCTATCTCGGCGAGCGTCACAACGCATTTGCGTCCTATGCATATGGCAACAGGGAGCCGGGCAGGGGAGACATCAAGGAGAATGTGAAAGGTGCTCTCAGCCCTATCAGGCCTGAGAAGATGCACGACATCGAACTCGGCTATGAGTACCGTGCCCCAAGGCTCACTTTCAACGCCAACATCTACTTCATGGAATACAGGGATATGCTCCTGGAGACCGGCAATCTCAGCTCATCCGGCTATGCAATCAAGGAGAATGTGCCTCAGGGCTACCGCAGGGGTCTGGAACTTGCCGCAGCCTGGAATGCCCTCAGATGGCTCGACATCGACGGCAATCTCACCCTGAGCCGCAATCGGATCAAAGACTACGTGTCATATGTTTCGATAGATGATTCCGAGGTCCCTGCCGTCAAGGCCTTTGAATATGGCGACACGGATATGCTGCTCTCTCCTTCGGTTACCGGTATGGCCAGAATCTCTGTCGCTCCATGGAAAGGCGTAGTTTCCAATTCTCTCAGAAGCACGACGCTCAGCCTCGACTGGAAGTATGTTGGCCACCAGTACATCGACAACAGCTCACGCAAGGAAATGGAGATTCCGGCATATAATGTGCTGAACCTCACCGTCAGCCACGAGTTCGATCTGGGTGGCGGCAAGCTGGGTCTCAGCGCCTATGTCAACAACCTCCTGAACCGTATGTATTATGCATATGGATGGAGATGGGAATCTTACAGCCAGGCAGAAGACGCCCTTTACAGCGGAATAGGCGTTTATCCGCAGGCTCCGGCGAACTTTATGTTCAAGCTGTCCTACAGGTTCTAGACTGAGAACCATATCCGTAAAATCAAAGCCCCGCAATCTCTGCGGGGCTTTGTCGGTTAGTTAGTAGTGTGTTTTCCCATTCGGGATCATTAATTACATTCTGGTTAGAGATGTATCTCTGACCGTCTTGCGACAGTATGGTTTCTTGTCAGCTGAATTATATCGTTTTAATTTCAGCGGCTACAAATATAGATATAAAATCGTTTAATGCAAAAATTTTATTGATTTTTTATTCGTCGAGCAGGTCCGGCCTTAGTGCGCGTGTCCTGGCTATGGCCTGTTCGTCCTGCCATTCCCGAATCAGTCTTGGATTTCCGCTGAGAAGCACATCGGGCACTTTCCAGCCGTTGAACTCCGCCGGACGGGTGTAGACGGGAGGGGAGAGCAGGTTGTCCTGGAAGCAGTCGCTCAGGGCGGAGGTCTCGTCGCTCAGCACTCCCGGAATAAGCCTTACTATCGCATCCGCGAGCAGGGCTGCAGGAATCTCTCCTCCGCTGAGGACATAGTCCCCGACCGATATCTCCCTGGTTATCAGGTGCTCCCTGATACGGTGGTCTATTCCCTTGTAGTGACCGCAGAGGATGATGAGGTTCTGTTTGAGGGACAGTTCGTTGGCTATGCCCTGATTGAGCACTTCGCCGTCGGGGGACATGTAAATGACCTCGTCGTATTCCCTCTCGGCCTTGAGCTCGGATATCATCCGGAAAACAGGTTCCACCATCATCACCATACCGGCATCGCCGCCATAGCAATAGTCGTCCACGCTCTTCCTCGGCCCGAGGCCGTATTTGCGGATGTTGTGCACATGGATTTCGACGTATCCCTTCTTCTGGGCTCTCTCGACTATGGAATGGTTGAGCGGGCTGTCAAGCAGCTCCGGTACTACTGTGAGTATATCGATCCTCATATTGTTCATTAGTGGGTTTCGGATATGCAAATGTAAATATTTTTAGATATATTTGCATTTCATGGGTTGCTTTTGACCCTGCTGTAATTAATTAACAACGTAACTCGAACATCTATGAGTGAAGAAATCAAACCTGATGTACAGCTTGCATCAGATGTAGCATTGACAGAGAACGGAATACAGGAGAGTGCCGAACCGGCGGTGAACTATTCGGAGAAGACACTGGCTGAACTCTCGGAACTTTTCGGGGACTTGATGTCAGACCCTGAGAGAATGGCCAGGTACAAGGACGCCGAGGCGATCAAGGCTGCCTTTTACAAGAAACTCTCCAAGGAGAAGGCGGATGCGGGACTCGTGCCTGCCGAAGCAGAGGCTCGGGAAGGCGCAGAAGTACAGGAGCAGGAGACTGCCGAGGCTGCCGAGGCCGTTTCAGACAATCCGTTCAGGGCAATCGAGGATGGTTTCAAGTCACTTTACAACGAATACAGGAAGGAGCGTGCGGAGTATACCCGCCAGGCTGAAGCTGCAAAGCAGGAGAACCTGATGAAGAAGCAGGCTGTCATCGAGGATCTCAAGGCTCTCGTCGAGAAGCAGGAGGACGTGAATGCGACTTTCCCTGAGTTCAGGGAGATCCAGGCACGCTGGAGGGCTATAGGACCGGTTCCTGCCCAGAACTTCAGGGTGCTCAACGACACCTATCAGTTCTATGTCGAGCAGTTCTATGACAAGGTCCAGATCAACAGGGACATGAGGGACCTCGATTTCAAGAAGAACCTCGAGGCCAAGCAGCAGTTCTGCGAGATGGCCGAGAAACTTGCCGAGAACGAGAATGTCATCGAGGCGTTCAAGGAACTTCAGAAGCTGCATGAGCAGTGGAAGGAGTTCGGACCTGTCGCAAAGGAGTTCCGTGACGAGATATGGAACCGTTTCAAGGCCGCCACTGCCGTCATCAACAAGAAGTACCAGGGTTATTTCGAGGGCCAGAAAGAGGAGCATGCCCGCAATCTCGAGGCCAAGACCAGGCTCTGCGAGCAGGTGGAGGCGATAGTCGAACGGACCGATGTGAAGTCTTCGAACGAGTGGAACGTTCTATCCAAGGAGATAGAGGAGATCCAGAAGACCTGGAAGACCATAGGTTATGCTTCCCGCAAGGAGAACCAGAAGATATATGACCGCTTCCGTGCAGCCTGCGACAAGTTCTTCGAGAACAAGAGGGTGTTCTACACCGAGTTCAAGGGCAACATGAACGACAATATGGAGAAGAAACTCTCCCTCATTGAGCAGGCAGAGGCCCTCAAGAGCAGCACTGACTGGAAGAAGGCCACTGACCAGTTCATCGCCCTCCAGAAGAAATGGAAGGAGATAGGTGCGGTTCCCCGCAAGAAATCGGAGCAGCTTTGGAAGAGATTCCGTGCCGCATGCGACGAATTCTTTGCGGAGAGGGACAAGCAGGCCAAGCCTGAGAATTCATTCTATGCCAACCTGAAGGCCAAGAAGGCCATCATCGCCGAAATCGAGGCCTTCCAGTCGGATGATGCGCAGGTCCGCCGTGACGCTGCCGAGAACTTCAGCCAGAGATGGAAGGAAATCGGCTTCGTGCCTTTCAAGGAGAAGGACAATATCGCCCAGGCATTCAAGGACGCCATGCAGGCAAAGTTCCCTGAGTACGGAACCCGTTCACAGAGACCTCAGAGGCAGTCCCGCGCTTCTTCAAGACCTGTGCTCTCGGAGAAGGACAAGCTCGTACAACAGCACGTCGCTCTCCAGCAGCAGATCGACACCTACGAGAACAACATAGGTTTCTTCGCCAATTCCAAGAATTCCCAGCCGCTCATCCAGCAGATGAGGGAGAGGATAGAGCAGGCGAAGGAAGAACTGAAGGCCCTGGAGAACAGGATCAGGGAGATAGAGAACTCCGAGGATCAGCAGTAAAGGTTGACGCGGCCCCGACAAGGGGCCGCGGGGATATTTCCAAACGGTATTTGCATTAATTTCAAGATACGAAGTGAACAAGAACAACGTCATCGGCTGGATACTCATAGGAGCAGTGATGCTCGGTTTCATGTGGTATCAGTCAAAACAGTCTGAAAAACAGGCCGCATATCAGGCATATCAGGATTCGATTGCCGCTGTGGAACAGTACAGGCTTGATTCCATATATGCCGCAACTCATCCGGTTGACACCAGTTATCTGACTGGTATTGAACTGCCTGAAGGCAATCAGGCTCCCATATACAAGGACTCTCTGCTTGAGCAGGCATCCTCTCTTGAAGCTGAGCTCGTCTGGCTTGACAACGGCAAACTCAGGCTCGCGGTAAGCACAAAGGGTGCGCAGCCTTCTTCCGCGCAGGTGCTGGACTACAGCAGCTACGGCGGTTCCGACCTCTACCTTTTCAAGGAAGGCCAGAGCGAGATGGGCTACAGCATATACACGGGCGAGAACATCAATACCAAGGATTTCGTGTTTGAAGTGGCTTCGCGCACAGACACTTCCGTGGTGATGAGGCTGCCTTTCGCCAACGGCGGCTATATTGAGCAGAGCTATCTCCTGGGCAGGGATTCTTATGATGTGGAGAACGTCCTTTCCTTCGTGGGCATGGATGGCATCATCCCGAGGAACGTCACCCAGTTCGACTTCGACTGGAACGTGACCATACCGCGCATGGAGAAGGGTTATAAGAACGAGAGCCAGTATTCCATGCTGAACTATTACTTCTCAGGTGAAAAGAAGCCGGAGGTCATAGGCCGCGGCAGGAGCGGTGAGAAGAAGATAGACAGCAAGCTCAGCTGGTTCGCTTTCCATCAGCAATTCTTCTCGGCCATAATGCGTGCCGAGGATGAGTTCGCATCCGGTGACCTTGCGCTCAAGTTCATGCCTGAGACTGATGAAGATGGCAACCTGATGGCGTGCAGCGCCAATATGCGCTATGAGATGCACAGGGACGGGAACAACAGCTACAGGAATGAGTTCTACTTCGGTCCGAACCATTTCACCACCCTCAAGAGCTATGACCAGAAGTATGAGAAGATCATTCCTCTTGGAGGAGCCCTCGTGGGTTGGATAACCCGTTTCGTGATCATCCCTCTCTTCGACTTCCTGCACAGGTTTATCTCGAACTTCGGCATCATCATACTGCTGATGACCATATTCATAAAGATTGTGGTCCTTCCTTTCGCATACAAGTCTTTCTCTTCCAGCGCCAAGATGCAGGCCATCAAGCCTGAGGTGGACAAGCTGAACGAGAAGTATCCGAAGCCTGAGGATGCGATGAAGAAGCAGCAGGCGATGATGAACCTCTATCAGAGGGCCGGAATCAACCCTATGGGCGGTTGTCTCCCTATGCTCCTGCAGTTCCCTATACTCTGGGCGATGTTCAGGTTCTTCCCTGCGTCCATCGAGCTGCGCCAGCAGAGTTTCCTCTGGGCTGACGACCTCAGCGCATATGACTCCATACTCAACTTCGGATTCCATATTCCTCTGCTTGGAGACCATATCTCACTCTTCGCGCTGCTTATGGCGGTTTCGATGTTCTTCTACTCAAGGGCTACGATGCAGGGTCAGTCCATCAGCGACCCGAGTCAGGCGAGCATGAGGTTCATGAGCCTGTATATGATGCCGATAATGATGTTCTTCATCTGTAACAGCCTCTCTTCAGCGCTCAGCTATTATTATCTCCTCTCCAACCTGATCACCATGCTGGAGACCTGGATAATCAAGAAGTTCTTCGTGAAGCCGGAGGAGATTCTCGCCAAACTGAAGGCTACGGAAGGCAAGAAGGCTCCGAAGAGCAAGTGGGAGCAGAGACTTGAGGAGGCTCAGCGCATGCAGCAGCAGGCCTATGCGGAGCAGCAGAAGAAAAACAGAAGATAAGTGTCTGTAAAAGAAAATATCGGACAGATTCGTGGAGAACTGCCACAGGGCGTTGAGCTCGTGGCAGTTTCCAAGTTCCATCCTGTCTCGGCAATAATGGAGGCATATGAAGCGGGACAGAGGGTCTTCGGGGAGAACCGTCCGCAGGAACTTGCCGCGAAGGCTCCCGGGCTGCCGTGCGACATACGCTGGCATTTCATAGGCCACCTGCAGACCAACAAACTCAAGCAGGTGTTGCCATATGCGCATATGGTTCAGTCTGTGGATTCTCTGCATCTGCTTGAGGCCATGCACGCCTGGCTCGAGAGGAACGGGAGGAAGATGGATTGTCTTCTCGAACTTCATCTGGGGGCGGAGGAGACGAAGACCGGCTTGACTGAGGAGGAAATACGGGGCATACTTGCACACAGTTCCGATTATCCCTGCCTTGGTTTCTGCGGTTTGATGGGTATGGCGACGAACACTGATGACGAGCAGCTGATAAGGGCTGATTTCCGTCGCATTTCCGGGCTGTGGAAAGAGCTGAAGGCGGCACATCCGGAACTCGAGGGGTTCAGGGAACTGTCCATAGGAATGTCGGGCGACTACCGCATTGCCCTGGAATACGGTGCCACGATGGTGCGTATCGGCACAGGTATTTTCGGAGCCCGTGAATATTGAGTATATTAAGCTGAAAACTAACCAACTGTATTGTTTATGACACTGATAATCCTTGTTGCGGTGATCGCCCTCCTTGCCATTTGGACGATTTCCATCCAGAACAGACTCGTCAAGATGGACGAGATATGCATGAATGCCCTCAGACAGATAAACGTCCAGCAGCAGAGCCGTTTCGACGCTGTGCGCATGCTGATTTCTCTTATGAGGGAATATTCTGAATATGAGGCTGATACGCTTGAGAAGATTGTCAAGGCCCGCTCCAATATGGGGGCTGCGACACCTGACGTCGCCGAACTGAACGCAAGGCAGCAGAGTCTCGATACCATCACCTCCAAGATTTTCGCTCTTGCGGAGCAGTATCCGGACCTCAAGGCCAACCAGCAGTATTCCAAGACCATGGACGAGGTTTCACGCTATGAGGAGAACGTCAGGCTCAGCCGTATGACTTTCAACGACACCGTGACAAAGTTCAACTCCCAGGTCCGTCAGTTCCCGGCAAACCTGATAGCCTCGATGCTCCACTTCACTCCGAAGGAGTATCTCGCAGAGAACAGGGACAAGACCGAGTATCCTGCGATATGATGTCACTTAAAAGGTATATGGCAACGTCGGTTCTCTTGACGTTGCCTTTTTTGATTTGCGCCGCACAGCAGATCAGGAGCGTGGTCACGGAGGCCGTGCTCAATGAGGACGGCTCCGCTGACATAATCCAGACCTGGGATGTCGAGGTGACAGACGGTACCGAGTGGTATCTTCCCATGAATCTGAAAGACCTGGAGATTTCTGCATTCAGCGTTTCGGAGGACGGACGCACCTACACTTACGAGGGGTATGGCTGGGACTCAGACAGGAATATGGCCCAGAAGGCCTCCAAATGCGGTCTGGTGAAGACATCTTCCGGTGTGGAACTCTGCTGGGGCCTGGGCTCGTACGGCGCTCACATCTGGGTCTGCAGCTATCATCTTGACGGAGTGGTCAGGTCTCTCCGCGACTTTGACGCATTCAACCATCAGTTCGTGAATTCCGGTCTGCCTTCAGTACCTCAGAAAGCGGTCGTGCGTATTCGAAACGGCATATCCGGGGAGGAATGGACCGAGGAGAACACCCGTATCTGGGCATTCGGTTTCGAGGGCAACATATCCCTTGAGGACGGGGAAATACTGGCTGTGGCGGACGGCAGGTTCAGCAATATGACCGTTATGGCCCGTTTCGAAAAGGGCATGTTCCGGCCGTCTCTGGTCAAGGATGAACCATTCGAAAAGATGCAGGACAGGGCCTTCAAGGGCAGTGCGTACAGTGACAGCGACTCTTCTGACATATGGTTCATCATTCTTGGAGTTCTGATAATCTTGTTGTTCTTCGGGTTCCTGCTGTGGATGCTCGTCTGCAACATCACAGGCAATATCTACAGGAAGAATTTTTTCGGCAAGACCCGTATAGACGGCTGGTTCCGGGACGCTCCTCTGGGAGGGGATATACCTTCTGTATGGTATGTCTATTCCAAGGGCTTCAGGTTCAAGAATATATCTCCGGAGAATCTGGTCGGGACCTTCTTCCTCAAATGGATGCTTGAATCTTCGGTGAATGCAGTCGGAAGTGCGGACAAGCGCAAGGGTGTGCCTCTGGTCTTCACGGACCGGGAGCCTGATTTCTGCTGCCCTGAGGAGGAACAGCTGTATCGCTGGGCCATTGAGGCCAGCGGGGACAAGGTGCTGGAGCGTTCCGAGTTCAGGAAATGGTCAAAGAAACATTCCGGGGATCTGATGAAGTGGCCTGAAGAAATCACGGACAGGGGGTTCTCGAATCTGGTCGGCTCAGGCCGTATGCTTTCGGTCAACAAGGCTGAACCTTCGCACCGGGAGGAACTCTGCCAGGTGATGGAGTTCAGGAATTTCCTGAATGATTTCACCCTTTCTTCAGAGAGGAGCGCAAGCGAGGTTGCGGTGTGGAAGCACTATCTCGTATTTGCTCAGCTCTTCGGTATTGCGGACAAGGTTTCGGAACAGTTCAGCAAGCTTTATCCTGAGATGTTCGGCAGAGTGGCCGAGGAATGCGGTGTGGATCCGGTGTTCCTGCTGTACTATATTTCGTGGAATAACCGGATGAGCGCAAATTACTACAAGTCAGCGGTTTCCACTGCACAGGGCAAGTCGGCGTCCATGGGTATGGGCGGCGCCACCTCCTTTGGAGGAGGAGGCGGATTCAGCGGCGGCGGATTCGGAGGGGGTACGCGTTAGCGGCCCCTGAGTTCGCTCACCATCGCCTTGGCGACTGCAAGTGAAGCCCCGGAACCTCCGAGGGCTTTTCTTATTTCCGCATAGTCCGAGAGCATTTCTGCCCTGTATTCGGAGTCTTCCAGAATGCGGCATATCTCATTCTTGAGATTATCCGCAGTGAAGTGGTACTGTATCAGTTCCTTGAATGCCTTTCGGTTCAGGACGAGGTTTCCCAAACTGATCATATCCACCTTGATTATCTGTCTGGCCAGGGTGAAATTGAAGTCCGAGCTGGCATATGCCACCACTTGAGGGGTACCAATCAGACAGGTCTCGAGGGATGCCGTACCGGAGTTGACCACAGCGGCTTCGGAATTCGCAAGCACGGCGTAGGTCTGTCCGGACACGACTTTGAGGTACTCCTCACGCCCCTTTAGATATGGCGCGTAATCCTTGATGCTCCTCGAAGGCGCAGCTGCCACAAGGAACACCACGTCGGCATATTCAGGAGTGGAGTGCATCTTGTCCGCGAAGCTGGCGCATACGGGCATCATGGATGAGACCTCGCTCTTGCGGGAGCCTGCGAGTATGGCAACCATACGTTTGTCTTCCAGTGAGTTGGCTTTGAGGAAGCTGCTTCTGTCCAGCTTCAGCTGAGGGGAGGAGTCGATGGCGTCGATAAGTGGATTTCCGCGGTAGATGTAGGGCACCTGCTTCTTCTCGAAGTAGGCTTTCTCGAAAGGGAAGACGATGAAGAGCCTGTCGACGTCCCTGCGGAGCTTGCGTACCCGGCTTTCCCTCGAGGCCCAGACTTTCGGTGCGATGTAGTAGAAGACCTTGTAGCCCTTGGCGTGGGCATATGCCGCGACCCTGAAGTTGAAGCCGGGGTAGTCGATGAGTATCACGGCGTCGGGTTTGAAGCTGTCAATGTCCCTGCAGCAGTCGCTGAAGCGTCTGAGGAAGCGTCCGGCGTGCAGTATTATCTGGCTGAAGCCCATCACTGCGCCTTCGTTGTAGTCGTGAACGAGGCCTGTGCCCTTCTGGTGAGCGTGGAAGACTCCGTCCATAAGCGCGCCGCCCCAGAAGCGTATGTCCGCCTCGGGGTCGCATCCGTAGAGCCCTTTCATCAGGTTGGACCCGTGAAGGTCTCCCGAGGCTTCGCCGGCTATGATGTAGTATTTCATAAGAGATTCCTTTCTATGCCGAGTCCCGAGAGCCTCCTGAGCTCGTCAGAATCCGTATTCAGTATGCTGTGCGCTGTCACCGTGACGTAGCCCTGTGACATCAGATGGTGGTCCGCATCAGGCGGATTCATCCCGGAATCAAGGTATTCGCCAGTCATGGCATATACGGTCTCGCCTTCGGCATTGCATTCCTCCACGAGCTTGAACTCCCTGATCCAGCGTCCTATGCCCATATGGGTCAGTCTCACGCCCTTTATCTTTTCAGGCGGAAGCTCCGGAAAATTTACGTTGTAATATGTTCCGAACGGCTTTCCCTCAGAGGCGGAGACCAGTTTCCTGAATATGGCAGGGAAGAGAGCCTCCACGGCGGAGAAATCAGGATGTTCCGAGTGGGTGTCTATGGATACGCCGATTCCTGTCAGTCCGTTGATTGCAGCCTCCTGGCAGGCACCCAGCGTGCCGCTGTAGAGGGCTCCCATCGTGGCGTTGGATCCGTGGTTGATTCCGCTTACAACCACATCCGGGAAACTGTCGGAAAAGTTCAGGGCATACTTCACGCAGCTGGCCGGGGTGGCGTCGAGGTAGGAGAGTTCGAATCCGTCCTCATTTCCTATCCTCCTGTAGGCGAGACTGCGGCTTCCTAGGTTCACGGCCAGGCTCATCCCGGACTGGGGACCCTTCGGGGCAACCACCGTCACGTCGCCATATTCCCTGAGCATCTGCGCGAGTGTTCTGATGCCTTGTGATGTATATCCGTCGTCGTTGGTAACGAGTATTCTCATTGAATCGTTTAAGATAAATTATTGATACAGAATTTTGTGCAAAGATATGCAAAATCATTATTTTTTCGTAATTTTGTGGCGTCCCGGGAAAAGGCTGTTCTCCGGGGCAACAGAAAAGTAGTGTAATTAACTTTTATAATATTGTATTACAATGGTAAAACTTGGTATTAACGGATTTGGCCGTATCGGCCGTATGGTTTTCCGTGCAGCAGTGGAGAATTTCTCCAACGACATCGAAGTTGTAGGTATCAATGACCTCCTCGATCCAGAGTATCTCGCCTACATGCTCAAGTACGATTCAGTACACGGCAAGTTCAACGGTGAGGTTTCTGTAGAGAACGGCAACCTCGTTGTAAACGGCAAGTCTATCCGCATCACCGCAGAGATGGATCCTGCAAACCTCAGGTGGAACGAGGTTGAGGCTGACGTAGTTGTCGAGTCAACCGGTTTCTTCCTCACTGACGAGTCTGCACGCAAGCACATCCAGGCAGGTGCAAAGAAGGTCATCATGTCAGCTCCTTCAAAGGACGCTACCCCTATGTTCGTATATGGTGTTAACCATGAGACCTACGCTGGCCAGGACATCATTTCCAACGCTTCCTGCACCACCAACTGTCTTGCTCCTATCTCCAAGGTTCTCAATGACAAGTTCGGCATCGTTCGCGGTCTCATGACAACCGTACACGCTGCAACCGCTACCCAGAAGACCGTTGACGGCCCTTCAAAGAAGGATTGGAGAGGTGGTCGTGGTATCCTCGAGAACATCATCCCTTCATCAACCGGCGCTGCAAAGGCTGTAGGCAAGGTTCTTCCTGTCCTCAACGGCAAGCTTACCGGTATGTCACTCCGCGTGCCTACTTCTGACGTTTCATTCGTAGACCTCACCTGCGAGCTTGCTAAGCCTGCTACCTACGAGGAGATCTGCGCTGCAATGAAGGAGGCTTCTGAGGGCGAGCTCAAGGGTATCCTCGGATACACCAACGAGGCTGTCGTTTCTACCGACTTCCGCAACGACTCCCACACTTCCATCTTCGATGAGAAGGCTGGTATCCAGCTCGACCCAACCTTCGTAAAGGTTTGCGCTTGGTACGACAACGAGTGGGGTTACTCCAACAAGGTTCTTGAAATGGCTCGCGTCATCTCAAAGTAATTCTGTTGACCCAGTAAAAACAACCGGTCGGAAAGCAATTTCCGGCCGGTTTGTTTTTTATGTTATTGAAATTTCATAGGTGGACTACGTTTTTCCAAAACACCTGTTTTGGAAAAACGTACAAAAAAGGATGACCGGAGGGCCATCCTTTCATTGTCAGATGCTGTGAGCGGCGTTCATCACGACCTCGCCGAGGGTAGGGTGGGCGTGGATGATGTCCTTGAACTGGGAAACGGTAGCCTTTCTCGTGATGAGTGCGGCGATTTCCTGTACAAGGTCCGCGGCGTGGGCTCCGAAGAGATGACAGCCGAGGATTTGTCCGTCAACATATTTGCCGTCAGGTTCTCCGCTGTAGTAGACCAGTTTGCAGAATCCTTCAGGTTCGTCCATGCTGAGAGCCTTGCCGTTGGCGCGGAACATTGACTTGGCGCATTTTGCGCTGATCTGAGCGTTCTTGCAGTCATCTTCGCTCAGACCGACTACGGCTGCCTCAGGATAGGTGAATACGGCTGCAGGCACGACTGAGAGGTCGATGTTGCAGTCCTCTCCGTCTATGTCGGCGAGAGCCCTGTAGCCCTGGAACGTGGCAACGTGAGCCAGCATCATTCCGCCGCATATGTCACCGATGGCATAAACGCCAGGAACATTGGTCCTCATATTCGCGTCAACCACGACACCCTTTGGAGTGTACTCGACGCCTATGTCGTCCAGATTCACAGCCTTCACGGCAGGTCTCCTGCCCACGGCCATCAGCACCTTGTCGGCGACTATCTCATTCAGTTTGTCCTTCTTGGAATATGTCACCTTGAGCTTGCCGTCAGCTGTCTGCTCTATGGACTGCACACCGGCGGAGGTCTCAATTTCTATGCCTCTCTTGGAAAGGGCCTGCTTGAGCCTTTTGGCAAGATCGGTGTCGAAACGCGGAAGTATGTCCTTGCAGAACTCCACTACCTTCACATCGGAGCCGAAGCTCTTGAATATGGAGGCGAATTCAAGTCCTATCACTCCTGCCCCTATGACGCAGAGTGTTCCCGGCACTTCTTCGAGCTTGAGTATCTCCCTGGAACTGATGACACCCGGAAGGTCATTGCCGGGGATGGGGAGAGTAGCCGAGTATGAACCGCAGGCGATTATGACTGCGTCACCCTCGTATTCCTTCCCGTCCACATCCGGATCTTCCGAGCTCACCTTCACGCAATGGCTGTCCTTGAAGCTGGCCTTGCCGTACACGAGGGTGATGTTTTTGTTCCTGAGCAGGAATTCCACTCCGGAGCGGAGCTGGGCGACAACCTCTTCCTTCCTGGACTGGACCTTGCTGAAGTCGCAGCTGTAGGAAGGGATGTCCACTCCGAAAACGGATGCCCTTGAGAGGGTCTCCATCACTTCCGCATTGCGGCAGAGGGCCTTGGTGGGTATGCAGCCTTCGTTCAGGCAGGTTCCACCCACAGGACCGTCCGAAATGATGACGACCTCGTGTCCTTTCTTTGCGGCGGCCACGGCGGTCTCATAACCGCCGGGTCCCGCACCGATTATGATGATTCTCTTCATCTGCAGTCCTTGTATTTGAGGATAGGCTGTCTTGCTGCAGTGGTCTCGTCAGGCCTGCGGATAGGTGTGCAATGAGGTGCACCTCTGAGCAGGGCCGGATCCGATGCCGCCTCTTCGGCTATCTTCTTCATAACTCCGATGAATGCGTCTATGGTCTCCTTGGACTCCGTCTCCGTAGGCTCGATCATTATGGTCTGGTGGAAGAGGAGAGGGAAGTAGATGGTAGGCGCATGGAAGCCGTAGTCAAGGATGCGCTTCGCAACGTCGAGTGTAGTCGCTCCGTGACCGTCTTCAGCGACAGCGGAACCGTCGTCGATCAGGCCGTCGAACACGAACTCGTGCTTGCATATCGACGGGATAGGAAGCTTGTAGAAGTCCTTGAGGGATTCCTTGATGTAGTTCGCGGAAAGGGTTGCATACGGGCCTGCAAGCCTGATGTTCTGTTTTCCGAGAGCTAGGAGGTAGGTGAAAGCACGGAGTATGACGCTGAAGTTGCCCATGAATCCGGAAACCTGTCCTGCAGAGCTTTCAACGTCCCTCTTGATGGTGTACCTGCCGCATTTTTCGCAGTATGCCACCTTCGGAACAGGCAGACAGTCTGCAAGATGCGCAGCGACTCCGACCGGACCGGAACCCGGACCGCCGCCTCCGTGAGGAGTCGAGAAGGTCTTGTGGAGGTTGAGGTGCATGATGTCGAAGCCCATGTCTCCGGGACGTACCTTGCCGAGCAGAGGGTTCATGTTCGCTCCGTCATAGTAGAGCAGACCGCCGCATCCGTGTACGAGAGAGGCAATTTCCTTGATGTCCTTCTCAAAGAGGCCCAGAGTGTTAGGGTTGGTCATCATGATACCTGCAATCTCGTCGTTGAGCAGAGGCTTGAGATCCTCCACGTCAACCAGTCCGTTGGCCTTGGACTTGACCTCGACTATGCTGAGTCCGCAGACTGCAGCGCTGGCAGGATTGGTTCCGTGGGCGCTGTCAGGGACGATGACCTTGGTCCTTTTGACGTCACCGCGGGACATATGGTACTGACGCATCACCATCAGACCGGTCAGCTCACCGTGGGCGCCTGCGCAAGGAGCGAAGGTGAAGTTGGACATACCGGTAACGGCGGCGAGTATCTTCTCCATTTCGGCATATACCTCCAGAACTCCCTGGATGGTCTTTGCAGGCTGGAGAGGGTGTATGCCGGTGAAGCCGGGCATGGCTGCGATTTCCTCGTTGATCTTAGGGTTGTACTTCATCGTACAGCTTCCCAGAGGATAGAAACCCGTATCCACGCCGAAATTCATCTGCGAGAGGTTGGTGTAGTGTCTTACCACGTCAGGTTCGCTGACCTGAGGCAGTTCCGGAGCTTTTGAGCGTGAGAGTGAAGCCGGGATTCCGAGCGAAGTGCCGAATTCATTCCTGCGGAGAGTGTAACCCCTTCTTCCCTCCTTTGAAAGCTCGAATATGAGTTTGTCGTAATACTTCATGGCTTTTACTCATTAATAAGGGAAACAAGTGCGTCGATCTCCGCTTTGGTGCGCTTCTCGGTCACACAGAAACTTACATAACCTTCCTCAGTCTCAAGGGCTGCGAAGTATCCGTTGTCCATCAGCTTCTGCTGGAGTTCCTTTGCGGGAACGAGAGGCTTGAGCACGAATTCCTTCAGGAAAGGAGCGTCAAAGACCTTCTCGAACTTGCCGGTCTCAAGCAGCCTGTCATGGAGGTAGTGCGCGCCGGCATATGACAGTTCGTTCACCTCCTTGAGGCCCTCAGGACCCATCAGGGACATGTATATGGTGATGTACAGCGCCATCAGGCTCTGGTTTGAGCAGATGTTGCTGGTCGCCTTCTCCCTGCGTATATGCTGTTCCCTCGCCTGGAGGGTGAGCACGAAGCAGCGCTTGCCGTCAGCATCGACGGTCTGGCCGACTATACGTCCCGGCAGCTTCCTGACATAGTCCTTGCGGCAGGCCATGAAGCCTACATATGCTCCGCCGAAGGATACAGGGATGCCGAGTGACTGGCCGTCACCGACAGCCACGTCGAAGCCATATTCGCCCGGAGTCTTTACGACTGCGAGTGCGGAAGGGTCGCAATATGCTACTGCGATGGCCTTCACTTCGTGAACGGCGTCTGCAAAACCCTCGAGGTTCTCGATTATTCCGTATCTGTTGACAGAAGGGACTATGATGCCGGCAACGTCACCGCTCTCAAGTTCCTTCCTGAGGCTTGCGAGTGAGGTCTGTCCGTTCTCTGCGGCGATGGTTCCGAGCTCCACGCCGTGGAAGTGGGCGTAGGTGCGGATGACTTTCAGCACGTTCGGAAGAAGGGTCTCGGAAACGAGGACGCGGTTCTTCTTCTTGGCGCTTGCGACTGCCATCATCATCGACTCTGCGGCAGCGGTAGGGCCGTCATACATCGATGCGTTGGATATGTCCATTCCGGTGAGTTCACAGATCATGCTCTGGTACTCGAAGATGTAGCGGAGCGTACCCTGTGAAATCTCTGCCTGGTATGGAGTGTAGGCGGTGATGAATTCCGAACGGGAAATGAGGTTCGGAATTACGGCAGGGGAGTAGTGGTCATATGCTCCGGCGCCGACGAAGATCCTGAGTTTGGAGTTCTTCCTGTCGAGCTGGTCGAAGTATTCCCTGATTTCCTGCTCGGACATCGCATCCCTGAGGGCATATTCATCCCTGTAGATGAATTCTGCAGGCACGTCGTCGTACAGGCGGTCGATTGAATCAACGCCTACACGCTCGAGCATCGCCTTTATATCTTCCTCAGTATGAGGGAAATAAGCAAAGTTTGCCATATGCTTTTATTCTGTGATTGCAGCATATCCCTTTGCATCGAGAAGTTTCTCGAGCTCGGAAACGTCGCTCATCTTCACCTTGATGATCCAGTTTGCATATGCGTCCTGGTTGATGAGCTCCGGCTGGTCCTCGAGTTCTTCGTTCTTCTCGACAACCACTCCGCTGACAGGGGAAATCAGGTCGCTGGAAGCCTTGACGCTCTCGAGAGCGCCGAAATCCTCCTCAGCTGTAACCTCGTCGTCAACATCCGGCATATCCACATAGGTGATGTCGCCCATTTCCTTCTGGGCGAAATCAGAAACGCCGATGACGGCGATGTCGCCTTCAACCTTTACCCATTCGTGTGATTCGCTGTAAAGCAATCCTTCGATAATCTTTGACATAATATTGCAGTTTTATTGTTATTGAATTATTTCTTGTAGTTTGTCTGGTAGAATCTCTTCTTCACGACCTTGCCCGGGAACACCTTCTTGCGTATCCTGATGTTCAGAGGGGTGTCAAGTGCGGAATATGCTGTCTCGACGAGGGCGAAGCAGATGCTTCTGTCGAGGGAGATGGAGTGATATCCTGTAGTGACCACACCGACCTGCTTTCCGTCCTCGAGTTCAACAGGGTAGCCTGCCCTCGGGATTGCCTTGTCGGCGATTTCAATTCCGACGAGCTTCTTCACGGTGCCTTCAGCCTTCTGTTTTGCGAGCGCTTCCTTGCCTATGAACTCCTCCTTGGTGAGTTTGCAGAACATTCCCAGTCCGGCTTCCACAGGGGATATCTCCGCGCTGAGTTCGTCGCCGTAGAGCGGCAGACCGGCCTCGAATCGGAGAGTGTCGCGGCATCCGAGTCCGCAAGGAACAACCTTGCCTGCGAGGAGTGCCTTCCAATATGCGACAGTCTGAGGGTTGGAAGAGTAGATCTCGAATCCGTCCTCTCCGGTGTATCCGGTACGGCTCACGATGACTCTCTTGCCGTCAACCTCGAAGTTCTTGAAGGTGTAGAAGGTCAGTTCGGAAACCTTGAGTCCGAGTATCTCCTCCACAGCCTTTTCAGCCTCTGGGCCCTGAACAGCTATCTGTCCCCAGCTTTCGGACTGGTTGTCGAGTTTCACGTCGTAGCCGGCGGCATTCTCCTGCATCCAGGCGAAGTCCTTGTCGATGTTGGCGGCGTTGATCACGAGAAGATAGGAATCAGGCTCGAACTCCTTATATACCAAAAGGTCATCCACGGTGCCACCGTCAGGGTAAAGCATCATACCGTAGAGAATCTGTCCGTCAGCCATAGGGGCGATGTCATTTGTGAAGATGTGGTTCACATACTTGCGGGCATCGGGACCGCTGATGAATACCTCACCCATATGGGAGACGTCGAACATGCCGACGGCGTGGCGTACGGCATTGTGCTCGTCCGTGATGTTGGAATACTGGATCGGCATCATGAATCCCGCAAAAGGACTCATCTTTGCTCCAAGCCCTACGTGCTCATCGTAGAGGCAGGTTTTCTTGAGGATCTCTTCCATTTCAAGTAATTGGTTTATTATGTGGTTTATTGGTTATGACTTGCTTGTCCTTATCAGGCTAAGGAGCTGTTCGGAACCGAGGTTCATCACATATGAACCTGCGTCAATAGCCCTGACTGCGGCTGCAGTCTCCTCACTGTCGCGAGTCTTGCCCTTGAGAGCTTCGGTGAGGGCGCCGTCCAGGCCTTCCTTGAGGGTGAAATAGTCTCCGGAGACCTTTACTGCCTTCATGAGGTCGGAATCCATGTCGAGGGACACTATGATGTGGCCGCAGTTTTCCACCCTGGCCTCGGCAGTAACTGAGAATGAGTGGTTCCTGCCGTGGAGGAAGTCAGGGTCGAGATAGGTCTTCTCGATTTCAGAAATCTCCGCAACCTGGTCCGCTCCGAGGACCACGTCCCCGTCCTGCCCCCTGAGGGACTCTATTATATAGTTCCTGAATGCCTTCGTGTCGGAAAGTTTCCTTGCCAGAGCAGAGTCGATGGCCTGCAGTTCTTCCTTCACGTTGGTGACGTGCTGCCTGACCGACTCCACGCCCTTGCTCCGGATCTTGTCCTGCGACGGGGTTATGGCGCTGGTGAGCGCTTCGAAATCGGAGTCGTACAGCATGGTGCCGTGGACTATGCTTGCCTCCGGTTTATGAAAAAAGGCATTTCCGGATACTTTCCTGCCGTTCACGAGTATGTCGTTCCTTCCGGACCTTTCCGCATTCAGGCCAGCCTTCCTGAGTATCAGGGTCAGCCTCTGGAGATAACGGTCGAAATTGAAGGCCACGTCCGTGCTGTCGGTGATGTAGGATATCATTATGTTCCCCAGGTCGGCATATACACATCCGCCTCCGCTCTTCCTGCGGAAAAGATTGACTTTGTGCTCACGGCAGTATTCGAGATTGATTTCAGCCTCCATTACCTGGTTCCTTCCGAATATGACGGTAGGGGGAACCTGCCAGGTGAAAAATGCTTCGTGGCTGCCTTTGGGACCGGGCAACTGACCGAGTATCCTTGGAACATACTCTTCCATGGCCAGATAGAAAACGAGCAGTCTTTGACCGTCATCAGGCAAAACGATGTGAATCATGTCGAAAAATTCATTCAGGCAAATATATGGTAAATATATGTAATTAAAAATTATGTTTTTTGCTAAATTTGTCTGAAATTTATAAAGAAAGGATGAAAACATTGAAGGAACTGTACAGAGTGGGCAAAGGTCCTTCCTCAAGCCATACCATGGGCCCGGAGAGGGCTTCGCGTATGTTTCTTGAAAGGAATATGGAAGCCCGCTCGTTCGAGGTCACTCTCTACGGCAGTCTTGCAGCCACGGGAAAGGGCCATATGACCGACGTCGCCATTCAGTCTGTGCTCGCCAAGGTGGCACCTCTTACCATAATATGGAAATCTTCCGTTTTTCTTCCGTTCCATCCGAACGGAATGCAGTTCAAGTCTTTCGATGCCGAAGGCAAGCTGATGGAAGACTGGACGGTGTACAGCGTCGGAGGCGGAGCCCTTTCGACCGGGGAGGAGAATACTGTCGACCTGGGCAGTGACATTTATGACCTCACAACACTTGAAGCCATACTCCACTGGTGCCAGAAGCACGGCAGGAGTTTCTGGGAATACGTCGAGAGCCGCGAGGACAAGGACCTGGATGACTATCTCCAATATATATGGGAGAAGATGCAGGAGTCTGTAGAAAGGGGTCTGGATACCGAAGGCGCTATACCGGGACCGCTCCACATCTCACGCAAGGCTTCGGTCTACCACGTCAAGGCCCAGGGCTACAAACACAATCTCCAGTCGAGGGGACTTGTATATGCCTATTCGCTCGCGGTAAGCGAGGAGAATGCCTGTGGCGGTACCATAGTGACTGCCCCTACCTGCGGCTCCTGCGGAGTACTTCCGGCAGTTCTGTACCATCTCTCCAGGGGGCATATGTTCTCCGACCAGAAGATCAGGCACGCGCTCGCCACTGCGGGGCTTTTCGGCAACATAGTCAAGAACAACGCGTCCATCTCCGGCGCTGAGGTGGGATGCCAGGGCGAGGTCGGAGTGGCCTGCGCCATGGCTTCAGCAGCCGCTACCCAGCTTTTCGGAGGCAGCCCTTCTCAGATTGAATATGCCGCCGAGATGGGTCTGGAGCACCATCTGGGAATGACCTGCGACCCGATAGGCGGACTGGTTCAGATTCCCTGCATAGAGAGAAATGCATTTGCCGCTGCAAGGGCGCTGGATTCCAACATATATGCTTCCTTCTCCGACGGAAACCACCGCATCTCCTTCGACCACGTGGTGGATGTCATGAAGCAGACCGGCAAGGATTTGCCGTCCCTCTACAAGGAAACTTCCATCGGCGGTCTGGCCAAGGCTTTCAACGCGAGGATGAAGTAGAAGATCTCTTGATACTGAGGTCCACGCGGCCCCTTATGCCGGATACTATAGCCCTGTCCGTGAACTGCCACCATTCCCAGTCGTCGCGGACAGGTTTTTTGTCTCCGTATCTGGCTATCCAGAGGGGATAGTCCTCCAGCAGTCCGTCTCCGATCCATTCCTGAGCGAAATCCTGTCCGGAATATATGACAGGTTTTCTCCCATATCGGGCCTCGACCGTCTCCAGCCATATGCGAACCCCGCGGCGCAGTTCCTCGCGGCTGCATCCCTTGTGCACTGTTTCCACGTCCAGCACAGGGGGCAGGTCCGAGTAGCGGAGTTCCCCCACGGCATCAATGAAGTTTTCCGCCTGCCTGACCGGATCCTTCGAACTGCGGTAGAAATGGTAGGCGCCTCTCGCTATGCCATATTCAAGGGCGTTGTCCCAGTTATCGCGGAAACATCTGTCTTTCATCGACTCGCCTTCGCTCGCCTTGATGAAGGCGAAAGCGACTTTCCGTATCTTTACAGCGTCTTCCATCTTCTTGACCGTTAATCCGTTGCGGTCGGTCATCACCCTCAGGGAATCCCATACGATGTTCTTCCCGTTGTGATGCGACAGGTCTATGCCCAGCTCTCCCGGCATATCCCGTGGAACGGCCGCACCCCTTTCTCCCGAAGAGGGGACCGTCAAAGCTATGGATATGCCGACGAGTATGGCTGCAGCCGCAGTCGCCACTGTCCACCAGGGCAGGGCTATCCTTTTGTCACGGCGCCTGGAGGCTGGTTTCCGTTTCCTGTCTCCGGCAGGCTTTCGCATTCTGCTCTCGGCCTGGGCATGCTTCGGGATCCCGTTCTTGGCTGCAGCCGGCTTGCCACCTCTGGAAGTCCTGACTGCAGCTGTCCTTTTCTTCGCGCTTGCGCTCCTTGTTCCCTTACTGTTCTCTGTCACCATATTCCCCGGAATAAGCCTGTATAGGACGCTTATGGAAGAACAAAAATACAAACTAATCCGCTCATCCGGGCCCGCAGCCACGGCTTTGTCGGCAGAAAGTCGCCGGAAGTATGAAAAATTAAAAAAAATCTCTTTTTCTTTGCATATAATTCTGAATAAATTTATAAATTACCGCCGCGAAACAGAAGGGACTCCGTTTGAGGCTCCGCAAGGGCTTCTGTGAAAGGATCCGGACTGTAAAGTACCTATTACTATTTTAACAGGAAATCACAATGAGTAAAATCACTAACCATCCGATTCTTCATATTCCTGAAGGAGAAGAGACCAGTTTCGTTTACAATGGCGTAGAGGTCAAGGCTACCAGAGGACAGACCATAGCCGCGGCTCTCCATCAGGCAGGATTTCCGGTGCACAGCCACAGTGTCGACGGGCGCAACCGTTCGATGAACTGCGGTATAGGCAAGTGCGGCGCCTGCCAGATGCTTGTGGACGGGGAAGTTAAGCGTATCTGTGTGACCAAGGTCGATGACGTGTGCGAAGTCGCTGAAATCAAGGCAGGCAGCTACAATGCCGATGCCAGGGTCAAGCTCCCGCAGTCTGCTCCGAAGGTATATGTCACGGATGTGGCCATCATCGGCGCCGGTCCTGCCGGACTTGCCTGCCGTGAGACTCTCCGCGAACTCGGAATCGACTGCATCGTGGTGGATGCCAACGCAAAGATTGGAGGTCAGTTCCTGATGCAGACCCACTGCTTCTTCTTCTTCGAGAAAGAGAAGAGATTCGGTGACAAGCGTGGTTTCGATATCGCCGCAGACCTTGCCGGAGAGGATCACAGCGGCATACTCCTGAATTCTACCGTATGCGATATCCTTGAGGACAGAAGGCTGATGGTCAAGAATATAGTGACAGGTGAAACCTTCTATGTGGAGTCCCGCGCCCTGGTAGTCGCAACCGGTGCGGTTCCGTTCATGCCTACTTTCGAGAATGACGACCTTCCCGGCGTATACACCGCGGCTGTCGTCCAGAAGATGATGAACGCGGAGTTCACCCTTCTGGGAAAGAACGTCCTGACAGTAGGTGCCGGTAATATCGGTTACCTCACCAGCTACCAGCTCATGCAGGCCGGTGCCAAGGTAAAGGCCATACTCGAGGGTATGGACCACGAGGGCGGCTTCCCTGTACAGGCTAACCGTCTGCGCCGTCTCGGCGTTCCGATCATGACCTCCCACGTGCTTCTCCGTGCCATCCCTAACGAGGACAGGACAGGAGTTGTGGGCGCGGTCATAGCTGAGTGCAAGAACTTCAAGCCTATCCCGGGAACGGAGAAAATCATCGAGGGCATAGACTGTATCAACATATGTACGGGTCTCATTCCTGACAATCAGCTCCTCAAGAAGGGTGAACAGCTCTTCGGCAAGCGCTGTCTCGGCGCAGGTGACGCCATCCGCATCGGTGAGGGTACCACAGCCGTCCTCAGGGGCAAGCAGTGCGCATACGAAATCGCCCAGGAACTCGGCGTGCGCTATGACTACAACGCATATCTCCAGGTATCAAAGCAGTATATCGACTCGCAGCAGCGTCCGGTCCGCCTGAAGGAGCACGCTGACTGTCCGGACAAGGAGCGCCGTGATGCGAAGCCTTTCGTAAGGATGAACTGTCTCTACGGCTTCGCCTGCAACCCTTGCTCATTCTCCTGCCCTCAGGGCGCCATCACCAAGGCTTCGACCAACGTCACCCCAACAATCGACTACAGCAAGTGTATCGGCTGCATGCAGTGCGTGAGCCAGTGTCCGGGCCTCGCAATATTCGGATATGACACCAGGAAGAACACCCTCTTCCTCCCGGTCGAGTTCGAAGTTGCGGAAGGCGCGGAGGTATTCCTCGTGGATGACAACGGCAAGAAGCTCGGAGAAGGCAGAATCGAGAAGGTGCTCAAGAAACCTACCCTCACCAATGTGGCCAGGGTAAAGGCCGAGGGTATGGACGAAGAGGCTCTCCTCTCCGTTACCGGATTCATAGTCAAGGAGAACTATCCTGAACCGATCGAGTTCAAGGAGCTCAGGGAAGTGGAGGCGGAGACCTATGTCTGCCATTGCGAGGATGTCAAGCTTGACACCCTCCTCAAGGAAATCGGCGACAGGAAGTACATCTCCATCGATGAGGTCAAGCATATCACCCGTCTGGGTATGGGTGCCTGCCGAGGCAAGAGGTGCATCCCTCGTCTGCGCAGCAAACTGCGTGAATATGGCATCGAACTCGTGGGTGACGCAACTCCGCGCGCCCCTCTGTCCAACAGATACACCATCGGTGAGTCATATCCGGATGAGCGTCACGACATCTATGTCGTGGACAAGAAAGAAGTCCGTGAGGTCGAGGTCCTCGTGGCGGGCGGCGGTATGGGAGGAAGCTCCGTATTCCGTTATTTCGCCGAGGCCGGCAAGAATCCTGTGCTCATCAATGCCGACAGGGGCTCAACTTGGCGTTGCATCGCCGGAGGACGTCCTGCATTCTCGGTTCCTGAGCTTGCTGAAATCGCCAAGAAGAACCAGGAAATCTTCGTCGAGAGCCAGAAGGAGTACGATATCCATTACAGGGAGACCCGTTACATCACCTTCGCCCACGATGACGCTACCTACAAGTCCCTCGAGGATTCAAACTCCTGGTCCAATGCCTACATCATCGACAAGAAGGATTTCCGGAAGGAAGTCTCTCCATACTTCAACCCGAACCAGGATACCTATTTCGCGGCACAGATTTCCGAGCACTGCTGGCAGGCCAGCCCTGGACGCACCATCGACTATGTCCGCTCCAAGGGTATTGCAAAGGGCGGAACCGTCCTTGAGGATACCAGGCTCATCGAAGTCCACAGGGAGGGAGGCAAGTATCATGCGCTTGTCTATACACACGACCACAGGTATGTGGAATATGTCTGTGACCATTTCGTGAATGCTCTTGGCTACAATGCCGAGAAATTCTGCCAGATGCTGGGCTATAATACAGGCTTCTATTCAGTGAAGCACCAGGCTTACATCACTCCGAGGCTTCCGTTCCTGGGCAAGGACGGTGACATACTCGACATGCTCATCGACCGCCGCAGGCGCAACGACTTCTCAGCAGTATATGGCCAGCAGCTCGCAAGCACGGGCCAGTTCATAGTCTGCGCTTCTCCTGCCGTCGACGCCAAGTGTGTCATCAACGACTTCAGCCACAACAAGACCAACACCCGTGAGTTCCTTGAGATCTGCTCCGATGTGCTCTGCGGCTGGATTCCTTCAATGGCAGACGTTCCGCTCCAGGCTTGCTGGGCTGGAAACTATGTAGAGCCACGCTATGTCATCGATCCTGACAAGGGCCTCTTCGTAGGCCTCCAGGGACACGGCTTCATGATGAGCCAACACCTTGCAAGGCTCTATGTCGACAAGGCTCTCGGACGTCCTACTCCGGACTACCTCAAGAGACTTGCTCTTGAAGGCGACGGCCTCACCGAGAACTCATTCAGATAGTTCTTGCACTGATGTAAAACCGAATAAGGCGGCTGACAGTGAGTCAGTCGCCTTATTCGGTATTAATCCATGCTCTTTGTGGGCCGCTATGGCTTTTCAGTCGTGAGCGCACTGGGTGGACTACGTATTTACAAAATATATGTTACGCAATGTCTGGGTGCATCAGTTGCTTTTCGGAAGAAGCGCTGACAGGATGTTGAGGAGTATGTAGCCGATGAAAGTGAAGCAAACTGCCAATGACCATTCCAGGCCAGCGGCAGCCACGGCGAGCACTATGACAGGAATCATGACGATGAATGCAATTCTGATACGCACGGTGGCTTTGTCAGTGCCTTTCCCTTTGCCGAATTTCATTGAGAACATAGGTATTTCGCTTACAAGGAGAGCGGAAAGCGTTATGCCGAGGACCGGTAGGGCCCAGTATGATGCACATATGGCGGCGACGCTGCCGTCAGGATGTCCGGCCACAAAGTGGCACAGTGAACCGCATATCATTGCTGCAGCTGGCGTTGCCAGACCGATGAAACTGTCGTGCTGACGCGGGTCGATGTTGAACTTGGCCAACCTGAGTGCGGAGAATATGGCAAGGATGAGCGGAATGAAGGCTGCAGCACCGTGGACGCCTCCCTGGACCATTGTCCTGTGAAGCATCAGGGAGGGGAGCAGGCCAAAACTGATCATATCGGCCAGGGAGTCAAGTTCCTTGCCGATGTCTGAATATGCTTCCAGAACCCTTGCTGCAAGACCGTCGAAGAAGTCGAAGACGGCAGAGGCCAGCATCAGGAGGAATGCGGTGCGGACATCGCCGCCAAGACACAGAATCACCCCGATGGCTCCAGAGAGCAGATTCATCGAGGTGATGGTGTTGGGAATGGATTTTCTTATGAATCCCATTTTTTATCTGATTCCAAGCTTGTTCTTGATATCCTTAGGCAGCGCATCCTTGTGGACGATGAAGCTGAGAGCCTTTGCCCTGGTGAAGGACTCTGAGATGTACCATATTCCGTCATAGTCTCCGGTCTTGCCCCAGGAATTCTTCACCATGAGGTAGCGAGTGCCGTTCTGGTCTTTTGCGATGCCGAAGGCGTGCATGCCGTGGTCGTCGGTGCTGGCCTTGTTGTCGAAGCCTTCCTGCCTGTACTCCTGGCTGATATACTTCTCTGCAGGGATGCCCTTGGCCTCTTTTTCCTTCTCTTCGGCCTTGCCTACCCACTTCTCCTGGTCTGAACCGCTGGTAGCCTTCGGAGCCTCTGCTTCAGGTATTACGGCTATGCCTTTCCTGGTGAAGCCCAGTTCGCTGACGTCTCCTGCCCAGGTGGTGGTGTAGCCGTTCTCGATGGCGCTGAACATAACGCTCATGAACTCGTCGAGAGGCAGGTTGTAGGCCTGGTCATTGCGCCAGTTGTCGCATACCTCAAGTGCGAATCTGGTGTGGAACGGATGGTGGGTGAAAGAGGTAAGTGTCACATAATCATCAGGATTCAGCTTGTAGCTGTCGGCAAATGACCTCGGGGTGTAATTCTTGCCGCCATATTCGAACTCCTCAGGGCATGCTCCGAAATATGCGTCGCAGACTCCTTTGTAGCCGTTCTTCCAGGCGGTGGAGAGATTTTTGTTCGGGTTGCTGACTATCACCTTGACATATGAAGCCAGGAGAGCGTCGATTTCGCCGTGTACAGGGAGGTCAGTGCCGTAGTTGAGACCGTTCATTACTGTCTGCGGCACGAGACCGTAGTCCTTGAGTATATGGAGGACGTCTTCAGATTCGCTTCCTGCGCCGAAAGTGAGGTTGCCGTCAAGACGGACGTACTTGTCGGCCCTGTCCTGATATGACTTGCTGACCACGAACATTTCGGAGAAGTCCGGATAGTCGGCTTCGTTCTTTATCTTGTTGATCCTGATGGCCTCTGACTCGAGGAATGATATGCCGGAGAAACACCAGCAGGTGCCGGAACGGTTCTGGTTCTTGATGGAAGTGATGGGATTCTCCACAACCGTGGTGAACTTGTACTCAGATTCCTGTGCGGAAGCGGCAATGCAAAGGCTGAGCGCAGAGATTGCCAGAACTGTCTTCAAAGTCTTCTTCATGTCAATTGATATTAGTTATGTCGTGCGTTGTGCGTCCGGCAAACTTACTCATTAAATGCTGAAATAGCAACCCATGTTTCTTTGATTTGAGATTTTTGCTAACTTTGTATAATCTGAATATGGTACATTTCGTCTCTATGAGTTGCATAAGATCGGGAATGAAGTTACAATTGCTTGTCGTGCTTGCCGTTGCGCTGACCGCAGCCTCCTGTTCGAGAGAGGTTAGGGACCACGCCGGCATCCTGCCGTACGTCGAGAGGGTGCTTGCCGACACTTCATCTTCCGTATATGCCTCTTCGAGACAGTTCTCCGCCCATCCTGAAAAAGGCGTCATCGCCGTGGTCGGCAGGGCGGAAGATGTGATCAGAGTCACCGAAACCCTGCTTACGGCCGACAATCACGACAACATCAGCGGCCGTCGCGAACCGGACCTCCTTCCGGACTTCGCCGGCGAAACCGTGCAGTCATTCCTGGATATGGCCAATACACCATATTCCGGATATGCCGATAATGCAAATGAGTTGTTCCTCAGGGAGTTGAATGTGCATCATCTGCTGTCGGCACTCGATACGGTCTGTCTCGCGAACCCTTATGACAGCGCATCTGCCGTGCGGAAGATGAGGGCGAAAGTGGTTATCTTCGCCACATCATATGCTTCGGCGTACGGTATGGCGGATGTGGACACGCTGCTCCGCAGGTCCGCTTGTCCTGTCCGTGCGATTTCGCCTCTAGGCTCGATGGTGAACCAGGCTGTCAGGTCGGCTGCAGGACCCATGAACATAGCCATATGGGCGGACAACGACAAGGCAAGGGGAGGGGTGTATTCCTCGTCAATGCCGGCCCTCTTCCGGGAAGTAGGGGCCGAAAATGCTGAATATCAGACTTTTGTACTGTACGAGGATGAGTTTACCTCCGACAGGACGGCCTGGGACAGGCTGATTGCATTCCTGGATATGTACCTGGTGTCGGATTCGGTCAAGCCGCTCTCTGCCATATTCATAGATGACCCGAATGTGTCTGTTTCGCTCATGAGGGATGCGGTTGAGGCGCTGAAACTTTCGACCGGGGATGACCTTCTGCCTTATAGGAATATACTCAGGGAAGACTTCGTGCTGCTGGATCCTGCCGGATGCATGGCCGAGGACTGCTATTCCTATCTAAGGAAGGCTGACGCATTCACACACAAGGTAGCATATCCCGAGAATATGATTTATTTCACCGCTCCGGACTATGATTATCCGGGAGCAGGTTTTGACAGTGACGGACAGTTTGCTCCCGCCTTCAGATACGGCAGGGCAGCATCCCGTGACGAAGCCGCCTTCAACCTCGTGAAGATGAGCGACCGCTTTTTCCCGGACAGCCTGATGCAATTCATGGAGACTGAAGCTCCAAAGACTTTTTCATTATATGTTCGCTGAATCTATTGGACCACAGGATATTGACAAGCTTGAAAAGGCGAGTTTCGACGGGGAGATCACGGTGATTGACAAGGTGGGGAAAGACCTTGACGACGCGATACGCTATCTCCGCAACAAAAGGGTGATAGGTTTCGATACCGAGGCCCGTCCCTGTTTCAGCCCAGGTCAGCCCCAGTACGGCACCTCGTTGCTCCAGCTATCCGGGGCAGAGCGCGCTTTTCTGTTCAGGCTCAAGCATATAGGACTTGACAGACGGCTGTGCTCCATCCTTTCCAACCCGAATATCATCAAAGTCGGAGCCGCCGTGGCCGATGACATCAGGGGATTGAAGAAGTTCTCGGAATTCAAGGAGAAAGGTTTCGTTGACCTGCAGAAAATCGTGGGAGATTTCGGCATTCGTGACAAGAGCGTCAAGAAGATGGCGGCAATCATACTCGGCGTCCGCATATCCAAGACCCAGCAGCTTTCCAACTGGGAGGCGGAGACCCTCAGCGAATCACAGCGGAAATATGCCGCCACGGATGCCTGGATATGCCGTGAGATGTACAGGAAACTCGAGTCAAGCAGGAAACTGTCTGATGTTGGGGATTCAAAGAAAACAAGCGAAGAGAAATGACAAAAGTCATATTGAAGAAGGGCAGGGAAGAGTCGCTCAGGAGATTCCATCCGTGGGTGTTTTCCGGTGCAATTGCCCAGATAGTAGGCTCGCCTAATGAAGGCGACATTGTGGGAGTCTATGCTTCGGACGGCTCCTTTCTCGCATCCGGTCATTACCAGATAGGTTCGATTGCGGTCAGGGTGCTCAGTTTCGATTCCCCTGTGCTGACTCCGGACTTCTGGGAGATAATGATCAGCCGCGCCCTGGCCGTAAGGATAGCCTGCGGTCTCGCTAATCCGGAAGGGGATACCGATTGCTACCGTCTTGTCCATGGCGAAGGCGACAATCTCCCTGGGCTCATAATCGATTATTACAACGGAGTTTGCGTGATGCAGGCCCATTCAGCGGGAATGTTCCGTTCGCGCAAGAACATCGCCGACGCCCTTGTCAAGGTATATGGTGACAGGCTCAAGGCAGTGTATGACAAGAGTTCCGGCACCGCCCCGTTCAAGGCCGGACTGGACCTTGTTGACGGTTACCTTTGGAAAAAGGAAGGCTTTACCGATGACGAACAGACCGTCTCCGAGAACGGCAACCGTTTTCTCGTGAACTGGACCGAGGGGCAGAAGACAGGCTTCTTCCTGGACCAGAGGATGAACAGGGCCCTCGTCGGCAAATATGCCAAGGGACGCAATGTGCTGAACCTCTTCTGCTACACCGGTGGCTTCTCGATCTACGCCCTTGCGGGAGGCGCCCTGCACGTGGATTCTGTAGACAGTAGCAGGAAGGCTATGGATATGGTTGAAAGGAATGTGGCTCTAAATGGCTTCAGTCCAGAGTTGCACAGCGGCTATTGTACCGACGCCATCGATTTCCTGAAGAATGTCGAGGAAGACAGATATGACCTGATGATAGTGGATCCTCCGGCTTTCGCAAAGCACAGGGGAGCCTTGAACAATGCCCTCAGGGCATACCAGAGGCTGAATGCCGCAGCCATATCCAAGGTTGCCGCCGGAGGCCTGATTTTTACCTTCAGCTGTTCACAGGTAGTGGACAAGGAGGCTTTTGCGCTTGCGGTGTTCTCGGCGGCGGCGCAGACAGGCAGAAGTGTCAGGATACTTGACAGGCTGAACCAGCCTGCAGACCATGCGGTCAACATATACCATCCGGAGGGAGAGTATCTGAAAGGCTTGCTGCTATATGTTGAGTAGCGTGTCCGGAAGGTGAAACTTCTGCCCGGAAAGTTTGGATAAAGAAATATTTTGCGTATATTTGCAATCCAACAATGATGGTGCTTTGGCCGAGCGGTTAGGTACAGGTCTGCAAAACCTGGTAGAGCGGTTCGATTCCGCTAGGCACCTCAGAAAACCCCTTTCAGCGATGCTGAGAGGGGTTTTGCTATTCTGCATTGCTATGAAAAGCAAAGGCATTTCTGTAAGGATTAATGTTTTGAAGCTGCTTTCTTTATGAATAATTAGGGTTAATGACTTGCAAAACTTGAGATAATCCCTACCTTTACATCTCTTGAGGAGTGAGACTATTTCAGAATTATTTACGTACCAGCTAAACAAGCACATCAATGAAATCATATTTTGAAATCACACACGACCGAGAGTTCCTGCAGCATTTCCTTACAGTTTGGCGCACCAAGAGTATTTCAGCGGAGATGGTGGAGTTACTCAAAGAGAATAGCGGGAGTGACCCTTATGCCGCTTATGGATACGGTCGATGGTTGTCTTTGGTGAACCCCGACGGGAACAGCCTGAAAAAAGCTGAAGATCTCCTAGCCTGGGCTGGTTCGAAAGGTGTTCAAGATGCAAATGCCGCCCTGGCCATAATGAACTATGACGGACGGATTGATTTGGACAAAGCCTGTCACGAAATACACGCTAACCTGATGCAGACTTCCTATAGCAATGGCAGCGAACTCGCTCAATACCTATTGCTTGAGAATCTTGTTTACGGAGGATATGACACTCAGAAGGATCCTGCTTTGGCGGCGGATATCCTGCAAAAGCATTTGGATAAGAATCCGAGCTCGGATCCGATTTACTACGATCTTCTTGGAACAGCTTTGGCATCCTCTGATCCGGAAGCGGCGGAAAAAGCATATCTAACTAGTATTGAACGCAGCAATGTAGATAGTTATTATTCCCTGGCCCTATTATACTTGAATCGGGGAGATAAAGAAAAAGCTTATTCAGTGGCTGAAGAAGGAGCCCGGAAAGGAGCAGTTAACTGCCATCGCTTCAAGGCATTAATGGAACAGGAAGATTTCCTGGCTTTTTCTCCTGAGGAGCAGGAAAAACTTCACAATGAAATTGCCGAAGGCTTGGATTACGCCATTGCCCGATACGATGCTTACGCTTGCTTTCTCAAGGGTTATTTGTTGCATGTTGGATTTCTCGGTTATGAGGAAAACCAGAAAGAGGCATTGATACCGTTGGAGCGGGGATGTGAGCTCGGGCAATCCACTTGCTTCTTCCTCAAGGCCTATATCCATTACTATAAAAGAGACGCTCTGCCTCCTGAAATGAGAGCATCCGCTGCCGACATTGCCCGTACCTGCCTGCAGGCAGCACGCCTGAGTGACCGGGAAAATTTCACCTTGGGACAGATCGCTATGGGATATGTCTCTAATTTACTGTCCAAGTATGACGATGAAATAGAAGAATTCTGGCTTAAAGAATATGTGGCCGCAAATCCTGAAGAAGACGGGAAGGACTCTATCTGCGTAATATCGGTTTATCCTCAGGGATTCTACTATGCGATGGATGTGGAAGAAGACACAATGGATCAAGTGCTTCCTCAGCTAGACTATGACATTGTGCATTATTCTCCGGCTCTCCAACGTATTACAAAGGCACTCGGACTGGATAAAGAATCCTGCCACGTGGCTATGCTGGTCGATAAAAACGGGTATATGGAAGAGCAGCCGGACAATATGACAGGAACCATTATTTATGGCCATAGCCAGGAAATCCTGGGTACGGTAATATTTGTTCTTGAAGATGATAAGACATACCGGCTGAAACCTTTTAAAGGGCTTCAGCGAGTTTATTGTTTCGTTGAATTGTTGAAAGCCGCCACCGGAAACCTGTTACGCGAGCCGACATCTGAAGAACTGGAATCCATCGGTGAAGAAATAGGAGGATTTGAGGAATATGACGATCCGGATTTTTTTGACGATGCGGAAACCGGTGATGAAGTGCAAGAAGTTGAAGAACATCGCCAAATGACAGAATTCGAGGCAAAGTTGAGAGAAGATATTGAAAATTGCAATCTTTGCAAAAATACTCTGAGAGTCACACTTCCCGACAGCCAGGAATACTGGTTCAAGTCAAATGAAGATCTCATATATAAACTTGATATAAAAGAGGCCATTGAAGATAACATCGTCCGTAACGGAGGCTATATGATTGACGAGTGGCTCTTTGTGGACTCCCGCCAGATTCCGATTGACATACGCTCACGTATATGCTTCAACATCGGTGAAAATCAGTCCTCATAGGCAGGCCTTTCGTGATCCTGCCCATCTCACCTGCCTCTATCCCGTACAGCAGCGACAAGCCAGTCCTATATTGTATGGGGCAAGAAGTGTTCCGCTAGGCACCTCACTAAACCGCAGTAGAGTGAACTCTATTGCGGTTTTCTTTGTTCGCCCAGCACGAACGTACTCTAACGGGTGCAAGTCCCCAAACCGC
>JAEDLE010000005.1 GCA_016295455.1 Bacteroidales bacterium
GTCTTATATACAAAAGATTCACGGTGAAAATCCTAATCCAAATAACTATCTGTTCTTTTCTAGATGCAAAGGCAAGAATAAGAAATGCTCAACTCGTAGCGTAAATAAACAGATTAATGTATACTTATCTATAGCTAGAAAGAAATACCCTGAACTTCCTGAGCATATACATACTCATCAATTCAGACACAGCATGGCTACTCATTTAATTGATGATGGAGTCAATGTATTCAGCGTAAGTAAATTTCTCGGCCATAAAAGCGTTTCAACGACAATGAAGTATATTGGTATAACCCCTAAGATGACTGAAAAAGCGATGACTCAAATCGAGTCTACATCTTCGCTGCAAATGCCACAAAAATGGAAAAAGCCAGCAACGCTTGCAGATTTGATTAAATAACAAATTATCAGCCACTTAAACTGACGCAAGTTAACATTTCAAAACCGTATAGTTAACATAATAAAGATTGTATAACACCTAAAGGAAGCAGGGGAGGCAACCGTTCGCACAAAGGATGTAACATAGATATAAATACGCAGGATTTCGATATTCTTACCGTAAACTAAAGTTTAGCGTAACTGACTTTTCCAGAATGGCAGCTGCATCCTGCCGGCAAACTCCCCATTGGGTAATCCACGTAGGGACACAAGATACCCACCCTTCATGCCTGCGACAAGGCAACAGATTGACGGTGAGCGCGAACTCAGAAAAGTTATCGAATGTCAGATTTCTTGCTTCTCTTTTTGGGGTTAGCCGGAAACCATCCCTTGGCTACTCGCTTTTCCTGTTCAACTAATTCCCATATGGACCAGAAGCAGCTGAAGCCGACAACACCCAAAACAGAAGAAACAACTCCCTGGAGCAGAAGAGATGCAATACAGAAACCGACTCCGGCAAGAGCGAACATCCACCAGCATCGCTTGCCCAAATAATATTCTGCCTTTATGACGATGGGATGGAACAATCCTATGATAAAGAATGCGGAGGCGCCGAGTATGATTCCTGACCAGTCCATATTTTGCAAAATTCCATTATTGATCGGAACAAAGGTAACAACAATCATTCATAATATCAACCGGAACATCGGTATATGGCATTTCACGGGTTGTCTCCAGGGCATCCGAAGTCAGTACGGACCATACTGATAGGCCAGACGTTCTGTCCCATTCCAGCATCGTATGATTCCACAGTAGCGGAAACCTTCTCGGAGTATGGCATTCCGCATTACCCAGTTGTCCTTATGGGTATCGATGCGGATGGAGTCATATTTCCCGAGGGCAAACTTCATTGCAATATGCAGGATACCTTTCCGGCTGCCATCGCTTGCTATGCGGTGTATGGTGGCATATGGACCTGAATACGGCCATTCTCCGTCGTAGATTACATCGTAAGTGGGGTCATCACCGGCTCTGAGTACGAAAGTGGCGATGACATCTTTGCCGGCCTGAACGACATAGCTGTCTGCGCTGCCGATATCCTTCAGAAGAAGTTCCCTCCCCGGGTAATCATCAGCCCATTGCCCGGGATTGCCTGTAGATGCCATAAAACTGCGAGCTTTGGCGAATATGTCCATCAGCCTTGGGATGTCTGAAGGCTTCGATTTGCGTATGGTGATGCACTCCCGCCGGAGAGATTCGACCGTTTCCGCGGACAGTTTTTCACACGCATACCGGCGCATAGTGGCAGGAATAACGTTCCACCTCTGCCTCAGATACCCGACAAGTCTGTCCTGATCACGTTTTCCGGCTTCCCGAAGCATCCAGCCTGCAGCCTTCTGTAGCAAATCGTGCATACTCCCCTTCCCTTCCAGCAATATGTCGGAAATCTCGAAGCACTCATCCAGTTCACCCCTGCGGATGAAAGCAAGGGTGCTGACCATACCGATGCGCTGCTCCCAGATGGTTTTCCCGTTCCTTGCCAGGTCATAAAGCAGCGTTCTGTCCCTGTCTGCAAGCCAGGCTCCCAGAAGCTCGTAGCAGCTCAAGTCAACCAGGTCCCAGTTGTTGACAAACTCAGTGTGAGAGAGATAAAAGTCGATGCATTCCTTCCGGCGGGAGACGTCCTTTCTTGAAGTTTTGAATATGCGGACGAGGCACAGCAGGGCTGCGAGCCGGATTTCGTGATACTCGGAGGTGATGCATTCCTCAAGGTCGCAGAAAGAGACATCCCTCCAGCAATCTTTCACTATTGCCCTGGTGACCGGAACTTTGATCCCGAGGAATCTGTCCCCCTCTCCATATTGCCCTTTCCCGGTCTTGAAAAAGCGCGACAAGCCCTCCACCTGAGAAGGGTCGGCTTTCTGCATCATTCCGGTCTTCAGAATATTCATATCTGATTTTCACTTGGTCCTTTACGAAAATAGCATTTATTTCCGAATAAACATTAAAGGAGGCGGCTGAATCACTGACAGCCGCCCCCGAAATATCGCAGCTTCAGCCGGACTTGCGCGGAGAAGCCTGGATCATTGTCCGTAATATGCTAAAGATAGGTCGTAGTCTGCTCTATTTCCTTGCGGGAGAAATGGTTCGGCAGAGGCCTGGCTTCTTCGGAAGGATAGCCAAGGTCCAACAACATCAATATCTCCTCATTGTCCGGAAGACCGAGCGCATCGTGCAGCTTGTCGATGTGAATACAGTTCAGCCAGCAGGACTCCACCCCGGCATCCTTCGCGCCCAGCATCAGGTGCGTGGCGACTATCGCTGCGTCTTCTATGCCGGAATCGCGTTTCCCGTCAGGGTAGGTATATACGTTGGTCTTGTCGAATGCAACTACGAGTACCGTCGGGGCGCCATATCTGCACGGTGTGCAGGAGTCTATACAGGCAAGAGTCTCCGGAGACTGGCAGACGTAGATATGCTGTTCCTGAAGGTTCTTCGCAGTAGGAGCCAGGCGCCCCGCCTCCAGTATTGCATCAAGCTGTTCACTGCTTATCTGCCTGTTCCCATCATATGACTTGCATGAGTATCGCGCTTTTATCAATTCCTTGAACTCCATATAATTGTGTGATTTACGCCAATTTGCTTCTATACTGTGAGATTACCTGAATGTCTGGAATGGCTGATTATTTCCTGTAACCGGCAAGTTTTGCTATGGTCACGGGAATCTGGGTGTTGTCATGTACCTCAAGGAAAGCTTCGGCTCCGCTTCCCTTGACATAAAGGCCGACGGGAGATCCGGAGTGTCCTCCGTGAGCCCAGTCATATGCGGCAGAGCGGTTGAGATATTCGATAGCGTCCGAAACCACCTTGGTGCTGACGGAGTAGAGGGTTGAAACCTGAGAACTACCCGGTATGAACGATCTCTCGTATGACTCCCAAAGGGCCCTCTCTGTCTTCGGATCAACCTTGATGGTGTCCCAGAGACCGAGATTGTCCCTGAACCAGTCCTTCGCTTCTTCCCATGACGGGACCTTCTTCCAGTCGTTGCCTACGAATTCCCTGAACATATCGTTGAGAATGACCTCGGACTTCTTTTGTGAGGCGAGCCAGCCCGGATTCATGAGATACTGGCCTGCGCCAAGAATAAGTCCTCCGGTCTCGTGGTCGGCTGTGATGACAATCAGGGTTTCGTCAGGATGCTTGTCACTGAAAGCTAGAACGAGGTCTACAGCTTTGGCAAAGTCGTTGACTTCCTGGAAGTTGGCAGCACCGTCATTATTGTGTCCCGCGTAATCGATCTTTCCGCCCTCTATCATGAAGAAGAAGCCTTTTTTGGCATACTTTGCATAAAGATTGTCGATACCTGCCTGGACGAAGTCACAAAGTTGTGTGTCGCCCGGACGGCGGTCGATGGCGTACTGGAGCTCAGTCTCCTCAGGGTCAGCACTTAAGCAGATTACACGTTCCTTGTGGGCTGCTGCGTTCCTGAGTTCGTCACCGCGGAGAATCGAGATGCCTGCAGCCTTTGCCTGTTCCTCAAGATAGGCTGAGTCATGGCCGGTCTTTCTGGCTTCATTGAGGAAGCCTGCACCTGCGGCGAAATCGATATCGGACCCGATAAGTTGCAACGCTATCTTTTCGTATTCGTTGCGGGAAGCCGTATGGGCATAGAACGCTGCCGGGGTAGCGTGGTTTACGCCTACCGATGTGGCGACCCCGGTTCCGAATCCGGCTGCCTTAGCCCATTCGGCGATGTTCGGGAGAGGGTTCCTGTCGATATCCACTCCCATTGCGTCGTTATATGTCTTTACCCCTGTGGAAAGTGCAGTTCCGCTGGCTGCTGAATCGGTCACCAGCGAAGAAGCCGAGTGAGTGGTCACGAGGGTGACTACAGGAAACTGTGTGAAATTGACCGTTTCCGGTCCAAGCCCTGTAGCCCTGTTATATAACTGTGTTCCGAAAACTTCGTTGACTCCCATTCCGTCTCCGATCAGCAGGAATACATATTTCGGCTGCTTTGCAGCAGATGCGGACGCAGAGATCAGCAAGAATGTGACCGCTGCGATAATCAGGTTTCTGATTTTTGTCTTAGTCATGTCTGTAAATATTAAACCATTGATTTGCCTTATCGTTTCAGACAAGTGCAAAATCATCCTATATATACAAAATTATTGATTTCTTCCCTGAATACAAATAAAGTATTTTCAAAAATCGGCGTGTATCGAGATATTTGTCCGGATCTTAATCTGTTTGTTTATGATCACTGAATTGACGGTCCGTTTCGACCAGGAATACCGCCTTCGTATGTTGACACGACGAAACGATAAACCCTGAATCTATCCATTGAAATCGTCAGGGATTTGCATATCTTCGCACGGAACAATCAAATTATAGCCATGGAGAATGAATATAGCCTTGCTCCCCTGCTTTTCGTGCTTGGTGCACTTCTGGTCGGAGCCCTTCTGAAACTTCTGCTGAAGAAATCCAGGTTTCCATATACCGTCGGCCTCTTCTGTTTCGGCCTTTTGGTAGGCGTGCTTTTCAGAAACGGCCTGCTTGCAGAGGAGGGTCTATTGCAAAGGGCTGTATATCAAGCGGGTAACATTAATCCTGACACCTTGTTGTACGTCTTTCTACCGGTTTTGATTTTCAGTGCGGCATATGAACTGGACCTGCATACTTTCCGCAAGACCTTCGTGAATTCCAGCATATTGGCCATACCTGGCGTCGTGGTGTCGATGGGACTGGTGGCTCTGCTGATGATGGGTATAAGCCTGATAGTGCCGGAATTCAGCGGCTGGAACTGGACCTTCGCGCTGATGTTCGGAGCCCTTGTGAGCGCCACTGACCCCGTTGCCGTTGTAGCCCTGCTGAAGGAACTCAATACCAGCAAGCGTTTCTCCACTCTCGTGGACGGTGAATCCCTGCTCAATGACGGTACGGGCATCGTACTTTTCATGCTGTTCTTCGGAGCTTTCAGCGGCGAGACTCCACTCTGCCGGTCTCCGTTTATGGAATTCCTGGTTGTCGCCCTGGGAGGCGCCCTGCTCGGCTATTTGATGGCCGTGATGACCATCTTCTTCATAACCAAGCTCAAAGGCGATGAAATGGTCCAGAACAGCGTCATAATTCTTTCTGCATATGTCACCTTCATCCTTGCCCAGGGTTACCTGCAGCTCTCCGGCGTAATCGCCCTGGTGGCATTCGGCCTTGAGATGACCTATCACGGAAAACTGCTTTTCAGCCCTAAGGCGAACGAGTTCACCGAAAAATTCTGGGATCTTGCCTCATTCATAGCCAACACCTTGGTGTTCATTATGGTAGGCATAATCATAGCCGTGCAGGTCAATATCAGCTGGATCAGTCTGGGCGTGGTGCTGGGCGTATATCTCGGAGTCAATCTGATACGCACAGCCGTAGTCTTCCTGTTCTATCCAATCATGAAAAGGTGCGGATATGGTCTCAGCCGACGCGATGCCGTGATTCTGAGCTGGGGCGGCCTGAGAGGAGCTCTCGGCCTGACGCTTGCGCTGATGGTTTCAGCCACTCCGGCCATACCGGAAGACATACGCAGCCAGATACTTCTGATGACTGCCGGCGTAGTCGCACTCACTTTGACCGTCAATGCAACTACTATTAGGCATATGCTTGAGCGTCTTGGGCTTACAGAAGTGCCGGCGGCTCGTTCGTTTGTGGATTTCAGCGTCAGGAACCGCGTCACTGAAGCGGCAAGGCGCTACTTTGAAAAGCTCAGTCACCGCGAGGCCTTCGCCGGTGCGGACTGGGAAAAAGTGAGTGCTTTTCTGCCGGAAAACGAGCAGGCTCCCGACATCTCCGCCTGCGATGGGACCGAACTTCTGCACAACATACGCATGACCATATACGGAACTGAAAGCCAGCTTGTAAGACAGTTATATGCTGACGGAACCATATCCGTGGAAAGTTATCACGAACTCATCAATTCCCAGGAGCGTCATTTCGACAGTGACGGTACCTTGCCTTTGTCCGACAGGAAATACATATTCAGGCTGTTTGAGGAGGGACGTTTCCTCCGATTCGTGCGCAGGCATCCATCAATGAATCGTATAATGAAGCGATGGCTGACGCGTAGAGTTGTGACACTGAGCGATATAGGCCGCGGTTTCCTGAGCCTCCAGCGGGATTCCCAGGATGAACTGACGGCTCTCAAGGCTGCGGATATTCCTGAAGAGACGAAAAGACGCATATTCTCGCAGCTTGAAGCCGAGATAAGGGAGAACATCGAACGCATGCGCAGTTGCATGGACAGGCTTGCAGAGGAATGGCCGGAGGCATATGCGAGCGCGATGACAAGCAAGGCTGCGCGTATGATGCTCTGCAATGAACGCAAGACTGTACGCAACCTTACCTGGGACGGAGTGATGTCGGCGAAAGATGGCGAGCGCTGCGAGGAATCGATCGACTCTAGAGCAGCGAAGCTGTAATTCTCAGAAAACCAGCGCCATACCTATGCCTATGCCGAACTGGTTCACAAAGGCGTTGCGTATGTCTTCAGTGTCAATGACCTGATTTGAAATCGGGTCGGTTATCTTGTTCGGGCGCGCGCGTCCGTAATTGAGCACAAGGCTGTAGTCGATGGCAAAAGACGGGGAGAGCCTCAACCTGTATCCGCCGCCGCAAAGAGCTGAGAATGAATGGATTTCTCCTTTGAGGAGCGGAATGCCGACAGATGAATCCGCTGTCAGGAAGCAGCCCTCTACCCTCTTCTGTCTGCCCACGAACAGCTGTAGCCTCAGACCTGCGGGCAACTGCAGAGTGCCGGGAGCATATCCCCGGTAACCGCTGTATGCATATAGTTCACAACGCCTGCAGGCTATGCCCGCGCGCAGTTCGAATGCGGCGTTGAAGTTCAATTTCCAGTCATTGATGAAATTCTCGGCCAGGTACTTGTCCGGGGTGATGTAGAGACTGTAACCGTTTTCATAGAAATGAGTTACGCTACCCCATCCCACTCCGCAGGTAAAGCGCGGCCTTTCACCGGCAAACAGTGACGGCTGAAGACAGGCAATGAGCAGCAATATGGCAAAACGGCGTTTCATAGGCGGTATATTACTGAAAATTCCGGTAACAAGGCCGTTGCAAGGCCATTTTTGTAAAGAGAGAGGCTGGTGTCGCGGATGCCGCTTCCTCTGAAATGAACCCCGAGCAGGGTGCCGAAGCCCAACCTGACGGAAACCGGGCCGGAGAAATCAAAATGCATACCCCATTCTCCGCTGACCGCGATGACCGGTCCCCTCTTGCGCCCAAGGTCAGCTTTGAAACCCAGATCCACGCCCGGCCCGGCATAGAAACTCAGCGTACACTCCTTCAGGACGACGCTGCGGTAATCCATAAGATGTGAATATGCCAACCCGAATCCCCTCCCGTTGCTCTCGTCTGACCATCTTGCCATCATGTCGGCATATATCTTGACCTGATCCCTGATGCCGGAACGGCTGTCGGTGATGTCCAAGACTATGCCCATGGACCTGAACGAAGACAGATGCCCGAGCTCGACCGTTTTTTCCTGAGCCCGGGATGAGATGGCCTGCACTGTCAGCAGCAGAGCCAAGGTCAGCCTTCTGTACAACGTCTTCATATGCTTTTGGGGACTGCAGTCAGGCACTCCCCCTCGCGTCTTGAGCAAATTTAGCAATATTAACCGAAGATTCTCCGCTTTTTGCTATTTTTGCTCAGGAGCTTTGTTTCTCTTGTCCGAGACGCCGGAGCCCCAGGCCCGAGTTTGGCATAAAATGGTTAAAGAAACCCTGTTAACAAAAATGTTATAACATTTAACATATTTGTTTTATTACTTGAATATCAAATGAGTAGTATATTACCACCACTTCCTGAGCGAATGAGGCCCAATACCCTCGAAGAATACGTCGGACAGACGCATCTCGTGGGTGAAGGTGGGGTCTTGCGCAAGCTTATGGACTCCGGAAAGCTTGGTTCCTTCATCCTTTGGGGGCCTCCAGGCGTCGGAAAGACCACACTGGCCCGGATAGTCGCAAATTCCCTGGACCGTGAGTTCCATACCCTCTCCGCAGTCAGCAGCGGAGTGAAGGATGTGAGGGAAGTCATCGAATTGGCCAAGGCCGAAAGGGAATCCGTGTTCTCGACAGGCAAGGCTGCACCCATACTTTTCATCGATGAGATTCACCGTTTCAACAAGGCCCAGCAGGATGCCCTGCTCGGAGCTGTGGAGGACGGGACCGTGGTCCTGATAGGTGCTACAACTGAAAACCCTTCCTTCGAGGTGATCAATCCTCTGCTCTCCCGCTGCCAGGTCTTTGTCCTGAAATCCCTGGGCGTGGAAGAACTTTCCGGCCTTCTTGACAGGGCAATACACCACGATGTGCTGCTCAAGACTTTGAACATTGAAGTGAAGGAGAGAGAAGCCCTCTTCGCCATGAGCGGTGGTGATGCCCGTAAACTGCTGAATATCCTTGAGATAGCTATCGATTCCAACCGCAGCCAAGATCCCATAGTCATAGACAATGCCTCGGTCACCGCCTGCCTTAATGAAAATGTTGCGAGGTACGACAAAGGCGGAGACATGCACTACGACATAATTTCGGCGTTCATCAAAAGCGTCAGGGGTTCGGATCCGAACGCCGCAGTGTATTATCTGGCGAGAATGCTCGATGCGGGGGAAGATCCGCTGTTTATTGCCCGGCGTCTCTGCATTTCAGCATCAGAGGACATAGGTCTGGCAAATCCCAACGCCATGCTGCTTGCTGAAGCCTGCTTCCGCACCGTGTCCGTAATTGGTATGCCCGAAGCCCGTATCCCATTGTCAGAGACCACCATATACCTTGCTTCCTCGCCGAAGAGCAATTCCGCGTATATGGCAATAGATTCTGCTCTGGCCTGTGCGCGCCGTACCCAGGCCTGCGCGGTTCCGCTTCACCTGAGGAATGCTCCGACCAAACTTATGGCTGAGTTGGGCTATAAGGACGGATATCTTTATGCTCACGATTATCCTGGCCATTTCGTGGATCTGGAATTCATGCCTGATGAACTCTCCGGAACCGTCTTTTACGAACCGGCTGAGAACAAGCAGGAAAAAGGCCTGAGGGCTTATCTGTCAGCCTGCTGGCCAAAGTATTACGGTTCTGCTGAAGAGGATGCCGGGAATCAGAAAGGATAACCCACACCGAAATGGAAGGCCTGATTGCCGCGCCTGAGCCACTGGGACGGGCCTATCCACCGGCTGCCGGCATTGCGCTCCGGGTCGTGGAACTGCATTCCGAAGTCAAAGCGTATCAATATGATATTCAAGTCGATGCGTAATCCTGCACCCCAGTTTGCAGCTATACTTTGCAAGAATGTGTCTCCCCTCAGTTTCCCAAGGCTCTCGCTTGATTCTCCGTTTTCCTGAAGTGTCCAGACATTGCCCGCATCGGCGAACAAGGCTCCCTGCAGTTTCCAGAACAGCGGGAATCTCAGTTCCGCATTGGCTTCCAGTCTCATGTCACCGGACTGGTTAGGAATGACGAAAGATGTGTTCTGGGGCATAAGGCCAGGTCCCACGCTTCTCGCCTGCCATCCCCTGAGGCTGTTTGCACCTCCGGCATAGAAATGCTGTTCGAAAGGAAGCACGGTCGAGTTGCCATATGCATAACCGGCTCCTGCAAGGACTCTGGTGGCGAAGGCGAAGTTGTCGTTGTGGCCGAAACGCCAGGTCTTTCCGAGCGTGAGTTCCGCCCTGACATATTGTGAAAACGGTGTGTTCCAGATCATTCCGGCTCCGTTCTCATCCTTGACCATCAGGCTTTTGAAGGCGCTGAGCAGGTTGCCGGCAAGTCCGAACTGGAAACGGGCGTACTGATAGGAAGTCTTCGGGTTGATGTCTGCGTTCGTAGTGTAGAACAGAGTCCCGCCAAGACCGAGGTCGAAGTGGTCCTGATAGGAGTTCAGCATGAAGGGGTTTGATGCGAGCTTCTCGTAGAAGTCCGGCGCGATATTGTAGAGCCGGACTATGTTGAGCTGCAGCGGTGAGAACTGGTAGTTCAGGTTTCCGTGATAGCCCGAATATCCGTAAGAGGCTGATATTATGTTTCTTGTGTACTCCGGACGGTTCTGGTAGTTATACGCCAGATTGATATCCGTCCTGGGGATGGCACCCTTGAAGAAACTGTAAGGCAGACCCACGAAACGCGGCAGGCTCAAACCTGTGGATACTCCGAATTCAGTGGAGCTGGCGCTTTTGTTCGGCTTGAACTGGAAATTGCCCATGAAGCTGAGATTCAGCAATTCTCCTCCCCTGAATATGTTCCTGTGGAAGAATGAAAGTTCCGGCGATATGCCGAAGAGGCCGCTGGAATTGGATGAAGCCTCGAGGTTCATCTTGAAACCCTGCTGTCGCGCCGGGGTGAGCATTATGTCACAGTCCACCCTTGCGGAATCACTGGGAGCGAGCGACATGGTGACGCTGCTGATGGAGCGCAGGGCTGAAAAACGCTCGTAACCGGCATTCACCGCTTCCTCGCTGTACGGTTCTCCGGGCCTGATGGTGTTCAGGTTCCGGAGCACCTTCTCATTCATCCTGAAGCTCTCGGGACAGCTTATCTGGACATTCCCGAACACATGCCTGCGCAGTTCGGACGCCTCGTTTTCCGTTTCGTTCCTGGTGTATTCCCGCAAGTGGACATCCAGAGTTGCCTGCCCAGGAAATGTAAGAGTATCAGCTACATATGAATAATGATTCTTGCTCAGTCCATAGTAACCCCTGGCTCTCAGCCGGGCTGCCGAAGCCTCTGATTCCTTCTCGAGCAGGGATTCGGACAGAAAAGCACCTTTCCTGACGGCAAAGTACGCGGTGTCGGCAAGGAAATCCGCCGCCACATCTCCCCTCTCGGGAAGATGGAATTCCACCGAGCGCAGAGGATAGCGTTTCCCGGGAATCACTTTGTATATGGCCTTGACCTTCCTGCGGTCGAGCCGTATGTCGGTTTCCACGCGGGAGTCGTAGTATCCCAGATAATCCAGGTGCGAGCGTATGTTGTCAGCTGAAAGTTCCAGCATATCAGGATCATAGACTACCGGCGGCTCGCCTATCTTGCGGAAGAAACGCGAAAAGGCGTTGTCAGCCTTGCGGCCGGACCAATTGTAGACGCAGAGCAGCGGGTTCCAGGAATTCGGCCTTTGGCGTATGTAGGACTGGAGTTCATTAGCATTCAGGCTCTTCTCCCCCTCGATGGTGACCACGTTCTTCGTGAGCCGGTACTCACCGTCCGACAGCACCCTGGTGGTACTGCAGGAACAGGCCAGAATGAGTAGGCCCGCGAGGAGTATAATATTGAGCTTGCGTCTGTTCATGAACCAAATTTAGCAATTAATTCCCGACTATGGTGTGGAGTTGGATTTTTTTGTCTATATTCAAATTCTGTTTTCAGCAAAAATGAACTTCGGGTTTCGCAAGATGCTCAGATCTCAGAATTACGGGTAATTGTGAACTTGCGGAACTTGAGAAAGAACCGATACAGGATGGGAGCTATATCATCTAATCAGATAAAGTTTATCAGGTCATTGGCGGACAAGAAGTTCCGTGATGAATATGGCCTTTTCACAGTGGAGGGTGAGAAGATGGTTTCGGAGGCTCTCGCCTCCCCATTCACCGTTGAGCAGGTCTATCGCAGGGACGAGATAGGAGTTGAGGCCATGTCACGCATCAGCCAGCTTTCATCACCGTCTCCGGTGCTGGCCGTTGTCAGGAAAGCGGATAATGACTGCGTGCATCCGGGCATCCCTTCCAAAGGCCTCTTCCTCGGTCTGGACAGCATCAGGGATCCCGGTAACCTGGGCACCATACTCAGGATAGCGGACTGGTACGGAATGGACGGAGTGTTCGCAACCCGCGACACTGTCGACCTGTACAATCCCAAGGTGGTGCAAGCCACTATGGGCGCCATATTCAGGGTAAAGTATTGTACTACAGACCTTCCCGCTCTCTGCGGGAGTTTCGCTGCAGCCGGAGGCAAGGTCTACGGGACTTTTCTCGACGGCAGGAACATATATGAAAGGGAACTCGCCTGCGGGGATGGGTGTCCCGTGCTGGTGCTGACCGGTAACGAGTCAAGGGGTATATCTCCCGAGGTGGATGCGCAGGTGTCGGACAGGCTCTATCTGCCGCCATATCCCCCGGACAGCCCCGGCTCCGAATCCCTGAACGCCGCTGTTGCGACCGCGCTGACGGTGGCTGAATTCAGAAGAAGACTCTCATATTCAACAAAATAGACATATTGCTCAAGTTATGGAAATAAGTCAGAAACCGGAATTGAACTACAAGTCGTACGAGACCCTCATACGTCACAGGATACGCCGCATCCTTATGATATGCAGCAATTACGACGCTTTCATAATGGAGGAGGACGGACGCATCGAGTCCCGCATCGCCAAGGAATATATGGACCTGAACCTCAGCAATCCGCCTGCCTTCGTCTGGGCAAACACTGCGGCATATGCTAGGGAACTGCTTGATAATGACCGTTTTGATATGGTCATTTGTATGTACAACGAGCACGACAGGGATATTTTCCCCCTGGCTCAGGAAATGAAGGAGAAGGGTGATGCCACTCCTTTCATCCTGCTTATGCATTATTCGACTGAGATTCACCGGAAACTGACGGCGCGTCAGGACACCGGCGTGGACAACATCTTCAGCTGGCACGGAAATGCCGACCTGATTCTTGCCATCATCAAGCTCTATGAGGACAGCCTCAACGCCAGCAACGACATACTCGAGGTGGGCGTCCAGGCCATACTCCTGGTCGAAGACTCGATACGCTACTATTCCACCTATCTTCCAGAACTGTATAAACTTGTGCTTACGCAGAGCCACGAGTTCCTCAAGGAGACCCTGAACGAGGACCAGCAGAAGAACAGGAAGCGCTCCCGTCCCAAGATTCTGCTGGCGACCTGCTATGACGAGGCTGTCGAACTGTACAACCGCTACAAGGGCAACTTCCTGGGCATCATCACCGACGTCGGTATGGTCAAGCACAGGAACGATCCTGCGGATATGGAGAAGACCGACGCCGGCATAGACCTGGTCAATTACATACGTTCCGACTCCCCTTATATGCCTATACTCATGCAGTCCTCGCAGGGAGAACTGGAGGAGAGGGCGAACGAGCTGAACGTGGGTTTCCTGAAGAAGTATTCCCGCACCCTTTTCATACAGCTTTCCGAATACATACGCAACGAATTCGGCTTCGGAGACTTCGTGTTCAGGGATGAGAATGGCGCTGAATATGGCAGGGCGACCAACCTTGTCGAACTTTCAGCGATACTTGATACTCTTCCGGATAACATATTGGTCAGCAACACTTCAAGGAATATGTTCTCGAAGTGGTTCTTCGCCCGTGGACTCTTCAGTCTCGGCCGTCTGTTCCGTTCCGTGAGGCATATCATAGCCAGCGAGGCACGCAGTTTCATCAAGGAGCAGATATACACTTTCAACAAGACCATGGGCAGGGGCATCATCGCGAAATTCTCGCCTGACACCTATGCCGACTACATACGTTTCGCACGTCTGGGCGACGGTTCCATCGGCGGCAAGGCCCGCGGACTCGCCTTCATGAACAGGCTTGTGCAGAAGTATTCACTCTACAATGCCTACGAAGGCATATCCATTTCAATTCCGCGAAGCATAGTCGTTACGACGGAGTATTTCGACCAGTTCATCGAGGAGAATGGACTTCAGTATGTCATTGATTCTGAATTGACTGATGACGAGATCCTGTCCGAGTTCGTGGCGTCCCGCCTTCCGGAGGCCCTGGTTTCCCAGTTGAAGGTCTATGTGGCAACTACGCACTACCCTCTTGCCATACGTTCCAGCTCGAAATTGGAAGACAGTAACTATCAGCCGTTTGCAGGAGTCTACTCTACATATATGATCCCGTATATCGAGAACCGTGACCAGATGCTCCGCATGCTCGACAAGGCCATCAAGAGTGTATATGCCTCCGCGTTCTACAACGGCAGCCGCACCTATGTGCATACTACGGGAAATCTTCAGAGTGAAGAGAAGATGTCTGTCATCATACAGGATATCTGCGGTTCCGAACACAACGGTCTCTACTACCCTATGATGTCTGGTGTTGCCCGCAGTGTGAATTTCTATCCCATTGAGGGCGAAGAGGCTTCCGACGGAGTCGTGAACGTCGTTTACGGTCTTGGAAAGGCTGTCGTAGAGGGAGACAGGACCCTCAGGCTGAATCCGAAGTATCCGAGGAAGATACTCCAGCTCTCGAGGACAGACCTCGCCATGCGCAGTACCCAGTCCATGATATACGCGCTCGACCTCCGTCCGGGAGCGTTCAAGATCTCGAAGAACGACAGCATCAATTTTGTCAATATACCTGTTTCTGACACAATACCTTACTGTCCATATTCAAACCTCGTCTTCTCGACCTACGACATGTCCTGCGACATGATAGTGCCGGGCACCAACGTCCGCGGACCGAGGATAGTCAGCTACGATTCCATATTCAGATATGGCAGGTATCCCGTAGCTCAGGCTTTGGCCGATATTATGGAAATATGCAAGAACGAGCTGATGAATGAGGTGGAGATCGAGTTCGCCATCGACTGGAGACCGAATGGCATACTTGCGCTCAAATTGTTACAGGTCAGACCGATAAGCGAGTTCAGCAATCAGGAGGACGTGGATATGGGCGAGATACGCTCCAGCATAGGCACCCTGCTCGTGGATTCGGACCAGGCACTCGGTACGGGTATGATTCACGGAATGGACAGGATACTCTATGTGCCGTTCGAGCGTTTCGACTGTCTCAAGAGCCGGGAGATCGCAATGGAGATACGCAAGGTCAATGCAATGATGCGCGACGAAGGCAAGGGCTATCTGCTGATCGGCCCGGGAAGATGGGGCTCGTCCGTTCCAAGTCTCGGCATTCCGGTCATCTGGGGCGACATATCCGAGGCAAAAATGATAGTCGAATGCGGCATCGAGGGCCTTCAGGTCGAGCCTAGCCAGGGAACCCACTTCTTCCAGAACATAACCTCCCTCGGGGTGGGCTATCTCTCCGTCGACACGGTCTTCCACAAGGATTCATTGAACAGAAACGCACTCGATGCTCTCGAGTGCGTATATGACGGAGAATATGTCAAACTGCTTTCCTGCTCATCGGAGCTGGTGGCCTACATTGACAGGAACTCCAACAGCTCACTCGTCGGACTGAAGTCTGATGACTGAGGCGTCAAAGGCATTGACATTGATTTTCAATGGTGTATCGGGGTTGACCTGAGTATTTCGGGCCAGCCCCATCCAATCGAAGGCATGCTCCGGGATAATCAGTTCCATCTCCGCGTTAGTGGATGAGAAATTGGCCACGAAGAGCAGGGTGCTGTCGCCGTAGTCACGGAGGAAGGCGAAATGCCTGTCCTTGTCGAAACCGCGGGATTCGCTGTTGCAGTAGCACAGGTCGTAGGTGACTCCCTTGCTGACGGCTTCTTCGGTAGAAGCGAGCTTGAGGAAAGCCCTGAAGCGCTGCAGATAATCCCTTCTCCAGTCCTCGAGCGACGGTTTTCCGTGGATCTCGTTGTACAGGTCCGTAACGGAACTGATCTGCCACCAGTCGAAGATGGTCGTCCTGTTGTTACGGCCGCTGTAACCTTCTTCGTCCTGGCCTTTCTCCCCTATCTCTTCGCCGAAATAAACCATGAATGGAGCCGTGTTTAAACAGAGTGAGGTACAGAGGGCCGGAAAACTGTGGAGAGGGTCTGCGGCAATCTCTTCGGATGGGAAGCGCGGCTCATCGTGGTTCTCCAGGAAATTCAGCATTCTCGGCTGCAGGTCTCCCAGGAACTGCCAGTTGCCGGTGATGCGGCGGGTACTCTGCCATTCCTCGATGCTTCCCCAGCAACCCTGGGCATTGCGCCTGACTATGTCCCTTATGGCGTCGTACATCCCCGACTTGTCGTAGAGCAGGTCGAGACCTACTTCCTTGGCATAGAAGCGGTATTTGCATTTCTGATAGACCTCCGCTATGAATATCAGGTCCTTGAATTCGCTCTTGGCCTTCTTTACCAGCCATTTCATGAACTCTGCCGGAACAAGTTCCACCATATCGCACCTGAAACCGTCCACGCCTTTCGACGCCCAGAAGCGTATCACCTCGTACATCTTGTCCCAGGTGGCGGTGTGGAAATCGCAGTAATTTATCTTTATGGTGTCGAACCAGTCGTTAATTCCCGGTTCAGGAGTATATGCATTTCCGGAGGCCTTTGCAGGGAATTCGTGATATTTTCCCTTCACCGGCAGCCTGAGAGCCTCGCCGGGATAATAGAAGAAGTCATTCTTTGCCGCCCAATGCACGCTGCTGTCGTCACACGCTCCCAAAACGGGATGCCCGTTCGCATCGAGGCCGTCGGCGGACAGAGGTCCCGGGGAAAAGTTGCCATAATCACGCGCTACATGATTTGGAACGAAGTCAATGATGAGCTTGAGCCCCGCCTCGTGCGTCCTTTTCACCAGATCCTCGAATTCCTCCATTCTTTTCCGGGGATCGTCTGCGAGATATGGATTGACGTCGAAATAGTCGGTGATTGCATATGGCGACCCTGCCTGCCCTTTGACCCATGAAGGGTCTGAGGCTTCACAACCGTGAGTGTTACAAGAAGTTGCATGTCTGATAATGCCTGTGTACCAGACGTGGGAAACGCCGAGATTCCTGATATAGTCCAGACTTTCGCGATCTATAGTACTGAATTTTCCGCAACCATTATCCTCCAACGTCCCATTCTTGATCCTTCCTCCATTGATATTGCCCCAGAGGCGGGGCAGCATCTGATAAATGATGGTTTTGCCCATAGTAAGTCTGAGTTTATACTGCAATATACAACAAAAACAGAGCCGAAAGAGCATACTCCGTCATTTTTTGTAAATTTGGAATATGAGTACTTCGAGGATTTTCCATTCATATCATCTGGATATCAGCCGTTCAGAAGAGGACAGGATCTGTTATATCATACTCCCTGAGAAACTTAAGGAAAGCGAAAAGCCTTGGCTTGACGGCATTGCCCTCCGCTGCCGTGCGAATATGGTGGTGATTTCCGGGCTGGACTGGAACCGTCAGCTGACGCCCTGGAAAGTTCCGCCTCTCAAGGGCTGCAGTTTCGGCGGGGAGGCTCCGGCTTTTCTGGAAAGCCTCTGCTCGGACCTTTTCTTCAATGTCGAAAGCACTTTGATGCTGCGCAATCCCCGACGCTACCTCTGCGGAGTGTCCCTTTCGGGCCTTTTCGGAGTATGGGCAGCAGCCCGCAAAGCAGTTTTCGACGGCATAGGCTCAGTCTCCGGCTCTTTGTGGTATGAAGGCTTTGTCGATTGGCTGGCTTCCTGTGAGAGTGTGGACTGCGGTTTTTTCTACTTCTCGCTCGGAGAGAAGGAAAAGGACGGGAGGAATGCCCGGCTGGCCGGTGTCGAGGACAGGACACGTGAAGTTATGGCTCTGCTCCGTTCCCGCGGCAAGACCGTGCAGCTGGAATTCAACGAAGGGAACCATTTCGGTCCCCTTATCCCGCGTATGGAGAAGGCCATAGTTGCAGTATGCTCTTCAGATTTGTGATTTCCTTTTTTTGATATGCTCAAGCTGTTGAATACCAGAGTATTATAGCAATGTGGCCTATCTCACGGTCACAGCGGTCGAGCCGAAGGCCCCGTAACTGTAGCTGCAACTGAGGGCATAGGCCTCGTCCAGTTCCTTTCTGATGGCCTTGGCAAGCGTTCCGTCCCCGACTCCGTGGATGAAGATGATGCGCCTGCCCTTGTGTTTGAGGTTTGCGTTCAGTATTTGGCGGAAATAGTTCATCTGATAATCCAGGGCAGCCCATTCCGGCACTCCGTAGCTTCCGGGTATCTGGTCCAGATGCAGGTCAACTGTGAGCTCCTGCATCTCCTCAGCCTTTTCCTGCTTTGCCCGGGTCTTGCGGGCTGGCACGCTGGAAGACAGGAGTTCCTCCTCAGCCTGAGGAGCAAGTACGAATTCTGATCTCTGAGCCATGAACTCAATTCCATTGCACTCAATGCAATAGCCCTTGTCGCTGAAAGCCTTTACCACAGCATAATCATTGCTGTCCATCAGCTTGACCCTCATGCCCAGGCATATACCGTCTTCCGCTGCCTTGTGCTCTGCCCTGCTCTTGTTGCGGACAGTGCGGTCCCTCCTTGAGGGCTGTTTTTCCTCCGCTCCCTCTGCCTTTTCCTCCGTTGAGGCCAGTTTCTTCTTCAGCGCCTTAAGTTCCTTGAAATCTGAAATCTTGTCCATATCTTTTACTCAGCTCAAGTTCCGCAAGTCATAACTTGTCAATACTCCGAGTATTGTGCCGCCTGCGAAACGAGAATTCAAAACAAATTCCGAATTGTCGTCACAAGGTCAGTGATTCCCTGTCTTGCAAAAATACATAATCTTTCGGCATATTCATATTATGTCATTATTTTAGTACTTTGTATTGCAAGGTACTCAAATAATTTCATATCTTTGCGCCGTAAAGATCTCCGGAATATGGAGGATACCTTGCTCCCGGGTTGGGACTATGTCTGTCCTTTGGATATGACAAGAAGATAATCAATTAATTATATAGTATGAAAAAGACAGTAAATGTAGCAATCGGCGGATGCAGTTTCGTCATTGACGAAGATGCTTACAGGACTATCGACACTTATCTTGAGGACTACAGGGCGTCCATCGCCTCCCCTGAACAGAGCGGAAAAGTCATGGACGAACTTGAATCCAGGATTGCGGACCTGCTGAAGGCCGAACTCGGCAGCCGACAGGTTGTGGACCAGAGGATGGCGGAGAAGGTTGTGGGACTGCTGGGTTACGCCCGTTCCACCAGGAATGCACCTGAAGACAGGAGCAGAGGCTGGCGCGAAGGTAATCCCCGGAGACTGTTCCGTGATGTGGATTCCAGGGTGTTGGGAGGCGTATGTTCGGGTCTTGCCCTCTACTTCAACATAGACGTGGTTCTGGTCAGAATCGCTTTCATTGTGTTCGCGATAATGGGAACAGCAGGTCTCTGGGTTTATCTGGCTCTGTGGCTTGTGGCGCCGGAGGCGCGGACGGCTGCCGAGAAGTGCGAGATGAGGGGCATTCCTGCCACCGCCGAGAATATGAGACGTTTTTCCGAGAACAGGTAGCATATGGGAAACGACGGTCTGGTTGAGAACAGCACCACGCAGATGCGCCGTGGCGTACTGGAATACTGCATTCTTCTGATTCTTGCCTCCGGTGACGAATATGCTTCCTCTATCATACAGAAACTCAAGGACGTTGACATAATAGTCGCCGAGGGAACCATCTATCCCCTGCTGATCAGGCTCAAGAAGCTGGACCTGCTCACTTACCGCTGGGCGGAATCCACACAGGGACCTCCGCGCAAGTATTATATGATAACCTCCAAGGGCAGGGAGCAGCTTGCAGGCCTGGATGCGGTCTGGGATGAACTTACACGATCAATCGAAACCATCAGAAGAAACTGCAGATGAATACTACTGAAAACATTAGCCTTTCCGGATATGCCTTCACCATTGAAAAAGACGCCTATGAGGCGCTGTCGGCATATATCGATGCTATTCACCGCAAATTTGCGGCGGACCCCTGCGCCGAAGAGATATGCAGGGACATAGAGGAAAGAATAGGAGAACTGTTTCTGGAGAAATGTCCGGGAGGCAGGGTCGTCAATATCGAAGCTGTCGAATATGCCAAGGGGCGTATCGGTGATCCTTCGGATTTCGGCGGCAAGGATGAAAGCCCGGATGAAAGTCCTTCAGGAAGCCGTACACGCGCGCTCAAGGGCCGAAAGATGTACAGGGATGTGGATGAACGGGTTGTAAGCGGAGTATGTTCGGGTCTTGGGCATTACCTGAACTTTAACAAGGTGTTCCTGAGGCTGGGATTCGTGTTCCTGACCCTGTTCGGACTGATTTGCCATTGGGAGTGGCTGTTCTTCTCGCCCATACTATTATATATATGCCTGATGATTTGCGTGCCGGCGGCCAAGACCGTTGAGCAGAGGTGCGAGATGAAGCAGCAGCCCGTCACCCTGGACTCGTTCGTCAGCAGGGATTTCTCGCTCCAGGATGAGATACGCGAGATCGGCACATCTCCTGCGGCCAGGACCGTGGTGAGGATAGTTGCGATGTTCATCGGTATGATACTGCTCGTGGTGGGCATAGGGGGCCTTTTCTCCTGCATTTTCATCAAGCCTCTCACTGAATTGGCCGCTGCACACTGCACGGGGCTGGGTGAAATATATGTGGACGACATCAGGCTTGACCTGAGCCGTACCCTGCTATCGGACAGGTATCTCATCATTATGCTGACGGCAATGGTCGGATTGCTCAGCGTATGGTTCATCTACAACGGAGTTATGATGACCTTTGCGCTCAAGAGTCCTTCCTGGAAGCCGGGGCTTGTCCTGTTCATATTCTGGATAATCAGCATATTGGCGTTCGTGGCCTGGAGCCTGATGCTGGTTGCCGACCTGATACCGACCTTTGTCGGGGTCTGAAAACCCGATATGCCGCACGGACTCAGTCCCGGCATATGCAAGATAAAGGGGTGACCGTCCCGGTCACCCCTTTTATCATTGAGCTTGAAGCCGTCATAGCCCGAAAGGGAAGGGCTGGGATTCAAACTGAAATCGCTTTTTCATAGGTCGCCACTATCTCTTGGAAGTCTCAAAATGGTACATTCAATCGATCGCCACGCTTTTTCGCTTGGATTCTAAATCCTAAAACTCATCAAAATCGGCAGAAAACTCTGTTGCTTTGATGATGACATTAACCCTATGGAAATGTCATAGTCTCTTCATTGGTCAGGTTGGTCAGATGATGCGATCTCAAGAATGTACCATTCAGGGACTGTCACTTAAATGTACTTTCCTTGTCATTCTTGTGAACTCGGACTTTCGGTCCTTCATCCATTGCAAATATGGGAAAAGAATTGCGGGTAAACAATAGTGTACAAATAATGTTTCTATAACAATAAAAAGTTAACAAGCACACGCAAAAATGTGGCGAAATTTCCGCAATTTTTTGTAGGCACAAATGATTTTTTAAAGTAGGTGCAAAAAAATTGTCGGAATAATTTGCGCACAGGAAAAATAATTCCTATACTTGCCGAGGAATTAAACGATTCAAAACCAAATTTTGAACCATTCCAAAGAACGCTTGGATTGTTAATCATAGTATCATCAGACGATGCAGCCGGTTTTTTTCAGCACAGTCTTTTTTGTGGCATTCATAGTTTTGGCTATGATGCTTCTCTGCGTGCGTATACCACGGCTGGCGGCTTTGGACGGTTACAGGAAGTCACGCTTGATCCTGGGAACCGCATTCATCCTGATTGCCGCCAAGGATTCAGTTTCCTTCCTGTTACCCCTTGACGGCAACAATGAAATCCAGACGGCGCTCTGTCAGACTCTTTTCAACCTGGCTTTCACTTTCCTTGTATATGCCAGCTTCTTGAAGCTCGTGTCCATTGCCGGCAGCAAAAAGTCCAGAGCAACCATCATATTCGCTCACGGTATTGTGGCCATTGTCCTCTTCGGTCTTCTCGGCATAGCCGTTGAAGACGCTGCGGATTTCTCTTCCACAATGATGATTGTCAGCTATTTCACCACATCCACCATCCTGTTCATCCGCTCCCTCAGGCAGTATGACAGGTTCGTGCACGTGATGAAGCTCAAATATATAAGGGAGAAGGGTCTCTGGTGGATCCAGGTCGTACTCTGGGCTACTTTCGGACTGTCGATGTTCGTTGTCCTCTCCTCTTTCAACACCGCTGTACTTGAAATCACCAAGGTCCTCTACGTTGCAGTCTATTCATACCTCGGTGTGAAAGTACTCGGACTTGTTTCGGTACTCACCCCTGTCGAATCAGCCGCTGAAGCTGCAGAGGCTGCCGGAGTCAAGGCCGTCGAGACCGCTCCGGTTGAAGAAGCAGCATCTCAGATCCAGCCTGCTCTCGAGTCTCCAGTGCAGATTGTGGACAACAGGTCACGTACCAGCGGTTACCTCAAAGTGGAGTCACCTCTTGACAAATGGGTCAAGTCTGAGATGTACACCAGGGCAAACGTCACACTGCTTGACGTAGCCCAGGAAATCGGTACCAATTCCTCTTATCTGAGCACTTATCTCAACAAGGAACTCGGAACCACGTTCTCCATATGGCTCAACAGGCTCAGGGTTGAAAAGTCCATAGAATTCCTGATGTCAGAGCCGGCCATGAGTATCGAGGACTGCGGTCTGAAATCCGGTTTCAGCAACATTTACAACTATTCCCGCTGGTTCAAGCAGATTATCGGCGTCTCCCCTAGGGATTACCGCAAGGAGCACAGCGAAAGCGCTTCCGTCAGTGCGGTGACCTTACATTCCTGATCCTGCCGCGGATTGTCGTCCAAAGGGCTCACAAAAGTGGGCTCTTTTTTCTTTACTTCCGGCATATTCCGGAGATTTGCCGCCGGGCAAGGTTCCGTTTTCTCCAACAGCCGGCGTCGCTGACGCATTCGTTCAGAAATAAAGCCGAAAAATTCGGTTTTTTCAATTGCATGCGTTAATTTTGCGTCGTAGAAAAGACAATACATCAATTCTCATAAATGCAACAGAAAATTATCATTCTCGACTTCGGTTCACAGACCACCCAGCTGATCGGAAGACGTCTGAGGGAACTTGACACTTTCTGCGAAATCCTGCCTTACAACAAATTTCCTGAAAATGACCCTTCGGTCATCGGCGTCATTCTCTCCGGCTCGCCTTACAGCGTCTATGATCCGACCGCTTTCAAGCCTGACCTGAGCGTCATCAGGGGGCGTTACCCTCTCCTGGGTATATGCTATGGCGCGCAGTATATGGCACAGACCTACGGTGGCAAGGTTGAACCGGCCGGACTCCGTGAATACGGCAGGGCCAATCTTTCCCGCTTCGACCACGATAATCCCCTTTTCAAGGGCATTTCTGACAACTCGCAGGTGTGGATGAGCCACGGCGACACCATCACCGCCCTCCCTTCCGATTTCAAATGCATCGCATCTACCGCCAAGGTGGAGTATGCCGCATATCAGATCGATGGTGAGAAGACCTGGGGCGTGCAGTTCCATCCTGAAGCCTTCCATTCAACCGAGGGCCTGCAGCTTCTGAAGAATTTTGCAGTGGACATCTGCGGCAGCCGTCAGGACTGGAGCCCGGCATCATTCGTCGAGACCACGGTTGCGGAGCTGAAGCAGCAGCTCGGAGACGACAGGGTCGTGCTCGGACTTTCAGGAGGCGTGGATTCATCTGTGGCAGCAGTGCTTCTGAACAGAGCCATAGGCGACAGGCTCACCTGCATATTCGTGAACCACGGTCTTCTCAGGAAGAACGAGTTCGAGAATGTGATGAAGGATTATGAGTGCCTGGGCCTCAATGTGGTGGGCGTTGACGCCAGCCCTCTTTTCATGGGAAGGCTCGCGGGTGTCACCGATCCGGAGCAGAAGAGGAAGATAATAGGCAAAGGCTTCATCGAGGTCTTCGACCGTGAGGCTGAGAAGATTACGGATGCCAAGTGGCTTGCGCAGGGCACCATATACCCTGACAGGATAGAGAGTCTGAACATCACCGGCAAGGTCATCAAGAGTCATCACAATGTGGGCGGACTGCCTGAGAAGATGAAACTCAAGCTCTGTGAGCCTCTCAAGTGGCTCTTCAAGGACGAGGTCCGCAGGGTCGGCCGCCAGCTCGGCATGCCGGAGCATCTCATCACCCGCCATCCTTTCCCGGGACCGGGTCTGGGTGTACGCATACTTGGCGACATCACCCCTGAAAAGGTGGCAATACTCCAGGAGGCTGACGACATATTCATCAGCGGCCTCAGGAACTGGAAGGGCGAAGACGGCAAGAGCCTCTATGACAGCGTTTGGCAGGCCGGAGTCATACTCCTTCCTGTTCAGAGCGTTGGTGTGATGGGTGACGAACGTACCTATGAACAGGCAGTTGCGCTCAGGGCCGTGGTCAGCACGGACGCAATGTCCGCAGACTGGGCTCATCTCCCATATGATTTCCTCGCTCAGGTAAGCAATGACATCATAAACCACGTCAAGGGCATAAACAGGGTATGCTATGACATATCCTCAAAACCGCCTGCAACCATAGAGTGGGAGTAACGGAATGATTCATATCCGCCGTACAGATTCAAAAATTTGCACGGCGGATAGTTTTTTTCTATATTTGCGCCCGAATCGGCAGTCGGGCATTTAATCCTGCAGATTGCCGGAGTGTGCTTGGAAACCACTTAAAAAACAAGAAATGATAAACAACGTACCTTCTCAAGGGCACGGCACAGTGTCCGTCCCCTTCCTGCTGATGGCCATACTGTTCAATGTATGTCTCATCGCATCCAATCTCTTCGAGACCAAACTCTTCACTGTTGCCGGCATTTCCCTTACGGGAGGCGTCATCATATTCCCGGTCTCGTACATCATCAATGACTGTCTTGTCGAGGTATATGGCTACAGAAAGTCGCGACTCGTGATCTGGTCGGGTTTCGTGATGAACTTCTTCGTCGTGGCCATGGCTCAGATAGTCAGGCTTCTGCCGGCCTCCCCATTCTGGGATGGCGGCGAACATTTCAACTACATTTTTTCCCTTGCACCGAGGGTGACCCTTGCCTCGATGCTCGCCTTTGTATGCGGTTCCACTGTGAACGCTTTGATTATGAGCAAGATGAAAATTGCCACCGGGGGCAAAGGATTCTCCGTCAGAGCGATAGTCTCTACAATTGGAGGAGAGGGCATCGATTCTCTGGTGTTCTTCCCTATCGCGTTCTGGGGCATTGGGCCTGAAGAGATGCTCAAACTGATGGTTACTCAGATCATAGTCAAGACGGCCTACGAAATAATGATACTTCCTGTCACAAATATTGTTGTCCACAGGCTCAAGAGTATAGAAAATCTTGACACCTTTGACAGGAACATTTCCTATAATCCATTTAGAATCAAAGATTTGTAGCATATGACAGAGAAGCTTGGCAAAAGTGCTCTCGTTGTGCTCAGCGGCGGTCAGGATTCGACCACCTGCCTTTTCTGGGCATTGCGGCACTTTGAAGACGTACGTGCCATCAGTTTCAGCTATGGACAGAAACATGTGGCGGAACTGGATTGCGCCCGAAAGATAGCTTCGGATGCCGGAGTTCCGCTGAGAACAATGGATGTCTCATTCATTTCGCAGTTAAGCCACAATGCTTTGACCGATACGCAAATAAAGATGGATGAGACCAAGCCGGACAACTCTTTCCCGAACACTTTCGTGCCTGGCAGGAATCTCTTTTTCCTCAGTGTGGCTGCCGTATATGCCAGGGAACTCGGCATAAGGGACATAGTTACCGGTGTGTCACAGACTGATTTCAGCGGTTACCCCGATTGCAGGGACACTTTTATCCGCTCCTTGAACGTCAGCCTCAACCTTGCTATGGACGAACAGTTTGTGATCCATACTCCCCTGATGTGGATCGACAAGGAACAGACCTGGGAAATGGCAGACAGGCTCGGTGTGCTTGAACTGATAAGGAACGAAACTCTCACCTGCTACAACGGAGTCAAAGGAGACGGTTGCGGCCACTGCCCGGCATGCCGTCTCAGAAAACAGGGTCTGGACAGATATCTGAAAAGGAGGAATAATGATGCAGAATAACTTGAATCGAGAGGACGAGGGCCTCAAATCCCTTGGCGGCAGTACTGAATACCGCAGCGATTATGCGCCAGAAGTGCTGGAGACCTTTGTCAACAGGCATCAGGAGAACGACTACTGGGTCAGGTTCAACTGCCCGGAGTTCACCAGTCTCTGCCCTATAACCGGACAGCCTGACTTTGCTGAAATCAGGATTTCATATATCCCTGACGTAAAGATGGTTGAAAGCAAGAGTCTAAAGCTTTACCTCTTCAGTTTCAGGAATCACGGCGATTTCCACGAGGATTGCGTGAATGTGATAATGAAGGACCTGATTCGTCTGATGGATCCGAAATACATAGAAGTTACCGGCTTCTTCACTCCAAGAGGTGGCATAAGCATATACCCGTACGCCAATTACGGACGTCCGGGTACACGTTATGAGGAACTCGCCAGGAAGCGTATGGAAGCCCACGAATAAGCGTTACCCCTCCGTGGGAGAAGACTGTCTCAGAGGCAGACTACCGCGAGTGTGGTCACGCTGATGATGAACCAGAGGAGCACGCCCAGTATCAGCGGTTTTGCTCCGACTTTCTTCAGGGATGATGCCGACAGCCCCATACCGATAAGGAACAGAGTCATGCACAGCACTTTTCGGGATATGGCCACGATGCCTGTCGTGAGTCCTTCCGGCATATTCAGGAAAGTGTTGGCGCACATGGCAAGTATGAAGAGGAAGATGAACCAGGGTATGGAGATCTTCCTCCCTTTGCTTCTGAACACGAAGGTCGAAACGATTGCGAGCGGAATGATCCAGAGCGCTCGGGTGAGTTTGACGGTTGTGGCAATCTTCAGTGCCTCCTCGCCGTATGCTGCTCCTGCCCCGACCACGGAACTCGTGTCGTGAATTGCGATTGCCGCCCACATACCGAACTGCTCCTGGCTCAGGCCTATCAATCTTCCAACAGGAGGAAATATGAAGAGAGCTATAGCGTTGAGTATGAATATGGTGGCGAGAGACATGGTCATCTGGTCATCGTCCGCATCGATTACAGGTCCCACGGCTGCGATGGCGCTGCCACCGCATATGGCGGTGCCGCTGGCAATGAGATAGGCGTTTTTTCTGTCGACCTTGAGGAGTCTGCCTATCAGAACTCCCAGTAGCATTACTCCCACTACGGAGACTATGGTGAACATCATTCCCTCCTTGCCCGATTCAAGGGACTCGAAGAGGTTCATGCCGAAACCCAGACCCACTACGGATGCCTGAAGCGCTATCTTCGAGGCTTTCTTCGAGAAAGCCGGGAATGGGTTACCCAGTGTCAGGGTCATCACTATGCCCAGAAGCAGCGCCAGGGCCGGTGAAACGAATGCCGATGCTGCGAGCAGTCCGATGAAGAGCAGCCGCAGCGCTGTCTGCCTTCCCTTTTCTGAAATTGCCATATTCAAAAGATTATGGCGCAAAGATAGTTTTCCCGGACGGTATATGGAAACAGAAAATGCCTATATCCGATAACCTGCGGTTATAGCATAAAGTTCTGGGCGAACTGGCAGAAGAGTTCAGAGAGAGCGTCGTGCTCGCCCTGGCAGCTGACGCGGCTGAACTCGCGTGTGAAGTCCAGGCCTTCAATGTCTATGGTTTTGAGACTGCCGCTTCCCAATTCCTTGCGGACGGCGGCAACTGAGATGATGGCCATGGCGTCCGATGCGGAGAGATAGGCCTTTATGGCTTCGCTGCTGTCCAGCCAAGCTACCACGTCAAGGCTCTGGAGAGATACTCCGAGGGAGGCGAGCCGCCTGGTCACCAGCTCCAGGGTACCTGAACCTTTTTCCCTGAGTACCAATGGTATGGTTTGCAATTCGCTGACCTTGATCCTGGTCGGTATGTCGGCTCCGGACCTTGCGACAGCCACCAGTCTGTCATCGGCGAAATGCCGGTACTGCAGGCCTCCCCTTCTGGATACGTTCTCCACGAAACCCAGCTCGATTTCCTTGGCGAACAGAGCCTGCTCTATCCTCTCGCTGTTCCCTGTGATCATGCTCACCCGAATGTCAGGGTAGCAGCCGTTGAAGCCCGCTATGACAGGAGGTATGACATACTGCGCGATGGTGGTGCTTGCGCCCAGTCTGAGTTCTCCCTGGTTGGCTTTCCCCATCTGCGCCATCTCATTCTCCAAAGTTATGTACATTGAGGTTATCTTTTCGCTCCACTTCTCGAGCAGCCTTCCGGATTCGGTCAGTTCCAGGCCTGATCCCCTGCGATGGAAAAGCCTGGTCCCGAAATGCCTCTCGAGTTCGCTGATATTCTTGCTTACGGCAGGCTGCGAGATGTACAGCTGCTCCGCGCAGCGGGTGAAACTCAATGTCTTCGCCGCTGTAAGAAAAACCTTTAGTCTGAAATCCTCCATGGAACAAATGTACAATCAATACCCTGAAAGTGCAAAATGCAGTCCAACAAAAAACACCCGCCCGGCCTTGAATGGCGGGCGGGTGCGGGTTGTTCCGTTACAGCCGAGTGTATTACCACTCGAGTATTTTCTTGAAGTCGTATGCCTCAGGGTTCTCCACATACTGCCTTGCAGCCTCATAATCGTCCTCTGTGACGTAGTGGGCGATGAATGAATAGTAGTTCTGGGCGGTACCGGAGTTGATGTCGACGATTCTCGGAGGAATCTTGCCTGTCTCAGGATCCTGAAGGTCCTTCAGGTAGAGAGGAGAAACCTTGCCGAATGAATCGACATAAACCATACAGCCGGTCTTGCCCTCGCTGAAGAGCTGGTAAACGCCCATCGCGAGCTCGGTGCAGTAGGTGAGGTCATATGCAACAGGCTCCTGGCAACGTACGTCATAGCCGATTTCAACCGGACGGCTCTTGACCTTGAGACCTGCCTTCTGGCACTCCTTGTCAAGGAGGTCGCTGAATATCACTGCCTTGGATATCTTGCCGAGTTCAGGATGTCCGTGCTCGTCGAAGGTGAAGTGGACGCCTGCGTCAACCATCTCCTGCATTACGCCTTCATCGTGGAAGAGGCCTTCGGCAGTCACCACGGTACCGTACGATACGCCGAGTATCTTTCTCTTGATGATTGCGGAAACAGAGAGCTTGATGATCTTGTCAAGGGTCATCGTGGTCTTGTTGAACATCTCCGGGATGATGGTCATAGGGCTGTGTGAAGCCTCTCCGATACCGAGTGCGAGTGAACCGCAGGTACGGCCCATAGCGGTGATTACGAACCAGTTGCCGGAAGTGCGGGCATCTTCATAGACGGTCTTCGCAATGTGTGCGCCCTCGTTCTTGGCGGAGTTGTAGCCGAAGGTAGGGGCGTTGTTCGGAAGAGGAAGGTCATTGTCGATGGTCTTCGGACAATGGATGTTTGCGATAGGATAGTTCTTGGCCGCGAGGAATTTGGAAATCCTGTTGGCGGTTGATGCAGTGTCGTCGCCGCCGATGGTGACGAGAAGCTTGATGTTGTTGTCCTTGAAGAGGTCAAGGTTGAAGTTCTCCTCGAAATCCTTGTCAGTAGGCTTGAAACGGCTCATCTGGAGGTAAGAACCGCCTACGTTGAAGTAACGGTCAGCCTTGAAGAAGTCCAGTTCTTCGACCCTGGCGTTCTTTGAGAAGAGGCCCGAGTAGCCGCCGTGCAGGCCAAGAACCCTGTAACCCTTTGAAAGGAAGGTCTTTGCTACACTCATTGAAACTGAATTCATACCAGGGGCAGGACCGCCGCCGCAGAGGATGATGATGGAATCTTTCATCTTGTAAAGCTTTATGATTTGTTATTGAGTTTCACTGTCAGCCCTCCCCGGCCCTGAAGGCACCAATCCGGGAGGCGCACAAATTTACTACAAGTGAAAAAAAGAAACAAATCTTAAAACGTTGATACTGACAAGCGCACCCCAAGACGATATCTCTGGATGAAGCTCTGGAGATTTGCCCTGATTTATGATGAATTTTTCGTAACTTTGAAATCTTAAACGATTCCTCCGGATGGACAGGTTATCAGCAGAGAAAAGAATAGGCGAACTCAGGGATAGCCTGCGTGAACATTCACGCAGATATTATGTCGACAACGCCCCGCTCATCAGTGACTACGACTTCGACAGGCTCATGCTCGAGCTTCAGGAGCTGGAGGCGCAATATCCTGACCTTCAGACGTCTGACTCCCCTACCGTAACTGTAGGCTCCGATATCGAGGGCGGCGTCCGCAGCGGCTTCGAAAGAAAGGCCCATACCTACCCTATGCTTTCTCTCGGCAACACCTACAACATTGCGGAGGTCGAGGAGTTTGCGGACAGGGCTGCCAAAACCCTGGACGGAGATTTCTGTTACAGCTGCGAACTGAAGTTCGACGGGACAGCCATAAGTCTCACCTACAGGAACGGACTTCTGGTCCAGGCGCTTACAAGGGGTGACGGAAGCGTTGGCGATGACGTCACCGCCAACGTCAGGCACATCCCGAACATCCCGCAGAAGCTCGCAGGAAGCGGCTATCCGGCAGAATTCGAAATCAGGGGCGAGGTGCTGATGCCCTACAAGTCATTCGACAGGCTCAATGAGGAAAGACTCGGGCGGGAGGAAGAACCGTTCGCAAATCCGAGGAACGCGGCGTCGGGTTCGCTCAAACTGATAGACCCGATCGAAACCGGCAAGCGCGGACTCTGGTGCACGCTCTACCATATTCCGGCTCAATGCATAGACTGCAGGACTCACAGCGAAGCTCTGGACAGGGCTGCGTCCTGGGGGCTTCCGGTTTCGGAGCACAGGCGCATATGCAGGAACCTGAAGGAGATAGAAGATTTCATAAATTATTGGGACACAGAGAGAAAGCATCTTCCATACGCTACGGACGGCATAGTCATAAAGGTCAATGAGACCGCCGCGCAGATGGCTCTTGGCTATACGGCAAAATTCCCTCGCTGGGCTGTCGCCTACAAATTCAGGGCGGAAAGGGCTCTCACCAAACTCCTCTCCATCTCATACCAGGTGGGACGTACCGGAGCAGTGACCCCTGTAGCCAACCTTGAACCCGTGCTGCTGTCAGGCACGACAGTAAGGCGCGCCACACTCAACAACGCCGACCAGATGGCCCTTCTGGACATCCATATGGGCGACTATGTTTATGTCGAAAAGGGTGGCGAAATCATCCCCAAGATCACGGCGGTAGAGCCCGGAAAGAGGACCGAAGGCGCTCTCAGGCCCGAGTTCCCCAAGTGCTGTCCGGAATGCGGCACCCCTCTGGTAAGGGAGGAAGACGAAGCCCGCTGGTTCTGTCCGAACAGCAGCGGATGCCCGACGCAGATAAAGGGGCGCATACTGCACTTTACCGGAAGAAAAGCAATGAACATACTCGCCGGGGACGCCACGATCGACCAGCTGTACAGTCTCGGTCTGGTGAAAACTCCCGCCGACTTCTATTCCCTCACCCGCGATGACCTGCTGAGGCTCGACGGCTGGAAGGACAAATCTGCCGACCGTTTCCTGAAGAGCCTCGCCGCCACACGCGAAGTGCCGTACGAACGTGTACTCTTTGCGCTGGGAATCAGGCACGTAGGCGAAACCACGGCCAAAACCATAGTCAAGGAATATGCCGACGTGGACAGCCTTGCGCAGGCTTCTGTGGAGAGCCTCACCGCCATAGCCGATGTCGGGGACATAGTCGCCAGAAGCATATACGGATTCTTCCGGGACGAAGAAAACCTCAGGGAAATAGCCAGGCTGAAGGCTGCCGGCCTCCGGTTCAGTGCCGGGGCAGCTGCACAGCAGGCATCTGACGCCCTTGAAGGAATGAGCATAGTCATATCCGGTAACTTCGGCATATCCCGTGATGAGATGAAGAAGCTCATCGAGAGGAACGGCGGAAAGAACAGCAGTTCAGTAAGTTCGAAGACTTCCCTGCTCCTTGCCGGCAGCAAGCCGGGACCTGAGAAGATCAGGAAGGCGGAGGAACTGGGTGTGAGGGTCATTTCTGAGGAAGAGTTCCTTGCCTTGTTGCCACAGGCTCCGCAGGCCGGAAATGCGGAGGCCGATGAAGAGGAAGGATATCAGGAAGATTTGTTCGGAGGAATGGTATGAGCAGTATGAAAGCATTTTTTTCAGCCATCGGCACACACGTGAACCGCATAGTGGAGTTCTTCAGCAGGGACATACTGGACCTTGATCCCGAAGAGCTTTCGCGCACCAAGGCTGCGCTCGTGAAGTGCTACCGGATAATGCATTCCTCAATCGGCCAGTTCGGTAAGAACAAGATAGGCATCATGTCCGTGGCATTGAGTTACTTCACGATGATGGCGGTCGTTCCGTTCATTGCCGTATGCTTCGCCCTCACGGGAGGACTGGGGCTGAGCGGGCTGCTGGAGGATGTCCTGTACGCGAACATCTCCGACACCAAGATAATCGAACTGCTGCTGAATGCGGCGGAGAACATAATCCACGTCGCGCAGGGTGGCGGTTTCGGCATAATCAATGCCTTGACTTTCGTCTGGCTCGTCATATGGATGATGATGAGAGTGGAAAAGGTCTTCAATGACATATGGGCTTCCAAATCCGTGAAAATCAAGGATAACGGGGAAAAGAAGCAGAAGCGCAGGAACTTCTTCGCAAGCTTCGGGGTGGACATAGCCATACTCTTTCTCGCTCCTTTCGTGATAATCATACTCTTCACCGGCTCCATCGTCTATTCCAGGGTCCTGGACATAGTCATACCGAACAACCTCGGATTCTCCGAAGAACTCCGTTCCTTCGTGGGATGGGTAGTCTTCGCCATCGTCGCCATACTCGTTTTCTCGGCGATGTACAAGTTCATTCCTGCGGCAAAGGTCAGGTACCGCAACGCCCTCTACGGTGCGGTGCTCTCCGGAATCGCATACACCATATTACAGTACCTGTATCTCGAGACCCAGCTCCTCGTCAGCGGATTCAACACCGTCTTCGGAACCGTCGCGGCACTTCCGCTCTTCATGATCTGGCTCAGGTACGGCTGGCTTATCATAATGCTCGGGGCACAGTTCTCATACACTTTCCAGTACCCTGACGAACCGATAAATAACGAATACCAATGAGTGTTTCAGAGTTTACACAACAGGATTACGACCTCATAGCGAGAGATTTCGCCGACCTCAAGGAGGCCGCCATCAAAAGGTGCAGCAACTCTTCGGAAATCGACGTCATCCAGAGGGCTTTCGAGTTCGCCAACGCAGCCCACAAGAACGTCAGGAGGCGTTCCGGGGAACCGTATATGATTCATCCGATTGCGGTGGCAAAGATTGTGGTCTCGGACATAGGCCTGGGTTACAAGTCCATTACCGCGGCCCTGCTTCATGATGTGGTCGAGGACACGGACTTCACCGTGGAGGACATCAGCAGGATGTTCGGCGAGAAGATAGCCTCGCTTGTGGACGGTCTGACCAAGATCAAGACCGTGCTCGACAACCAGGACAAGAACCATCTCGGAGGCGACGTCTACATCCAGAGCCTCCAGGCGGAGAATTTCAAGCGTATACTCCTGACCCTCAATGATGACGCCAGGGTCGTTCTGATAAAGCTCGCCGACCGTCTCCACAACTGCAGGACCATAGAGTTCATGCCTGAATACAAGAGGGACAAGATACTCAGCGAGACCATGTTCATCTTCATTCCGCTTGCCCACAGGCTCGGTCTATACGAGGTGAAGTCGGAGATGGAGAACATCTGGCTCAGGTACAAGGAACCGGCGGCTTACAACGAGATCACCGCATTGATCAACAGGACCATAAACGACAAGGATGAATCCATAGAGGCGTTCATCCGGCCGATCGACGAGGCCCTGACCAAGGCGGGAATGAGCTACGGCATCAGGAAGAGGATTAAGACACCATATTCCATATGGCACAAGATGACCACCAAGAACGTGGCTTTTGACCAGATATATGACCTCTATGCCGTGCGCATAGTCTTTGATGTGGATGCCGCCGACAGGGACAGGGAAAGGGATGAGTGTTACCATATCTTCTCCATAGTCACCGGCATATACCGCTACAAGCCGGACAGGGTTCGCGACTGGGTGAATCACCCCAAGAGCAACGGCTACGAGGCCCTGCACTGCACCCTGCTGAGCAACGACGGCATATGGATAGAGCTCCAGATACGCTCCAGGCGAATGGACGACATCGCGGAGAAGGGTATCGCCGCGCATTGGGCGTACAAGAAGGAGGGTTATCTCTCAGAGAAGGACAGCGAGGTGGACAAATGGCTCAACGGAGTCAAGGAAATACTCGTCAATCCGGACGTGAATGCGCTGGAACTGCTTGACATAGTGCACAGTGACCTGGTAAGCTCAGAGATAACCGTATTCACCCCGAAGGGAGAGCAGAAGACCATTGCCAAAGGTTCGACCGCCCTGGATTTCGCATATTCCATACACTCACATATTGGCAACACCGCAATTGCGGCGAAGGTCAATATGAAGCTGGTTCCGCTGTCATATGTGCTGAAGACCGGCGACCAGGTCGAAATCATCACCTCAGAGGATGAGCATCCGAAGAAGGAATGGCTCCAGTTCCTGCACACAAGGCAGGCCAAGAGCATAGTGATGGACTATTTCAAGGCCGACAAGAACGCCATCGTGATGCTCGGGAAGATGACCCTCGAGGAGAAGCTCAAGGGTATGGGAATGAAGCTCACAGAATCCGGACTGAGAAGGCTGGTTGCTGCCACCGGACAGAAGAACAGCGAGGAACTCTTCTTCAGACTTGCGCTTGGACTGGTTCATTATGAGACACTTATAGAAATACTTACGAACATCCAGGCCCACGATAAGTCGAAGTGGTACACCAAGATCTTCAAGGGTTCGGCAGAGAAGGAGCCGGTCGCGCCCAAGAAGAACAGGATGGACTATGTCATCAGTTCCAATGACAAGAAGCACAGATATGTGCTCGCCACCTGCTGCAACCCGATTGCCGGCGACCCGGTGCTCGGCTTCCTCTCCCCTGACGGCACCATCGCCGTGCACAAGAAGACCTGCGAGGTAGCCCAGAGCATGGCAAGCAAATACGGCGACTGGATAGTGATGCCTCAATGGGCCGACAGCAAGGACATATCCTTCGTGGTCAGGGTCAGCATCAAGGGCGTGGACCATATGGGCATGCTCAATGAGATCACGCGTATGATATCCCTGGTGATGGAAGTGAACATCAAGAGGCTGAACCTGGGCACCGAAAAAGGCCTGTTCGACGGCTACATCGACCTCGAAGTCCAGGATACCGCCGTGCTGGAGAACCTTATAAAGAAACTCAAGAACATTGACGGAGTCCAGTCCGTGATGAGAACAGAAATCTGACGATGAAACGATTCCTCAAGATACTCGGGAGGATATTCCCCCTCATACCTGCGGCCATGGTCATAGGCGTGATGATGTTTCCGTCATCCTGCGCCAACACCACCTCCCAGCCGAGCGGCGGCAAGAAAGACACCATACCTCCGGTAATCGTGGGGATAAGGCCTCTTCCGGGCTCGACCCATGTTCCCCTGAACACCCAGATAGAAATCGAGTTCGATGAATTTGTCACCGTGAAGGACATGAAAGGCATATTCCTTTCTCCTCCGCAGCAGAATGCCCCCAAGTACAGGATGAAGGGCAAGAAGCTGGTGGTATATTTCGAAGAACCGCTTCTGGAGAACACGACCTATACGCTTGACCTGAATGCCGCGGTTGCCGACAACAATGAAGGGAACATGTTCCCGGGCTTCACTCTGGCCTTCTCGACCGGGGAAAGGATTGACAGCATGGTGCTTACCGGTACCGTGAGGGACTGCAACACGCTCCAGCCTATTAAAGGCGCGACCGTGATGCTGTACAAGGACCACTCCGACTCCGCGGCCATGCTCCACAGGCCTGATGCCGCCGTCAAGACCGACAGCTGGGGCTATTTCTCCATCAGGAACATACAGGACACGCTATATCGCGTATATGCCGTTGTGGACGAGGCCGGAAACAATATCTACGACCTCGAAGCGGACCGTATCGGATTCGTGGACAGCCTCGTACGTCCGGTATTAGTTGTCAGCGACACGCTCAAGGAGCTGCTCAAGTACGACATGCTCGATACGGCCAAATGTATGGCGAGGCGTTCGGAATACGAGATGGTGGTCTTCAAGGAAAGACCTACCAGACAGATAATCAAGGACAGCAAGAGAATCGATGCCAGGTCGGCATATGTCTCTTTCATGGCCTCCGGCGCCGAGATAGATTCCATATGGGTGAAGAATGTGCCTTCCAGGAATCTGATCATGCAGTTCAACAGGGAAAGGGACAGTCTCGAGCTCTGGATCAACGACAGGAGGAAGGCTCCGGACACGCTCCACGTCTATGTGGACTATATGAAGACCGACTCCACCCGGTCCCTCTCCCCTTTCACGGAGCACCTGAGGCTGGTTTCCGAGAAGAAGGAATCCACGTCCAAGAGCTCCAGGAAAAACCTCAAACATGAGGATACGACCTGCGTGTTCAAACTCAGCGCCGAGGCTGAGCTCATCGAGCAGGAAGGATTCAGTCTTCTGTTCAACTACCCTCTCATAAAGGAGGGATTCTCGAAGATATCGCTCACTTCGGTGAATCCGAGACAGCAGGAGAACCCCGTCAAATTCAGCGTCACAAGGGACAGCACCAACCTGAGGAAGTACATAATCAAGCCTCAGGAGGCCCTGCAGCACGGCTACGACTACATCATCAAGGTTCCATACCGTGAATTCCGGGACATCAACGGTTATTACAACGACAGTACACAGGTCAAGGTCAGGCTCCCTGAGGACGACAAGCTCAGTCTGCTCAGCCTCGAACTCAGCGGCGTGGAGCATACCTATATCATCGACCTGCTCAACGAGAAGCGCGACAAGGTGCTCCGCAGCTATCACATCGATTCCGACACCACCCTGGACTTCCCGTACCTGAAGAAGGGCAAGTACTCCATCAGGATGACAGAGGACAGGAATTCCAACGGTCTGGTGGATACGGGAAGCATACTCGAGCACCGTCAGCCGGAGAAAGTCATTTTCTTCAAGCTCAAGGACGGCAGCTATGTGCTGGACATACCCGAATCCACGGAACTGGTCCAGCAGATCAATCTCGCAACCCTGTTTGAATGACAAGATGAAAATCATACACATCATATCCGCCCTCACCCTGGGACTGTTGCTCTGCGGCAGCGTTCAAGCCCGTCAGAAAGACACCCTCAGTGTCGAACAGGCATATACGAAAGAATTTCTGGACACCGTCGACGTGAAACAGAAACTGGTCGTCAACGACTACACCTCTGTAGGCTTCCAGTATGGCGTCGCACTGAACCGTATGTCCTTCAATCCCGCCAAGACCCAGAGTTTCCTCTTCACACCGCGCAATTTCGGGGTGACATATTCCAGGTACGGAAAGATGTTCGGGTATATGCCGTATTTCGGTATACAGCTCGGCCTGTTCGTCGGTCAGGACGGTTACAGGACCAAGCTGAACAAGGAGACGAACTCCCGCCCGAGCGTGGACGGTGCATATGAAGCCGTATATGACTATGTGGAAGTACCCATGCTGGCCCTGTTCCATTTCGACGTGCTCAGGTTCAGGCTTATGGCCAATCTCGGCCTTTACGGAGGCTATAGGTTCGGGATACACCGTGTCGGAGGCGAAGATTTCGACACTGAATATGCCGACAAGTTCCACGACTACGAAATCAAGCTTGACTACGGCATCAAGGGAGGAGCGGGTTTCGCCCTGCTTTTCGATCCGGTCGAACTGCACTTCCAGGCCCAGCTGCGTTACGGATTCTCATCAATATATGAACCGGACTACAGCAGCCCGTACTATTACCGCTATGCCTATCCTTTCGACATAGTCATATCTGCCGGTATACAGCTGCAGCTCACAAGAAGGACGGGCAAGACGAATTCGCAATTGAGAAAAGAAGCCAAAGCTTTGGTTTACAACGAATAACATGAATCATGAAAAGACTTGCAGCAACAGTCGGGAAGGTTAGGATAGGCGCAGGCGAGCCTATAGTCCCGCAGACCATGTGCAACACGCACACATATGATATAGATGCCACGGTGGAACAGTGCAGGAGGATGTATGAAGCGGGCAGCGGCCTGATAAGAATCACCTGCCCCGGTCTGAACGATGTTCCCCATATAAAGGAAATTCACGACAGGCTCAGGAACGAATGCATTGACACTCCTATTGTTGCGGATATTCATTTTTCTTCCGAGACGGCCATAGCTGTCGCCCCTTACGTGGAGAAGGTCAGAATCAATCCGGGAAATTTCCACAAGGACCACGGTGAGGCCTGCAGGCAGTTTTCGCGGCTGGTGCAGGTTTGCCGGGAGCATGGCACAGCCATCAGGATTGGACTCAACCACGGTTCGCTCGGGGAAAGAATCACAGGCCTGTACGGCAACACGCCCCTTGCAATGTCCAAGGCGGCGATGGAGTGGCTGGAACTCTGCATGGCCAATGATTTCTACAACGTGGTGGTATCCCTCAAATCCAGCAACACGGTAGTGATGGTCGAGGCTTACAGGCTGCTGTCCAAGGCCATGGAGGAGAGAGGCGTGATATTCCCTGTCCACGTGGGTGTGACGGAAGCCGGCAACGGGGACTCCGGACGCATCAAGTCCTGCGTCGGCATATCCGCACTGCTTTCGGAAGGCATAGGAGACACGATACGCGTGTCCCTGACGGAGGATCCCGTGAACGAACTGCCGGTTGCCATATACCTCGCGCAGCGTTATGACGGGAAGCTGCAGTCCTCGATGACCTCGGTTCATATTGAAGACAAGGTTGCACACGCGCATTACGAGGCCCCTTCGAGAGAGAGGCTCATATTGGATTATTCCTGTGATTTCGGAAAGCGCCTGCTGGGCGGAGAGCTGGACGGGGCGAAATTGGAAGGCCATTATCTCGACCAGGAAGGCAAGGCAGTCGACATCGCGGCCGAAGGCCTCTCGGATTATCTAGAGAACGAGTTGCTCCAGGCTGCGAGAAGGGTTTTTTACCGTCCGGAATATATCGCCTGTCCCGGTTGCGGAAGGACCATGTACAACCTTCAGGAGGCGCTGGAAGCCGTAAAGGCAAAGACTTCACATATGAAGAACACGGTCATTGCCGTGATGGGCTGCATAGTGAACGGTCCCGGAGAGATGGCTGACGCGGACTGGGGCTACGTCGGCGAGGGCAACCATAAGGTGTCCATATACAGGGGAAAGACTCCGGTGCTGAGACATGTCCCTGACGATGAAGCGGTTGACAGGCTGGTTGAACTGATCGAGAAGGAAAACGGAGAAGCCTGAACGGCTGCTTGAAAAGAAAAAGCCCGGGTCTAGTCGACCTGGGCTATTATTGTCTCGCTTGCGCGGGTCCTGTCTCCTACCTTCACTTTGATATCGGCATCCAGAGGCAGGAAATAGTCTATCCTCGAGCCGAACTTGATTATTCCGCAGTCGCCGCCGCTCTCCACCTGCTTGCCTTCTTCGGAGTAGCAGACTATCCTGCGCGCAAAGGTACCGGCAATCTGTCTGAAAAGTATCTCGCAATGGTCATTCTTAATCACCGTCGAGGAATGCTCGTTCTTCTCCGAAGCCTTGGGGAGGAAGGCCAGATGATAGTTTCCCTCGTGATACCTGTAATAGGAAATGACGCCGTTCATCGGCCAGAAATTCGAATGCACGTCGAAGAAATCCATGAATACGGAAACCTGTATGCATTCGGAATTGAAGTATTCCTTCTCAAAAGCCTTCCTGACTATCACAACTTTACCGTCAGCAACTGCAGAAATAATCCTGTCGTCATCGTTCCTGCCCCTTTCCGGAAGCCTGTGGAACCAGAAGGTGAAAGCCATGAAGACCAGTATCAGGGCACTGACTATGGACAGCACGATACCGTTGGGGATGAAGTATATCGCAAGAAGCAGGGCAAGAAGCGAAAACGCCCAAGTCTTCGCAATCGTACCGAAGCAATCTTTGTGTATTCTCATATCAAGCGAATGGATGTTTGTCCGTTTCGCACTTGCGAAACTTCAGCTACAAATATATGAAAAATGTGCATAATCTGAAAGCGATAAGTGCTTTGAGTTGGTCAAGATGCGCAGATCTGCGGATAGCGCTAAAGCACATTTATCATAAGCAGATAAAGTACGCCTGCCGGAATGGCCATCAGGGCACTGTCAAAACGGTCGAGCATGCCTCCATGTCCAGGAATGATGTTCCCCGAATCCTTCAGGTTGTAGCATCTTTTCCACTGCGATTCGAAAAGATCGCCCACGACTCCGGCCACGTGCATCACCACCGCCAGAAGCAGGCAATGCACAAGCGGATAGGTCATCATGCCTATCCTGTTCATGATCAATGCCGCAAGTACAGCCGAAAGCATTCCGCCCCAGAATCCAATCCAGGATTTCTTGGGCGAAATCGACGGGCAGAGTTTCCTGCCGTATTTCTGTCCGAGTGTGATACCGAATGCGAAAGCGCCCACGTCGGAAGCCCATATCAGGATGAAGAAACAGAGCAGCGGAAGGCCGTTGAACTCCAGGTTGGCATCAAACACAAGCATATTCGCGCATGCGAGGGGCACGGCGATATAGAGGAAGCCGGTGTACATATGCGAAAACTTCCAGAACTTCTCCCTGTCTTCGGAGAAAAGGGAGACGGACATCAGCAGCAGCAGCGGGAATATGGTGACGGCAATTGTCCTGACCGGTTTGCCGAAGGCGCAGACGAGGAAGAGGCTGGCGAAGAGCGTGACTCCTGACAATATGGCGAGGACCTTGGACTTGCGGAAGTCGTGTCCCATGGTCATGGAGTAGAACTCGTACATCATCGACACCATAATAAAAAGCAGCATTGCCGCGAACAGGTATCTGTTCAGCAGCAAGCCGCATATCATCACTATGAGGAACACCGTACCGGAAATTCCCCTCTTTATCGTATTATTCATCTGCAGTTTCCGTTTCCGCTTTAGCGTTTCCGGCCTTAGGGCCAAGCACGGCCTCCAGGTCATCGGCGAATATCACTTCCTTCTCGAGCAGCAGCCCGGCTATCCTGTGGAAGGCATCCATATGGTCCACAAGTATCTGGCGTGTCTTCTCGTGCACGTCGTCCACTATCTTCTTCACCTCGGCATCCATGGCCTCGGCGGTCTTCTCGCTGTAAGGTTTCGTGAGGTCATAGCCCCTCGATCCTGTTGAATCATAGAAAGACAGAGCTCCGACCGTGTCGCTCATTCCATAGTACTGAACCATGCTGTAGGCTATGCGGGTGAGCCTCTCGAGATCGTTCAGGGCACCGGAAGCAGGTTCTCCGTTGATGATCTCCTCCGCCACTCGACCGCCTATGAGGGTGCACATCTGGTCGACCATACAGGACTTTGAGACTATCTTCCTCTCGGCAGGCAGGCTCCAGGTGAGGCCGAGCGCCTGTCCCCTTGGGATAAGGCTCACCTTGAACACCGGATCGGCATTCGGAAGCAGCCACCCGACTATTGCATGTCCTGCCTCATGGTATGCCGTGGTCCTCTTTTCCTGAGGAGTCATTATGGTGGCGTTCTTGCGCTCCAGACCTCCCACTATCCTGTCAACTGCATCCAGGAAATCCTGGTTGTCAACGGTGCTCTTGTTGTTCCTTGCCGCATTAAGCGCTGCCTCGTTGCAGACATTGGCTATGTCCGCACCGGAGAAGCCAGGAGTATGCTTAGCCATGAATTCGACGTTGAAATCAGGTCCAAGCTTGAGGTTCTTGATATGGACGTTGAAGATTTCGATCCTTTCCTTGAGTTCCGGAAGGTCCACGTGTATCTGCCTGTCGAAGCGGCCGGCCCTTAGAAGAGCCTTGTCAAGTATGTCAGCCCTGTTGGTGGCAGCCAGGATGATGACTCCGCTGTTGGTGCCGAAACCGTCCATCTCGGTGAGCAGCTGGTTCAGGGTGTTCTCCCTCTCGTCATTCGATGAGAAGCCCACGTTCTTGCCCCTCGCCCTGCCGACTGCATCGATCTCGTCGATGAATACTATGCACGGTGCTTTCTCCTTGGCCTGACGGAACAGGTCCCTGACCCTGGAAGCTCCGACACCGACGAACATTTCCACGAAGTCGGAACCGGATATGGAGAAGAAAGGCACGTTAGCCTCGCCTGCCACAGCCTTGGCCAGCAAGGTCTTGCCGGTTCCCGGAGGGCCCACGAGCAGGGCTCCCTTCGGAATCTTGCCGCCAAGGGAAGTGTATTTCGCCGGATTCTTGAGGAAGTCCACGATTTCCATCACCTCCTCCTTTGCACCGTACAGACCGGCCACATCCTTGAACGTGACGTTCACAGTGTCCTTGTCAGCCAGTTTTCCGGTCGACTTGCCTACATTGAACACTCCGTTCATGCCACCGCCGCCGGCAGCGTTGTTCCTGCCCAGGCCACGGAACATCCATACCCACATCAGAATGAGCAGTATCGGGAATATGAGCCATTCGAGCACCTGGCCCCAGATCTTGTCGTCATTCACGAGTATGACCTTGAACTGATTGTCCTCAGGCAGCTGCGCGTTGAGTTCTCCGAAGCGAGTCTCAGGGTCGAACTTGTTCGATACCATGAACACGAAATGAGGAGACCTGGCCGGGACGACTCCACCGAACATGTCGGCATATTTCTCAAGACACTCGGGACGTACGGTGATTTCTCCCTTGAAATCGTTGCGCACGAACTCAATCTCCTTGACGTCGCCTTCCAATATCATGTCCTCGACCTCCGCCCACTCGATTTTCTGAGGATTGGCGGACGGCTGGCGGAACAGCATGAAGCCTATGGAGATGATGAGTATGATATAGAACCAGGAGAAACCGAAACCTACTCTGACGGTCTTCCCGGACTTTCCGTTCTTTTTCTTTTCAGACATTTCTACTCTTCAGATTCTGTTTTCTTTACTTTCCTGACCGATGCACGCACCTTTGCCACAGCCTTCGGCTTAACACGTGAGGCAGGCTTCACCGGCTCGGTCGGCGGCACGAATTCATACTCCTTGCGCGGAGCGTCCGCCCAAAGGTCCTCAAGCCTGTAGAATTCCCTGTACTCAGTCAGGAAAATATGCACGACCACATCTCCGAAATCGAGGATGATCCAGAAATCATTCTCAAGTCCCTGCATACGCACGACCTTCCTGTCCAATCTTTCCTGCATCTTGACTATGACGTTGTCGGCAATGGCGGCCACAGCTGTTGTGGAATCGGCATTGCATATGACGAAGTGGTCAGCAATCGCTGAACCTATAGGTCTGAGGTCGAGAGAGATGACCCCTTTCGCTTTCTTATCGAGCATCGCATCCGCGATGACCTGCACTGGAGATAAACTCATATGTTTCGGATTTTGAAAAATACTATCTTTGCAAAACACAAAGATAAAAACAAATTCTGAACCAAATGGCACGAGAGATACCAATTATATGGCTGGATAGTGTAGATTCCACAAACACAGAGGTTTACCGCAGGGCTGACAGACTTGACAATATGTCAGTCATAGCCGCCAGGGACCAGACTGCGGGCAGGGGGCAGAGGGGAAACAGCTGGCTTGTGGATCCCGGTACCAACCTGACCTTCTCGATGTATCTGCGCTTCGGAGAAGGCCATCTTCCGCCCCTTCAGGCGGAAGACCAGTTCGCGCTGGGCGAAGCGGCGACTCTTGCCGTAGCGCGCCTCATGGAGGAAGAGGGCATTGACGCCAGGATCAAGTGGCCGAACGACATATACGTGCGCAACAACAAGATTTGCGGCATGCTCATCGAGAACAGCCTTGAAGGCAGGTATGTCCGGAGCAGCATAGTCGGCATAGGCGTGAACTGCAACCAGACGGACTTCCCTCCCCAACTGGCGAATCCCGTTTCGATGAAGATTCTTACCGGAAGGCACTTTGAGCTAGAACCGCTGCTGTGCAGGCTGGCGGAACTGCTACGGGAGAACGTGCTGAAACTTTCTGATGTGGAAGGGCGCCGGGAACTGCGTGAGGCTTTCCTGTCAAAAATGTACAGAATCGGACAGCTGCACGACTATACGGACCTCGTTACAGGAGAGGTCTTCAAAGGCACCATAGTCGGCCTGGGAAAGGATTCGAGACTTAAAGTAAGAAAAGAGGATGGAAGCTACAAGGAGTTTGCTTTCAAGGAAATAAGTTACATACTCTGACCTCTCATTCCGGCTATCACCGATGCCGGATCCACGGCCTTGAACACAGCGCTGCCGGCAACCAAGATGTTCACTCCGGCCTCGGCGAGGGCATCGGCATTCTGCACTGAAACGCCTCCGTCCACCTCTATGAGCAGATCCAGACCGCGGCGTTCCGCCTCGGCCCTGAGTGTCCTCACACGCTCATAAGTCTCCTCGATGAACTTCTGTCCGCCGAATCCTGCAAACACGGACATCAGCAGTACGTAATCCACTTTGTCGAGATACGGGAACAGGCGTGAAACCTCGATGTCCGGATTGATCACCAGACCCGGTCTGGCGCCGAGACTGCGTATTTCGTCCAGTATCGCCGCAGGGTCGTTGCCTTCCGCTTCGACAGCCTCCAGATGGAAACTGACCATCGATGCTCCGGCCTTCACGAAACGCGCCACGTATTTCTCCGGATGGACTATCATCAGATGCACGTCCATCGGCTTGCGGGCAATCCTTGCGACTGCCTCTGCCACAGGAAAACCGAAGGATATGTTCGGCACGAACGAACCGTCCATCACATCCACGTGGATGATGTCGGCATATTCATTTACAAGCTCTATGTCCTTCTCGAGATGGAGAAAGTCGGCTGAGAGGATCGAAGGCGCTATGTATCTCATAATATCGTGTTTGTATTGTAGTTCGCGGAAAGGGTCCGGGCGTCATCCGAAGTTCGTGACCACGTCTGCGAGGAGTTTTACGAATTTTTCGTTGGAGGCCAGGTCGAGCCTTTCTCCCGGGGCGTGCACTCCCCTGAGGGTCGGGCCGAATGAAATCATGTCCAGGTCCTTGAACTTCTCGAGGAAAAGACCGCATTCGAGACCCGCGTGTATGGCCTTGACCAAGGGTTCAGTGCCGAAAAGACGGCGGTATGCGCTGCGGGTGCGCTCGAGTATGTGAGAGTTCATGTCGGGTTTCCATCCCGGATACGGGTCGTTTCTGCTGACCTTCGCTCCGGCTAGCCTGAAGCAGGCTTCGACCTTGTCAGCGACATATTCCCTCGCGCTGTCGACGGAACTGCGCTGGCTTGTGCAGATGTCTATGGTCGAGCCGTTCATATGCACAGAGGCAAGATTGCTGGAGGTCTCGACCAGGCCTTCGATGTCCTGGCTCATCGCGAGCACTCCGTGATGAACCGCCACGAGGGCGGAAATCAGCCGGTCGGCTAGAGAGTGCTCGAGCGGCTGGACATCAAGTACGGCTTCGTTGCAATCCTGCATGAGTACTGGCTCGGTCCTGTGGTACTCGGCACGGAGAGCGTCGCAGAACTTTCCGAACTCCTCTTTTGCTGAAGCTATGAGTTCCGGGGATATGGCAACCCTCGCGCGGCACTCCCTGGCAATCGCATTGTGCTTGCCGCCACCGTCGATGCCCACAAGCCGGACATCCATCTTGCCTGAAAGGATTTTGATGAATCTGGCCATCTGCTGCACGGTGTTGATCCTGCCCTTGTCGATATCGTCGCCCGAATGCCCTCCGAGCGTGCCGTATAGCCTGAAATCCAAGGCCCTGCTGCCGGGAGCAGCGGTTTCACGGATGAGGTCGAAACTGATTTGAGTGGTTACTCCGCCGGCACAGCCGACAAAAAGCTGACCCTCGTCTTCAGAGTCGAGGTTTATGAGCGTCTTCGAAGTGAAGAAACCTTCCTCAAGGGCAAAGGCTCCGTCCATTCCGGTCTCCTCCGATACGGTGAAGAGACACTCGATCCTGCCTGCAGGAAGGTCACTGTCCAGTATGGCCAGACAGGCGGCTATACCTATGCCGTCGTCAGCGCCAAGGGTTGTCTCGGGTGCAACCATCCATCCGTCCTTTATCTCGTAATGGATGGGGTCTTTTGAAAAATCGTGGCCGCAGGCCTCGGATTTTTCGCAGACCATGTCCTGATGACACTGCAATGCTATTGAAGGAACGTTTTCTTTGCCTGGCGCCGCCTCCTTGATTATCAAGACGTTTCCGGCTTTGTCCTTCTTATGCTCAAGACCGTGGTTGAGGGCGAAGTCAATAAGATAAGAGGCCATGAGTTCCTCATGACCTGATTCACGCGGGATCTTGGTGATTTCCTTGAAGAAATCCAGTACTTTGGAAGAATCCATATCAGCCGTTGATTATCAGACGACAGGCTGGAGCATCTTCTCTATGTCGGAAACATACTTCCTGAAGGACTTGTCCGTCGACATCAGGTCCGACACCGTCGAAATGGCGTGCATCACTGTCGCGTGGTCCTTGCCGCCGAGCTCGGTACCGATGGTGGTGAGCGAACAATTCAGCATATTCCTGCTGATGTACATGGCAATCTGTCTGGCCTGTACGATGTTGCGCTTGCGCGACTTGGACAGGAGCATTTCTCTGGAAATATTGAAGTACTCACAGACCGTGGTCTGTACCTTGTCGATTGAAATCTCCTTGCTCTCTTCTCCGACTATCTGCCCGGCTATGGTCTCCGCAAGTTCGAGGGTTATCTTCTGACGCCCGAGCGTCGCCCTGGCAATGAGTGAGATAAGCGTGCCCTCAAGTTCACGGAAGTTGGACTTGATGCGGTTCGCAAGGTATATGAGAACCTCCTCGTCAATCTTCACGCCTTCTCTGAATGCCCTGGCCTTGAGCATCTCGAGCCTGGTAACGTACTCCGGCTTCTGAAGCTCGATCGAGAGGCCCCACTTCATCCTGGAAAGAAGCCTTTCCTCGAAGTTCTGAAGGTCTGCTGGAGCACGGTCGGAAGTGAGTATCAACTGCTTGCCTGTCTCGTGAAGATGATTGAATATGGTAAAGAACGCGTTCTGTGAACCCGGTCCGACGAGGTCGTGGATGTCGTCCACGATGAGCACGTCAATCTTGGAATAGAACGCGAGGAAGTCCGTAAGCTTGTTCTTGACGGTAGTGGCGTTCATATACTGGGCCTTGAACTCGCTGCCGGTCACATAGAGGACTATGAGATCGGGAAATCTTTCCTTGATTTCAAGTCCGATGGCCTGCGCGAGATGGGTCTTGCCCAGTCCCGGTCCTCCGAACAGGAAGAGAGGGTTGAACGGAGTGTCTCCAGGCGCCGACGAAATGCTCTGTCCTGCGGTGATGCCCATCTTGTTGCACTGTCCGGCAACAAGGTTTGCGAAATTGTAGACAGGATTCAGTCGCGGATTGATGGAGACTTTCTTGAGGCCCGGGAACACGAAAGGACCCGGATTTGCGCCGGTGACATAGGTGGTTATGGATACCGGCTTGTTCACAGGGGCCGTACCCTCGGCAGCCGGGAACTCCATAGCAGGAGCGGTTCTTACCGGATTCACCTTATATACAAGCTTCGCACCCTCGCCTATCACCCTCTTGAGAGTCTTCTTGAGCACATCCAGATAGGCGCCCTCAAGATACTCCCTGAAGAAATCGGAAGGGACTTCGATAGTGATGGTGGAATCCTTGAAAGACACCGGCTTCAATGGCTTGAACCAGGTGTCGAACTTCTGCGGGTCAATGATTTGCTCAATGATGCGCAGACAGTTGTTCCACACGATGATATGTTCGTCCAAAGCCATTCAGTATCAGTTTGTGTATATGGTAATAAAACTTCGCCTTGCAGATCGGGGTCGCAAAGGTGGCACCTCCCCCAACAGCGCAACGCAAAATTGTGGGAAAAATTCTTAATAAAAAACGCTTGACGCTATTGTTTATTAAATAAATTTTGCTTCTTAAAGAAAGGGGCTGCACCCTTGGTCCTGATTTATAATTTATTGAATATCAGTCTTTTAAAGCGATGATATCCTGCTAAATATGCAAGTTACAATCAGTTTCAGATTTTAATGATTCAAAATGACTGAAATAAACGTTTATCATCATTTCAAACGCCTGCAAGGGCGAAAAAACGCAATCGCTCAAAGCGCAATTCTGAAAATTAACGGAGCCTTTCGGTCTTCCCGTCTTCCACCTTTACCATGAAGCATCCGGGAAATTTCTTCAGGATCTCGGGATATGCCGACCTGACCTCCTCGAGCGATTCCGACGCCGCGAGGAGATATCGGTACAGATTTCCGGATTTCAGGCGGGTCGGAGCATAGGACTTGAAGAAAGGATCGGAGTCCGCCATATCCTTTGCAGAAGCGAGGACCTGTATGCCGTAATACAGTTTTGACGCAGAGACTGTGGCTTTCTCCGAATGAGCGCTCTCCGCCGCCGTGGTTTTGCCTGCGCTTGAAGCGCCGTCCTTGCCGGCGGCATTCTGCGAAGTCACTGCCTGCTTCACCTCCGGTACAGGCTGGCCTTCATACTCCGCTTTATAAAGCAGTATGGCCTCACATATGCGCCTGGCTATCTCCTCCTGGCCGGCATCAGTCTTGATTGAGGCCAGATCCTTCTGGTTGGTTATGAATCCGCATTCCAGCAGCACCGCAGGCATGGTGGTCTTCCAGAGTACCAGATACGGGTCCTGGGATATGCCGCGGCTCTTTGTGAGAGGTCCCTTCTCCAGCCTTTCCAGAGTCTTGGAAGCGAAATCCAGGCTCTGCACCAGATTGGAGTTCTGCATCAGGTTGAATATGATATACGATTCAGGATCATTGGGATTGAAACCTTCGTACCTGGTCTCGTGATCGTCCTCGAGCAAGATGACGGAATTCTCCCTGCGGCACATTTCCATATTCGAGGAATAGAGGTCCGCGCCGGTGCGTGACTGTCCGAGAGTATGGACCGAATAGCCGGACACGCTTGCGTAGTTCTTGTTTCTGGCCGGGTCCACGGCATTGACGTGCAGTGAAATGAAGAGTTTGGCACCGTTGCGGTTTGCAATGTTCGCCCTGTCGCCCAGAGGAATGAAACGGTCGTCCGATCTGGTCATCACGACTTTGACCGAAGGCGCTTTTTCTGCAAGCATCTTCCTGAGTTTCACGCCTATGGACAGCACTATGTCCTTCTCCCTCGTGCCGTCCCTGGCGACACAGCCCGGGTCTTTTCCTCCGTGTCCGGGATCTATGCATATGACGTCGAGGGCAAGGTCTGAGGAGCGGCTGCTGCCCAGAAGGGCCGAAGGGATCAGGAGAAGCAGCAGGACGGTCAGTATATTGATGTGTTTTTGCAAATCTTTCAAAATGGTCTTATATTTGTGTTTTGCAAATATATAAAATTTGCTCCAATACCGATATTGAATCGAATAATGCGAAAGTCCAGCGCCGCAAGGCCGAACGGCATATCACATAGCATCTGGCTGCTCAGCTTCGTCACCATATTCCTGCTGTGCAGTACTTTTACAGGTCTCTCCCAGGACGGAAGAAGAGGCCGGCGTGACCGTACGACCTTCAACCAGGCTGTGGCTTTCAACAAGGACAGCATACACGTGCCCGACTCCATACTCGCGAGGAGGGATTCCCTGCACAAGGCCGACTCCCTCTTCAAGATTGATTCAGTAGCCCTCCAGAAACAGAGTTCCCTCGACGCGCCGGCGTTCACCGGGGCGAAGGACTCGGTGCGCGAGGTCTTCTCCGACGGCCAGCGCAAGATTTTCTACTACGGGGACGTTACCGTGGAATATGGCGACATCAAACTGACCGCCGACTACATGGAGTACGACATGAAGACCGGAACTGTCTATGCCAGAGGCACTTTGGATACACTGACCGGAGAACTCAAAGGCCAGCCGACCATGACCGAAGCGGGCAACACCTACACTATGGAGGAGGTCCGCTATAACTTCAACACCAGGAAGGCTAGGATTACGAATATGGTGACCCAGCAGGAAGAAGGCCTGCTCCACGGGCAGAACATAAAGATGATGCCCGACAAATCCATAAACATTACCAAGGGAAGGTATTCTGTCTGTGACCTTGACCATCCGCATTATTACATGACGCTTTCGGCGGCGAAGGTGGTGACACAGCCGAGCAGAAAGACTGTGTTCGGTCCGGCGGGTCTGGTGGTTGAGGATGTGCCCCTGCCTATAGGTCTGCCTTTCGGATTCATACCGAAGAAGCCGACCAGGGCCACGGGACTGCTTATGCCGACCTTCGGAGAGGAGACCGCGCGAGGCTTCTATCTCAGGGACGCGGGCATGTACTTTGTGTTCGGGGATTATCTTGACCTCTCTGTCACAGGTGATTACTACACCCTCGGATCCTGGGCGCTGAACGTGAACTCCCGCTACAAGGTCAATTACAAGTTCGGAGGCAACTTCTCGCTCACCATGTCCAATGACCAGACGGGAGAGAAGGGGGCGAAGGATTTCATGCAGACCAGGAACTTCAGCGTGAGATGGTCGCATTCCCAGGACAGCAAGTCCCGTCCCGGAACGACCTTCAGCGCTTCCGTGAACTTCTCCAGCCCTTCCAACAACAGGTACAATTCGACTTCGATTGACGAGGCGCTGCAGAGCCAGACCTCTTCTTCCATCTCATACTCGAAGAACTGGAACGGCAAGTTCAGCCTGTCCATCAATGCATTGCACAGCCAGAACACCAGAGACAGCTCCTATGTGTTCACGCTTCCCAACCTCACTTTCTCGGTGACCAGGTTCTATCCTTTCAAGCAGAAGAACCGCGTCGGCAAGGAAAAGTTCTACGAGAAGTTCTCCCTGGGCTACAGCACAACGCTCCAGAACAAGATATCCTTCAAATCCTCGGAATTCGGCCAGGAAGGCTTCACGGACAAGTTCCAGAACGGAATGCAGCACAATTTCCAGATTGGGCTCCCGAATTTTACCCTTCTGAAGTATCTTAACTTCACCCCGGGCATAAGTTACGGAATGAACTGGTTCTTCAGGCAGACTGACTATGCCTACAACAGCGAGACCGGCAGGCTGGACAAGGTGGACAGCGGGCTTTTCAGCAAATTCGGAGTCACGCAGACATATTCCGGAAGCCTGGGTATGAGCACGCGCCTTTACGGTATGTTCAATTTCGGCAAGAGCCACAAGATCCAGGCGATACGTCACGTTGTCTCCCCTACCGTTTCATTCTCCTTCAGTCCGGAACTTGGAACATATGCAAACGGTTGGAGGACATATGAATATGTCGACAACAAAGGGCAGGCCCAGACCCAGGACTACAACCTCTATGCAGGTCAGATGTACTCGGTTCCGGGCAAGGGCAGGAACGCTTCGATGAGCCTGTCCATTGGCAACAATTTCGAGGCCAAGGTCAGGGACATGAGGGACACCACCGGAAAGGGCGTGAAGAAAGTCAAGCTCATCGACAACCTGAATTTCAGGACTGGATACAATTTCCTTGCTGACTCGCTGAAGATGAGCACAGTGGGCGTCACAATGTCCACCAGCATATTCGGAAAGCTCGGAATCAACGCCAACGCGACTTTCGACCCATATGCAGTGGACGAAAGGGGCAGGAAAATCAACAAGTTCTGCATAGTCGAAAGCCACTTCAGGCAGCCGCTGAGGCTTACCAACGCGTCAGCCTCAATGTCATATACGATATCAGGCAAGGGCGCTCTGAACGGCAATGACGGAAGCAAGGAAGGCGGTTCATCCGGAGCGAGGACGGCCGATTATTACAAGAGGATTTATTATCATCCGCTGACGGGCGAATATATTCCGGGCGGATGGGTGTACTATACCAATCCGAACGTGCCGTGGAGCATGAGCTTCAATTATTCCTTCAGCTATGCGAAGCGGTACCAGTACACGAATGAACAGCTGGTGGTCAAGAATGAATTCACCCAGACCCTTGGTTTCAACGGCAACGTGAAACTGACTCCGAAGATGAATCTCACCCTCAGTTCAGGACTTGACCTGATGGCGATGAAGATCACGCCGACGCAACTCACGGCTACATATGACCTGCACTGTTTCAACATAAACGTGTCGTGGGTCCCTACGGGAAAGTGGCAGTCGTGGAGCTTCAGGATTGCCGCAAATGCCGCCGCGCTGTCCGACCTGCTGCGTTTCAGGAAGAGTACCAGCTACTGGGACAGATAATTGTTTGCAATTACCAAACTAATTGTTATATTTGCTGACGTATAATTTCAAAAGCCTTTCAGGCGACGTGTATTAATTACCCCCGGCGTTCTGCCATCATCCAGGAACCACTCTTTTTGATGCTGAGCGATCCCTTTTTAAGAATATATTTAAATCATATGGAACATAGCATTTTCGAGCTGAATTCAATGGAAGAAAGCCAGCTCCGTGCACTTGCAGAAGAGATGCAGATCAAGGACACCAAGAACATGAACCGAGAGCAGCTTGGATTCGCCATCCTTGACCAGCAGGCCATCAACAGTTCAAAGATGCCCGAGCGTGTGGAAAAGAAGAGAGGCAGGAAGCCGGGAAAGGCCAAGCCTGAAGTTTCCGCAGAGGCTCCAGAGAACGTAAACAAACCTGAAGCTACGGCTGAGAACAAGCCGGCGGCAAAGCGTGGCCGCAAGCCCAAGAAAGCAGTGGAAGCCGCTGCGGTCGAGACAGTTGCCGCTGAAATTGAGGCTGCTGCTCCGGAAAATGCCGGGGCGACTGAGGGCAAGGGCCGCAAAGGCAGGAAGGCTGCGTCGGACAATGCGGACAATGCCGCAAATGCCGAGAACAAGCCTGCGGGCAAGCGGGGCAGGAAGAAGAAGATCCAGCAGGATGAGAAACCTGAGGGCGCAGTGGAGAATGCAGATGCTTCAAAAACGGAAGAATCTGTTGCGGAAACACCTGCAGAGCAGCCGGTTGAGAATGCCCAGCCGGAGCTTGACGTAAAGAAGGAAAAGAAGAACCGCAATCTGGATCCTGAGAAACTGGCCGCGCAGAAGCAGAAGAATGAGATGCTTATCCAGAGGATAGGACAGCATCTCCAGCAGAAGCAGCAGAATGCGGCAAATGCGGCTGAAAATGCACAGAAGGATGCTCCAAAGGAGAATGCCGGCAACAGGGATGCGTTCAACGGAAGGGACGCGATGAGAGAGGCCAGGGAGAACAGGCAGAACCAGCCCAGGCAGGAGCGTCAGCCGAAAATTGAGTTCGAGGGCACCGTCGAGGCGACGGGAGTGCTTGAAATCATGCCTGACGGCTACGGTTTCCTCCGTTCTTCGGACTACAATTATCTCAATTCCCCTGATGATATCTATGTATCCCAGAATCAGATAAAGAGCAATGCGCTGAAGACGGGCGACACCGTAACCGGAGAAATCCGTCCGCCGAAGGAAGGTGACAAGTACTTCCCTCTCGTGCGCATCAAGTATATCAATGGCCGCACGCCTGAGTTCATCAGGGACAGGGTTCCGTTCGATTTCCTCACACCGCTTTTCCCGGATGAGAAGTTCAATCTCCTCGGTCACGGTCACGAGAAGGATATCTCCTGCAGGATAGTCGACCTCTTCACCCCTATCGGAAAGGGACAGCGAGGTCTTATCGTGGCCCAGCCGAAGACGGGTAAGACCATGCTGCTCAAGAGTATAGCCAATGCCATCGCTGACAATCACCCTGAGGTCTATGAAATTGTCCTGCTCATCGACGAGCGTCCTGAGGAGGTCACCGACATGCAGAGAAGCGTGAAGGCGGAGGTCGTTGCTTCAACTTTCGACGAACCTGCCGAAAGACACGTGAAGGTTGCGAATATGGTGATAGAGAAGGCTAGAAGGCTGGTAGAGTGCGGACATGACGTGGTCATACTCCTGGACTCGATTACCAGGCTCGCAAGGGCCTACAACACCGTTCAGCCTGCATCAGGCAAGGTGCTGACCGGAGGTGTGGATGCAAATGCCCTCCAGAAGCCGAAGAGGTTCTTCGGAGCAGCCAGGAATATCGAGGGCGGCGGTTCCCTCACCATACTTGCCACAGCCCTGACCGAAACCGGTTCGAAGATGGACGACGTGATTTTCGAGGAGTTCAAGGGTACGGGCAACATGGAGCTTCAGCTGGACAGGAATCTTTCCAACAGGAGAATCTTCCCGGCAGTCAATGTGCTGCTTTCCAGCACCAGAAGGGACGACCTGCTCTACGAGCCTGACAAGGCGAACAGGATATGGATACTCCGCAAGCTCCTCGCCGATATGAACCCTACAGAGGCAATGAACTTCATGCTCCAGCTTATGGACCAGTATCAGACCAACGAGATGCTCCTCGACAACATGAACAAGGTCAGCCCGAGGGATGCGAAGTACTACGACACGTTCTAGTCCCCCTGTGTTTCAAATGAATATGCCGACGTGGAAACTGATTCACGTCGGCATATTCATTTGATGATGTTCCGGCATACCGATCGCCGGAGTATCGCTGTTCGCCGTGGGCTGGAGGCTTGATTGCCAGTGCTTTACTTCGTTCCGAAGATTCTGTCGCCTGCGTCGCCGAGGCCCGGTACGATGTAAGCGTTGCTGTTGAGATGTTCATCGACCGCCGCGACGTAAATGTCGACGTCGGGATGTGCTTCCTGTACGGCCTTGATGCCTTCGGGCGCAGCTACCAGGCACATGAGCCTGATGTTGGTGCAGCCCTTGCCCTTGAGCATTGTGAGGGCGTCGCTGGCGCTTCCGCCGGTGGCGAGCATAGGATCGGCGACGATGACAAGCCTCTCCTGGATGTCTTCAGGCAGCTTGCAGTAGTATTCGACCGGCTTGTGGGTCTCCTCGTTGCGATAGAGTCCGATGTGGCCGACCTTGGCAACAGGGACCAGGGTCAGGAGTCCGTCGACCATGCCCAGACCGGCCCTGAGTATGGGTACGATGGCCAGTTTCCTGCCGGACACCACCTTTGCGGTCATACGGCATATCGGGGTCTCGATCTCTTTATCTTCAAGCGGGAGGTCCCTGGTGATTTCATAGCCCATCAGGAGGGCTATTTCCTTAAGCAATTCCCTGAAATCCTTGCTGCCTGTCGATGACTGGCGCAGTATGGTAAGCTTGTGCTGTACCATGGGGTGGTCGATTACGTGAAGCTGGCTCATGGTTATCGGTAAGTATATTAGTCTGTGTTACAGATATTTGAATGGAGATCTTCTGTCGAATCCCCATCCGGAGCATAAAAATAGGCATTATTTTCGAGCTATGGAAACAATCGTGCGGATTTTGTATTTTTG